>MHBL01000016.1 GCA_001803235.1 Lentisphaerae bacterium RIFOXYA12_64_32
GTCCGCCGCACCGGCGGCTGCGCCCGACGCGGCCAGGAGCGACGCGGTTCAGTGGGCGCCGGCGCCGCCTCCCCGCGAACCGGTGACGCTCCTGGGCGGCGAAAAGATTCAAGTCCCCGGCGCCACCGGAGCGCCCGCGCAGCCCGAGGCGGAGCAGAAGCTGCAGTTCTTTGGCACCATGCTCAGCGGCGACAAGGAAATGGTTGAGCCCCTCGATGCGTGGAAGAAGTGGGCGGACCACATCACGTTCAACCCGGTCACCCTGACGGAGATCAACGAGTTCCGCGTCAAGCTCACGCAGGCGCTGCAGCAGGACGGGTACGTGTTTGCCAAGGTCCGTTTTCCGCCCCAGGTCTGGGCGCACGGCATCTTCCTCGCGCAGATCGACTGCGGCCCGCTGGGCAGTGTCACCGTGGCCGGCAATCGCTACTACAGTGCGCAGCAGCTTATCCGCGCCATCAGCCACCGCGACAATGACCGGTTCGACTACGCGCGCATCCACCGCGACCTGTTCGACCTGACCAGCCGCCCGGACCTGAAGGTCGACACTAAGCTGAAGACGGTCGTGCGCGACGGACGCACGGTCATCGATGCCGACCTCATGGTTAAGGACACGATGCCGATCCACGGCGCGGTTGAACTGACCAACACGGCGACCAAGCCCGAGACCGGCGAGTGGCGTCTGCGCACCACCCTGCAGCACCTCAACCTCACCAAGCACGACGACGCACTCACCCTCGGCTGGCTCACCAACCCGCAGGCGACCGATGAAGTCAACGTCATGTCGGGCAGCTACACCCTGCCGTTCTGGGACGTGAACAACATCGGCCTGTTCGGCGGCTATTCCGAGTCGGACATCAAGGACGTTGCGCCGGAACTGGACGTGAGCGGGCGCGGCTACTTCGGCGGGCTTAGTCTCGGCCGCGTCCTCCACCGCACCAAGACGTACGATGTTGACGCCACCGTGGGCTGGACCTATCAGGAGACCCAGTCGGCTGTCGATCTGGCCACTCTCGACTACCAGGATACCAAGATCGACTTGAGCCTGTTCAAGTTCTCCCTGGGCTACTCCGACCGCGAGTTCGACCGGTTCATGGGCCGCAATTTCGCGTCGTACTCGAAGATGTTCAACTCCTCCGGGCGCTTCGGCAGCTCCAGTCAGGACGACTTTACCGAGAGCCGCGCCGACTCCGACGCCACGTTCACCGTCGACAAACTGCAGTTCGCGCGGTTCCAGAAGCTGGCGCCGACGCCGGGGAGTTGGCTGGGCCGGAGTACGCTCTTCCTGCGATTGGACAGCCAGTACAGCAGCGACAACCTCATCGGTGCGGTGCAAATGCCCATGGGCGGAGTCAACAGCGTCCGGGGCTATGCCGAAAGCGAAGTCCAGGGCGAGTCCGGTGTTATCGGGTCACTTGAACTGCGTCTCCCGCTCTGGGGCAATTTCATTCCCGGCCTCGTTCGGTCGCCGGATGAGATGAACCAGGG
Organism: Lentisphaerae bacterium RIFOXYA12_64_32; assembly: GCA_001803235.1. GTDB lineage: Bacteria > Verrucomicrobiota > Lentisphaeria > Oligosphaerales > YB12-FULL-65-16 > YB12-FULL-65-16. The sequence continues at coordinate 1,489 of MHBL01000016.1, forward strand.
CATTGGGAACTGGAAGTACCACGGCCTGCAGTTTGTCCTGTTCGTGGACGCCGGACGCGTCCAGCGCAACGGCGACATGGCCGGCAGCGACAGGTACGTGGACATGAACAGCGGCGGCTTCGGATTCCGATTCGCGTGCACGGAGTTCACCCAGATCAAGCTGGACATGGGATTCCCGTTCACCGAGACCGAGGAGTCGTCCCACTCCGGCCGCGCGCATCTGTCGCTGAAGTTGTTGTTCTAGTGTGGGGCAGTGGCGCGGGACCAGTGGCGCGGGACCTCCGGGACCGCAGCAGAGTGCTCGGGGCCGTCCCGGCCCGAGGCCCTCGGCCGGGGACCGGCCGGCGTATCCCGCCTCGGCGCGGGACGCGCCGAGCCACTGGCGCCGAAACAGTGGCCGCCGACGTTCGATAGTTACATATGCACGCGCCTAAGGTGCGTTTCATATTCGATAGACACGGTACGCCCCGTGCGTTGTCACCCGTTCGGGTGATGGCGTGACAGGTAGGGCTGACGACCCGAGAAAAGCAGGACAACTCAGCCGTTTCTGCCGCCCGCGAACCGGGTCGGCAGCGTGGTCGTGTTGTCCTCATGAAGTAATCGGATAGGCTGTAGGTGGATAGGCTGTAGACTGTAGGCAAGACACGATGCATGATCTCGCGAACTTTGGAACGGTTGAACGAGACGGCTGTTGGGCCGTCTCGCAACCCGATCTGGAACCCGCGAGCTTATGCCTTGGATCTGTTTGCCTACAGCCTACCCTCCTGCAGCCTGAGCCCCCCAGGTTTCTGAGCGAGGAGAGCCAACCATGACGGGCAAAATCGCGACATTGCTCCGCCGTCTGACGGCCGACTCGGATCGATCCACGCACGGCAGCAGAAAGAACCACACTATGCGACTCCCCCTGCGCAGACGCCACGGCTTGCTCCTGAAAGCCATGTCGGTGTACGTCAGCTTCAATATGTTCTTCCTTCCCACGTACAGTTTTGCCGGGCCACCGCTGCCGACCGGCGCCAACGTCGTCAACGGCCAGGTTGACTTCAACGCCGTTGGCAACGCCATGAACATCCAGCAGGCGAGCCAGCAGGCGATCGTCAACTGGGAGTCGTTCAACATTGGCGCGGGCTACGGCGTGTTTGTGAACCAGCCGTCGGCCAATGCCGCCATGCTCAGCCGCGTCGTCGGCGGCGATCCGACCCAGATCCTCGGCATGCTGCAGGCCAACGGCATCTTCTACCTCGTCAACCCGAACGGTGTCTACTTCGGTGAAGGCGCGGTTGTCGACGTCGCGCGCCTGATCGCCTCCACGCTCGGTATTTCCGACAGCGACTTCCTCGCCGGCAAGCTCCACTTCGAGGGCGACAGCCAAGCCGGGGTTATCAACGCCGGCAGCATCAATGCCGCCGCCGTGGCCCTGATCGCCAAGAACGTCGAGAACCGCGGCACCATCAACGCGCCGAACGTCGCCATGGCCGCCGGTTCCATCGTCGACTTCGGCTACCTCGCGAACGGCAAGCTCACCGTCGATATCTCCGGCTACCTCGGCAACGTCAAGAACGACGGCGTCATCAACGCCGCCGACATCGCCGGCAGCCAGGTCAACATGAGCGGGTTCCAGGTCGACCAGAACGGCACCATCATTGCGACCGGCACCGCCGGGCAGGGCGGCGCCGTCAATCTCGCCGCGCAGGGCGGCGGAGTCCGCAATGTAGGTACTATAGACGCGCGCGGCGCGACCGGCGGCCAGGTCAGCATGACCGGGTTCCAAGTCGACCAGGACGGCAACATCACCGCCGTCGGCACGCAAGGCCAGGGCGGCCAGGTCAACCTTGCCGCGCAAGGCGACGCCGTCGTCCGCGGCACCGTCGACGCCTCCGGCGCCACCACCGGCGGTGTGGTTTCCATCGCGGGCGACCGTGTCGGCAATGTCGGCGCCATCCTTGCCAACGCCGGGGAGAATGGCGACGGCGGTGCGGTGTTTGTCAGGTCAGTCGGCAGGACCGTGTTGATGCCCGGCAGTTTGATCGAGGCCAGGGGGGGTGGTGAAGTGCGCATTAACCCGCCTGGGCCCAACGGTGAGATGGCCGAGGGCACCGTCATGTACCAGGGCGCCGTGATCGATACGACCGGCGGGACTGACGATGGGTTTGTGGAAGTGTCCGGTCAAGCGCTGAACGTGGATAGCGGCACGATCCGCACTGGCGACGTGTTGTTCGACCCGCTGAATATCACGTTTACCACCGCTGGCCCTGACGCGAACGTCACCGGATTCGTTCCCGCGGGCGATGTTACGGAAGCCTTTCTGGATGACGCGGGTCTCAACTCAACGTTCGAGGTGGATGGTCTCGGGGGAGTCCTTCTGGGCGTCAATGCAGGCCAGACCATCACCTTCCAGGCAACCAACGACATAACGGTAACGAACAACTTCGTCCTCGCTACCGCGACGGGAGACATCAATGTCAGTTTGGTCCTCCAGGCCGGCAACAACATCGATGTAAACGCCAACGTCACGGCGGACGGCACCGGCACCATATCGCTCAGTGCCGATGATAACGGTCCCAATGGCGTCGGCACCCTCACCGTCGCGGGCGGGGCCACCGTCAGCACCGCCGGCCAGAGTATCACCCTGACCGCGAACGATATGACCTTGACCGGTTTCATCAACAGCGGCGCTGGCGCTACGACCATCCTCGTCTCCGATGGTGGCACGATCGGCGTGGGAGCGACCGCCGGCGGCCTCACGATCAGCGGCGCCGAACTGCAGAATATCACGGCCACAGGACTGACCATCGGTGACGCCACCAACTCGACGATCACGGTCGACAACGTCACGGCGGTGAACACCGCCAACATTACCGGCACCCTCACGTTAGTCTCGCAGGCCACGAACCCTGGCGTCCAGTTCATCAACAACGCCAGCATCTTTGCGGACAACCTTAACCTCACTCTCAATGTGGGCAGCCGCGACGTGACCACTAGTCAGACCGTCACCCTCGGCCAGGGCGGCGTCGGGACGCCGCAGGGCACCGGCGCATTCGATATCAATGCCACCGGCGGTACGGTCACCATCAGCGGCGCGCTGACCGTCGGGTCCGGCGGTGTCACCATCGATACGCCGCCGACCACTGTCGATATCAACAGCAACGTCATTACCAGCGGAGCCATCGATATCAAGGCCATCGACAGCATCACGGTCGATGCCACGGTCCAGACGACCGGTGCGGCCACGGCACTCTCGCTTGTTGCCAACTCCGGGACTGCGGACGGCGTTGGCGACCTGACCATCGGCGGCACCGCCGTAGCCAGTGTCCGCGCCGTTGGCGCCGATATCACGCTCACCGGTGAGAATGTGACCGCCGGCAACGCCGGGTTCGCCTCAACGCTGCAGACGACCGGCGCGGGCGGGATCGACATCAACGCCGACGCCAACAATAACAATGCCGGGAACGTGACTCTCGGCGGCAGCACCGCCATGTCCACCGGCACCGGCAACATCACCATCGACAACCCGGTGAACGTGACCATGTCCGCCGGGGCCGGGACCCTCACCAGCGGCGGCACCTTCGTCATCGGCGGCGGCAACGACATTACCGGGTTTGTCGATATTGACAGGAATCTCACCGCCGCCACCACCATGACCATCAACGCCGACGGCAACATCAGCGTCGACAACGCCACGCTCACCGCGACCGCCGGCGTCATCACTCTTCATGCCGATAGCGAAACGAATGGGACTGGCGACCTGACCATCGGTGCCGCAGGCGGGGCGACTCTCAACTCTTCCGCAGGCATCCAGAACATCGTCCTTTACGGCGACAGCATCTCCATCGCAACCGGCGTTGCCTCGACCATCAACACCGGCGGCGGCGACCTCCAGCTCCACGTCGATATGAACGCCGCGGGCGGCGGGTCGCTGCGCATCGATCCGGCCGTCACCCTCACCAACGTCAACAACTTCACCATGTATGACGCGGAGGCCCCGACCACACTCATCCTCGATACCGTGGGTGCCGCCAACACCATCTCCACCGCTGACCTCAACACCGTCACCGGGAACATCACCCTGCACGCCGATACGACGTTGACCCTCTCCGCCAACGCCGCCCTCAACCCCGCCGGCGGCAATGACGTCACCCTCGACGTCGCCGGTGGCACCGCCACGCTCAACCACAACGTGACCGCGCAGGACAACCTCGCCATTACCGGCACCACCATCCGTCTGAACAACACGACATATACCGGCGGCATCGACGTCACCATGACCGGCAACGTCGACCTGCTGATGAACGGTGGCACCACGACCATCACCAGCGGCGGCGTGGCCGGCGAAGACATCCTCATCACCGGCAATGTCACGGACACGCCCGGGGCGACCTCGCTTACACTGAATGCGGGTGCTGCCGGCAATGTCACCGTAACCGGCACTATCGGCACCGTCGGCAATCCTGTCAACGTACTCACGACTACCGGCGCCGTCGTCGACCTCCAGGGCGCAATCTATGCCGCCACTATCAGCGCCACCGGCACCGACTACACCACGAGCGGCGTCCTCAACCTCGGCAACGGAACACTCAATCTGGATGCCATTACGGGCAACATCACCATCAACGATGACCTCAACCTCGGCACCCTCGACGCCAACAGCGGCGCAGCCAACAACTTCACGCTGGCCGTCGGTCAGGTCATCACCACGACCGGCCCCGGTACCGGGGTGTACGTCACGGTGAACAGCGGCGACATTACCATCGACGGCGACATCGTCACCAACAACGACCCCATCGTCCTGGATGCAACAGCGGGGGTCGGCAGTGTGTTCATCACCGGTTCCGGCGGCCTGAACTCCAATGGCGCGAATAGCGGCAACATCACCATTAGCGGACTGAACCTGACCACTTCCCTCGGCAGCGACATCAACGCCGGCATCGACAACGTCACCGTGACGGGCATCACCGGCGCCGTCTCCCTGAACAGCATCATCACCACCGGCACGTTCGATGCCTCCGGCGTTAACATTGATACCTTTGCGCAGCCCGGCGGCTCCATCACCGCGTCCGATACCGGCAACGCCATCAATATCGTCACCTCAGTTTCGGCCAATATCGCCGGCGGTCTGACCATCTCAGGGGTCGGAGCGTCCCCCTCGAACCTGATCATCACTACGCCGACGTTCACATCGACCGGAACGATTTCCGTGCCCGACTCTGTCATCGACACCGCGACGATCAGTACGGATGCCATTGATATTGCTGGAGGCAGTTTCACCGGTATCGGCGACCTGCTTCTGCAGCCGATCACCCTGGCGTCGGGGATCGGCATCGGCAACGCTGCGGTCGGGGCGTTCAACCTGGACGTCGCAGAAGTCGGCCGCTTCAGTGGCCCCGGATCCACCTGGGACACGATCACCATCGGTGCGGCCGCCAGCTCGGGAAACGTCGATATCACGGCGATCACGTTCAACGATCCGACCACTATCCGGTCGCCCGCAGGAGCCAGCGTGATCACGGTTGAGGACCTGATCCAGGGCAACGGCAACGCGTCGATCACCCTGAACAGCGCCACGACCACCACGTTCGCTACCAACCCCACGGCCGGGATCACCACCACCGGCAACGACATCACCATCCAGGACAATGTCATCATCAGTGAGGCGACCGGCACCCTCGCTCTGAGCACCGGCGACGCCTCGCCCGGCAAGATTGTCATCACCGGGACCGTCGACGGTGCAGCCGGCGGACTGTTGCAGAACCTGACCTTGATCACTGGCGTTGGCAACGGCGCCACCACGCCGGACATATCGGTCATCTACGGCGACGTCGGCGGTACCGAGACGATCGGCGTGCTTACACTGCAGACCGGCACCGCCGTTGGCCCCGGCGTCATCGCCTTTGGTGATCCCACCATTATCGGCGACACCGGCGGCGATGTCAACGTGAATACAATCACCACATTCGCCACCCCTACCCGGGTCGTATTCAATGAGAACGTTACGGTCACCACGGCCACCACCTTCCTCAACACCGGCGGCGTGACGCTCGGTAACGCCAGTGATGACGTTCATTCCTTCCCGCTCGGCGTGGTGTCCACGGCCGGCACGACGTGGCTCGGCGGAACCATTACCACGAACGCCGATGAAGACATGGACTTCGCCAACGTGTACCTCCTCGGCAACACCACGCTCACCCCCGGCGGCGCGAGTTCCTACATCCATATCGCCGGCACCGTGAACAACTACAACGTCGGCTCGCCCACCGTAGGGTATCCGTCCAGCGGGCAGGATGAACTGGTCATGACCACGGTCGACGGCAACATCACGATTGACGGCGATGTCGGCAGCGCGACCTATATCGACAGTTTCTGGGCCAGGACCACCGGCAACGGCGACATCGTGGTCCAGAGCATCGGCACTACGGGCAACCTCAGCACCGCGGGCGGCGACATTGGTATCCTGCTGCAGGAAACCGGCACGGGCAACATTAACCCGACTGTCGGCGAATCCTTTGACGCCGACGGCGGTGACGTGGTCATCTCCACCGACGCCGGCGACACCGGCGGCACCTGGGAAATCGACGTCAACATGCAGGCCAACGGCGACATCTGGATCGGCGAAGACGTCGCGGCCGGGTTCAGCCACGCCCAAGTACTGGCCACGCCCATTGCGCTCAATCACACCGCCGGCCGGTTGTACACCGACGGGTTCACCGGGTTGCAGGCCGACGACATTTATCTGATCGTCCAGGACCTCGACGGCTTGGGCGGCGGGTACACCCAGACCGGCACCGCCGAGATCGGCGACCCGGTCGGCGGCCAGGCCCAGGATACCAAGGACACGGTCTACATCGTTGCTGACACTAACATCGATATCGGCGGCCGCGGCATCGACGCCGGCGGCGACATCATCATGCGGGCCATGGACGACATCATCATCGGCGGCGGCGTCACCACCCCCTCCCTGCTCGCCGACCGCGACATCATCATGCGCGCCAACGCTCAGAACCAGACTGGCGGCGCGCTCGGCAATATCTACTTCCGCACCGGCACCATCATCGCCGATGACGAGAACCAGGACGACGGTGGCATCCTGATGGCCGCCTACAACATCTACATCGACCAAGCAGGGGACGGCGTGTCGGTCTCGGCGACCGGCCTCAAGGCCAACGGCTCGGTTTCGAACTCCACTCTGCCTCCGGGCGGGCTCGGCGCTGACCCTGTCAGCATCGCCCTGCTGGCCACCAACAACGTCGAAGTCTATGCCAATGTCTCGGGCGACGGCAATATCGTCTTCAGCGCTGATGCCGATCTGACGAGACTGGGGGACTTGACGAGCTGGCCCGCCCCGGCGAACATCGCGGGCGACAACACCGTGACCGCCCCTCCCCCGGGGAATAATGAGAACGACGACGGGTCCGACGGCGCCGGCAACGTGATCGTCACCGAAGACGCGGCAGGAACCTACGGCAGCGGGGCCGACATCTCCATTCTGTCTGAGGGCGCGATTCCCGGTGCTATCACGATGACCGGAAACAATATCACCCTGGGTACCGCGGGCGGCTTTGACATCTATTTCACGAGCGACGGTACCGTGAACCGGAACGACGCGGGCGACACCTGGCACGGCCCGGCCGGCTTCAACCTGCACGCCAACACGAACATCACCTTCCCGGTGGGCGATCCCACGAATACGACCATCACGACACTGGCCCCGTCCACCGGCGGTAACATCATCATCAGCAGCTCCTATTCCTTCGCCGATGGCGTCAATATCGCTGCCGGTACTCAGGACGAGTTCGGCGTGAACAACGAGGCCGCCGGCGCCGGCGCCACGACTGGCACCTACACGGCGATTTCCAGCGACGACATCATCATCACGGTATCTTCCGGTGGCGTCCCCTACTTCGTCGGTGGCGATGAAGTGGCTTTCGGCCCGCCCGGAACCAGCTTGTCGGCCTTGGGTAACATCATCATCACCAACACCGACGGTGCAATTGAAACCTCTGACAATGTCATCATCGCCGCCGGTATTGACGGCTCGGGCAGTCTGACTTTTGACGCCGACCTTTATATCAGGATCGGCTTGAACAACAGCATCTCCGCGGCCACCGACGTCAACCTGGTCGCCGACTTCACCGGCGACGACGCCAACGGTGTCATTACCATCGGCGCTGGTTCCACGATCACCGCCGGACTGGACAACAACTGGGACGCCAGCCAGGGCCTGGTCATTAACGGTTCGGTGTCCCAGGGCGGCCTGCTCAACCTCGAAACCGGTGTTGCCGCCACCACCACGGGCTCGTTCACTCTCGGCGCGCTGGGCTCGATCCACACCAATGGCGACCTCATCATTGGTCTCAAGGCCCTGCAGGACGACAACATCCGCATCATCGAAGCCACTGGCGGCGGCGATGCCGTGACCATTGCCGGCACCATCAATGCCGGCGGCGATGTCAGTCTCGACTTGAACAATGTCGACTACTGGGGCGTGCCGATGTTCGGCAATATCGCGATCAGCGGCGACATCATGGCCGAGGGCGACACGACCATCAAGACGTACAGCGGCTACAGCATCACCGGCAGCGGTTCGATCTTTGGCGACCAGGTCATCCTGGCGGCCGTGAGCGGCGGCATTGCTGTCAGTAACGTGACCGCGCGCGAAGGCATCAACATCGATGCCACCGGCGCGATTTCCACCGGCAGCCTCCAGGCCGAGGCCGCTTCCGTGGCCCACGCGACGGAGGGAATCAAGATAGACTCCACCGGCAGCACCGTGACCGCTAACGGTACGATGACGGCGCTCTCGGCGGCGGGTCCGAACATAGACATCGATGCCTACTCGACGGTAACCCTCGACGGCAACATTGCCGCGAGGGGTAACGTCCTTGTCGATGGCTCGAACGTAACCATCAGCCGCAATGTTGACGCGGGTGGCAATCTCACGGTCTACGCGGACAGCAGCGGGGAGAACGCGGTGTGGGGCGGCAGCGGGTTCGCCACCCTCGGCGGCAACGTCTCGGTGACCGGGGACCTTCAGGTGGTGGCTGAGGGTGATATCAACATCGGCGGCAACCTCGTCGCCGACGGTCACGTCTGGCTGTATGCCGACTCGCGTTCCACCGCCCAGCGCGACGACGACAATGTCGGGGCCGGCGCGGTCATGACGGATAGCCACGACCTGCTGGTGGCCAACGGCAGCACCATCCTCGCCGGCACCGACATCATCATGACCGGTGACGACATCACCGTCGGCGCCGTCGAGTCCGCCACCAGTACGATCTCCATTACCACCAACGCCGACGCGGATGCGGCGGCCGTCGGCGCTACGCCTATGACCCTGAACGGCAATCTCATCGCGAACGGCAGCATCACCTTGACCAGCGGCATTGCCAATCGCCTGGATATCGACCTGGAGAACAACGTCGCCATCCTCTCCGATACCGGCAGTATCAGCATGGTCAGCGACGACCTCGACGGCCAATACGAACTGCTCGTCAATGCCGGCCCCGGCGGTACTGTCAGTCTCGGTACCATAGGCGCGGGCACCCCGCTGCAGGCCATCACGGTGATCGCCGATGGCACAACGACCATCGCTGACAACCGTAGCGGCGCCGTTACGATCGCTGCCATCGGCGACATCAATTTCGCCGATGCGACCGACATCAACGTTACCGTCAACGCCGACGGCCAGGCGTTCAACATTACTTCCAGTGCGGGTGACGTCCGACTCAACGGCGGCACATTCGACGGCACGGGCTCGGACGCGGCCCTCGCCATCAGTGCGGTGCACGGCGACATCTATCTCGGCAGCGTCGGTTTCGCCACCGGGAACATCAACAGCGTCACCCTGACCACCGACAACACCGCCTATCTCGACGGCTCCATCACCGTCACCGACGCCTCCAACAGCGGCACCGGCATCAACATGTCGGCGGTTTCAGAGGTCCAGTTGACCAACGACGTCACCCTGACGGCCAACAACAACAGCGCCATCAACCTCGGCAGTACCGACAACACCACCATCAGTGGCAACCGCCAACTCACCCTGAATGCACCCGGTGGCGGCGTCATCACGCTCGACGACGTCGATGTGGAGAACCTGACCCTCTCGGCAGCAACATCCAACACTCTCTATGGCGATATCACCGTGGACAATGCGCTCACCTTCAATCTGGTCGGCACTACGACGCTGGCGCAGGATGTCAAGGTTACGACCAGCAACGACAACGTCACCTTTGCGGCGGTCAACGCCACCGGCGCCGGAAGCCAGGGACTGACCATTGATGCCGGTACCGGCACGGTGACGTTCAACGGTACTTTGGGCGGGACCTCGCTCAAACACCTGATCGTCGAGGACGCGGGGAGTATTTCCGGCAATCTGGTCTACTCGACCGGTAACGTCGTGCTCAATTCCGCGGGTGCGGTCTCCAACGTCGGCGGCACCATCAGCGGCGCCCTCAACATCACCGCCGGCGGTGCGATCACCGACAACGCCGGCACTGCGCTGGTGGTGACTGGCGCGACCACGCTTTCTGCCGTCGGCAACGACATCACGCTGGATACGGCTACCAACAACTTCAGCACCGTGAGCGTCATCGCCGCCAACAACGTGACCCTGGTGGACACCAATGCGATCGGTCTGCGCGACGTCAGCGCCAGCGCCCTGACCGCTCAAGGGACGTCCGTCAATGTCGATGGGGCGCTGGCTACCGGCACCCTCGCGTTGACGGCCACTGCCGGCGCGCTCACGGTCGACAGCGGGGCGGCTGGAATCGGCTCGATTGACGCCACCGGTGCCGTCACGCTTGCCGGAACCACGATTGACATCAACGGTGCCGTGCACGGCGGGAGCGTGGCGGTGAACAACGCGGCTACCCTCTCCGGGGTCACCGTCGGGGCCGCAGGCAATGTCACTTTTGCCGCTGCCGTTACTCTCGACACCGGTGCCTCGGCGGTGATCAGCGATGCCGGCAACGTTTCCTTTGGCGCCGATGTCAGCGGTGGTCAGAACCTGGTCGCCGAAGCGCTTGCTGGCAAGGTCGACTTCGTGACCACAGTCGGCGCCGGCGTCGCGCCCACCGCGCTGTCCGTGACGGCAAACACGATTGAACTCGGCGGCGCGGTAATCACCAACGGCACTACGACGCTGAACGGCGCCGTCAGTCTCGACACCGGCGCGGTCACCATCACCACATCGAACGACCCGGTCACCATCAACGGCGACGTCGCGGGCGCGCAGACGTTCGCCATCAACGTTGGCACCGCCGCCCTGTCTGTCGATGCCACCAATACTAACAGCCTGACCATCACCAACGGCGGCACAACCACACTCCGGGGCGACCTGATCACGGCCGACGGCGGCATCAACCTGAGTGGCGCCGACATCATCGTTCTGGCCGACGATATCAGCATTCGCGCCACCGGGAACGAAGTGACCACGTTCGGCGACGTCAACTTTGGCGGTGTTGCGGATACGGTCAACGGCGGTCACATCCTCAACGTCGACGCCACCGGCGACGTCACCACCGGCATCATGGGCAACACCACCCCGCTCACGGCCCTGTTCATCAACGCCGACAACGTCACGGTCAACGGCGACCTGAACGTCGACCTCGAACTCGACGTCCAGGCCTCAAACAACATCACCGTCACCGCTGTTCAGAGCAACAGCGGCGGGGATTCCACGTTCAATGCCGGCGGGACATTCGCCACCAACGTCGACATTGACGTGGTCGGCGACAACAACCTGACCATTGGCGGCGCCACGGTCAATATCGGCACCGGCGGCGCAGCCGGTTTGGGGGCCGTCAACGGCGACATCGCCATCTATGCTGGTGCCGGCGGCGTCACGCTGGGGGCGGCCGCCATAGATGCCGATCTGACGACCACGGGTATTGGCGATATCGAGATCTTCTCGGGCGGCGTCGTCAACATGGCGAACACGGCCCAGAACGGCGGCACGGTCATCGACGCCGGGGGCCGCCTCGATATCGATGCCGTCGGGCTCGTCACGATCGCGGACGAGGGCCTGGTCGCCGAGGACACGATTCAGGTTATCACCACGGGCGGGTTGACGATGGACGACATCCTGGCCCCCGAGGCGAACTACGGCATGTTCTCCAACAGCGGCCACCTGGTGGTCCGCACCACTGGCGCGTATACGGCGAACGAAGGTACCACTTACGGCTACCTCGGCGTGAACATCAACAATCCCGCCGGCGGCGTGGCCGGCACGGGGCCCATCATCAGCGATGGCGACATTCACGTCACCTCGGCGGGTGCTCTGAACATCACGGGCGACATTGAATCCAGGGCCGGCGAGGTGTTCCTCGAGTCCGACAACGACCGGGACGGCGGCGTCGGCGAAGACTTGACGGTCGCGTGGGATATCTATGGCGTGACCGTGACCCTTGTCGCCAACCTCCGACAGATCATCATCACCGATACCGCCGCCGCCGCGCCCGATGGTCTGGAGGTCAGCGGTGTCTTTAACCAGAAGGACGGACACCTCGTGTTCGGCCGCGCTGACCTGGGCCTGGTTCTCGACGCCAGCGGTGGAACCCAGGTCACAGCGATCCAGGCACTCGGCTCGATCGACGCCACCATGCTCACCGCTGCCACCACGCTCGGGGCCAACACCACGTTCACCTCCGACACTGGTGACATCCTGCTCGGCGGCGACATCAGCGGCGCCTTCACGCTCGGCCTGTCCGCAGCCAACGGCACGGTCAGCCTGCAGACGATCGGCGCGGGCGGTGCGGGCTTCTATCCGACCGGATTGACCGTCACCGCGGAGAAGGCGATTCTGGAGAACAACATCACCGTGAACGCGGGGACCGGCATCAATCTCAGCGCCGTGCCTCTGATCGAAATGACGGGTGATGTCACGCTGGATTCGACCGGCGCCGGGACGACCCCGGCTGGTGCCAACATCAGTCTGGGAACGACCAGTTCCGTTTCGGGACAGCCCTACGCCTTGACGCTCCGCGCCGGTACCGCCGGCAACCTGGTCCTCGACAACGTGGACGTCCTGCAACTGGTCCTGACCAGTGCCGCCAACGCGACGCTCTACGGCGACATCCACGTCGCGGCGAACCTGGACTTCTCGAACCTGCCGGCGGGCAACACCATTGACCTGGGCGCCGCCGCGAGCATCACGACGAACGGCCAAAGCATCATCACCACCGACGAGAACATCACTGGCGACCAGAATCTGGTCATCGACACGGGCGCCGGCAACGTGACCCTCCAGGTCGTGGACGTCAATTCGATCATCGTCAAGGCCAACAACAGTGTGACCCTGAACAACAACATCACCGCCGACGACCTGATCGACTTCAGTGCGGCCCCGGACATCGCCCTGACCGCATCGGTCACGTTCGATGCGACCGCCAACAACGGCGATGTCTACCTCAACGGTGGCGACATCGACGGCGGCGTGGTCGTGGCCGTCACCAACGGCACGGGCAACACCTTCCTCGGCAACATGGGCCGGACCACCCCGCTCACCTCCCTGACCGTGACCTCCACCGGCCGGACCGGCCTCGCGGGCGACATCAACACCTCCGGCGCCATCAACCTGGCCTTGGCAACCAATGTCGACGTGCTCTCTGCCACGTCCCTGACCAGTTCCGGCGGCGCGGTGACGCTCACCGGCGGCGCGGTGGACGGCCCCGGCTCGCTGACGGTCAGCGCCGACTCGATCGCCACCGACGTCATCGGCGCCAACATCCCCCTGTCTTACCTCTCCCTCACGTCCGACAATGGCAACGTCGCGCTGAACAACAACATCACCGTTGGCGACCTGCTAGTGACGAGCTCCGCCGCGATTACCGTCGGCACGACCACCCCGTCCGACGCGGTAATCACCGCGGACGGCGACATGTTCCTGAGCCCGGTTACGGCGGTCGTGCTTCAGGGCGCCGCTTCCAGTTTGACGGCGACTGGGGACGTGGTCATCAACGGCGCGGTGCGACTGAACGGTGATGCCACGGCACTGCCAACCATCACCGCCACGGCGGGCGATCTTTCTGTGGCTGGTGACATCTACAGCACTGCCGCCACAGTGGACGATAGCATCACATTGAGCGCCCCCGCCGGCAACGTCACCCTCACCACCGTCGGCCAGGCTGGCGACCCCATTGACACCCTAACGATCACCGCTGACACGGCCGCACTGAACGGCAATATCACTGTGGCGGTCATCAATACGACGGGCGTCAATGAGACGACCATTGCCACCCCCTTGACCATCAACGCTACGTCCGCGGCCGTGGCGATCAACCTGGGTGACCTGACTGGCACGGGTGTGCTCACGCTCAACGCCAGCAACGGCGGCGGCGGTATCCGGCTTCAGGATGCGAACATCGGGGGACTTACGCTTCAGGACTTCGGCACCAACGCGGTTCAGTTCAACGGTGATTTTGTGGTCGCCGGTGACATCGCCATGGGCGGGGCGCCCAAAGAGGGCGCCATCACGGTGACTGGCTCCCTCCATGCCGGGGGTGACATTACCCTGACCACGAGTGCGGAGTCCGGAGTGGAGGACATTACAGTTTCCGGCCCGGTAACGGCCGATGGTTTCGTTTCACTTACGTCCATTGATGCGGTCGTCATCACCGCCCCGATCACCGCCGGGACCACCGTCACGATCAACAGTGACACGGCAAACGCACAGTACATCAGCCTCGGCGCCAATGTCAACGCGGCCGGATTGATTGACTTCCTGGACCGGGTCGACCTGACCGCCGTGTCCGTGGTTACGAGCACTGCGGGCAGTGTGCAGTTCACCACGATCGAGGGTGCCCAGGCGTTGACGGTCAACGCCGACAATGGCAGCGTGACCAGCGGCGCCATCGGCGCCGTGACTGATCTCACGGGCCTGACCCTCACCGCGGGAAGCATCAACGTTGGTGCGATCAACACTGTGGGCGCGGTCGACGCGGTTGGCGGGCCGGTCACGCTGGCGTCTCTCGCCGGTGACGTCACTGCCGGCGCCATTACCACAACCGGCGGCACGGACACCGACAACAGCGGCGGCGAAAACGCCGGCGCCGTGACCATCAGTTCGGCCGATGACATCACGGTCGGTGCGATCTCCGCAGGCGGCAGTCCGGCCGTCGCCGGAGTTACGAATGGCGGCGCGGGTGGCGCCGTCGAGATCGTCGGGACCGGCAACGTCGCGGTGGATAACATTGTCACAACCGGTGGCGCCGGGTTCGGGGGCGGCAACGGTGGCGCGGGCGGCGCCATAGCATTGGCATCGGCTACGGGAATACTCACTCTTGGCGGCGCGACCATGACCGCCAGCGCCGGCGCGGGCGGCGCGCCCGGTGCGGGCGGGGCCGTGACGCTGACCGGGACCACTGAACTCGGCGCCAGCGTCACCATCGCGAGTTTGTCGGCGGGGACCGACGGCAGTATCACGATTACCGGGGACATTGACGACGACGCGCCCGGCAGCAACCAGACGCTCACGCTCAATGTGGATACCGGCGCCATCAGTATCGATGGTGACATCGGCTCGTCCGAGGCCATCAATGCCTTCACCGCAACGGCGGCAACCCTGACGCTCGGCGGCGACATCACGACCGACACCGGCGGCATCAACCTGAGCAATGTGTCGGCGCTTGTCTTGACCGATGATGTCGCCCTGGACGCGGCTACTGCCCTTGCTTTGGACGCCGTGAACGGCGCCCATGTGCTGCGCGGCATGGCCGGGACTTCGATCGCCCTGAACGACAACATTGGTGGCTCTACCGCCCTGACCATTCTCGACCTGGATGCCGTCACCACGATCGGCATCGGCGGGGACTTGAGCGCGGGCCTGGTCGATATCACCGGCGGCGGCACCATCACCGTGACCGCGGCCCAGACCAATCCCGCCGGTCAAACCCGGCTCACCTCGACCGGCGGCGCGGTCGCCGTGAACAACACCATGACGGCCGCCGGCGACATCGCCATCACCGGTTCGACCGGTGTGACCGTGGATGCGGCAACGACCGTCACCGGCGAGTCCGATCTGACCCTCCGCACCACCGGTGTCAACTCGGACCTGGATATCGCCAATACCGCCAACGCCGTCCTGACGGCCAACAACGGCGACATCACGCTGATCGCGGTCCGGGACGTGCTTTTCGGCGACGGCACGAACGATGCCAGGATCGTGCTCCCCGGCACCGGCAGTGTCAATATTGATGCCGGGCAGGACCTCACCTTCGGCAACACCGCCGGCACCGGGATCGGCACCGTCGCCGTGCCCGTGGGCGGCGGCGTCTTCATCGAAGCCGGCCGTGACGTCCTCGTCACCGGCGTCGGCATCATCGCCAACGACGACGTGCGCATCAACGCCGTCGACGACCTGACCCTCGACGACGGCGTGGTCGCGACCGAGCGCATCCACTCGCGCGGCGGGTTCCTCACCCTGCGCGCCGACAGCGACAACAGCGGCGTCGGGGCCTTTGTTCAGGACACCAACACGGACATCTACGGCTTCGAGGGCATCGGCATCAGCGGCGCCAGCATCACGGTCGCCGCCATGAGCGCGCCCGGTGACATTTGGCTGTCCACGCCCGGGGCCCTCACCACCGCCGGCCTCATCGAGTCGATTGCCGGTGAAGTCTTCCTCGAGTCGGACAGCGATCCCGCGGACGTCACGACTGACGAAGACCTTACGATCGGCGCGCAGGTGCTGGGCGCCAGCGTGACCCTGACCGCGAACACTGGTCACATCATCCTTGACGCGAACATTAACAACACCACCGGCAATGTCTTCTTCGGCCCGGCGGATACCAACAGCGCCAACGACGGCGGCATCGGTTTGGAAATCAACTCCGGCGCTCAGACTGCGCTGGGCGACTGGGATGCCGGCCTGCTCACCGCCGCGACCCGCCTGGATGTGGACACGGCCATCACTTCAACCACGGGCAGCGTGGTGTTGGCTGGCGCGGTCGGCGCCGCCGCCGGCGGCTACAACTTCTCGGTCGACGGCAGCAGCATCCGCGTCGGGGCCATCGATGTCAGCGGTGGCGACGGCGTGGCGGGCGGCGACGTCGACCTGGCGGCAAGTGCGGGCGACCTCGACGTCCTCGGCGCGATCACCACCACCGGCGGTAACGGCATCCCCGCCGGTGGCGACGGACAGCAGGCCGGGCTCGTTTCCCTGACGGCCACCGGCGACATCTCGGTCGGTGCGATCACCGCATCCGGCGGTGCGGGTTTCGATCCGGCTGCCCTTGACTGGAACGGCGGCGCTGCGAATACGATCACGATCACGACGCCTGGAACCACCTACCTGTCCGGGAACCTGACCGCCGCGGGCGGTGTCGAGTTCAATGCTGGCGCGGGCGGCGCGGGCGGCGCGATCACGCTCAATACCGACGTGGTCATTGCCCAAGCCGGCGTCCTGACATTCACCAGCCGCGGCGAAGACGGGGCAGGCGGCAACGGCGCCGACGCGACGATCGCGGTCAACGGCACAGTCGACGGCACCTTCGGCGGCGGGGTCGAGACCCTGACGACCCAGGCCGGCGACGCCACGGTCACGTTCAACGACGACATCGGCGCCGCCGTCGCACTCGGCAGCCTGACCGTCACCACCGACACGGTCGCCGGCATCACCGCCCTGAACGGCGACATCTTCACCGACGGTGCGGTCGCCATTGGCGGCCAGCTCCGGATCAGCCAGGCCCTCACCACCATTGACACCGAGTCCGGCAACAACAGCGCCGCCGGCACGGTCACCATTTCCGGTGCGACCTCCGCAACGCAATTCGGCGCCGACCTGACCCTTGACACGTCGACCGGCGGCGGCGTGGGCGGCAACGTGTCGCTCGCCGCGTTCGGCAACGCCGGCGCACGGTATGTCGAGGATGTGCTCATCAACACCGCCGGGACCACGGCTGGAACCGTGACGATGACCGACAACATCTCCCTGGACGGCCGTCTCACCGATGCGGCCAGCTTCACCGTTACCGGCGGCGGCGACGTGATCGTCACGGACGCCACGCCGGGCACACCGCTGGTGCTCGACACCGTCCAGACCGCCGGCGTCGATGGCGGTCCGGTGGACATCGGCGGTTCCCTGCTCCGCGGCAGTGCGGCCGGGTTCGACGTGCAGATCATCACGGACTCCACGGCCACCGCCGGCGACGTCACTCTCGGTTCCGTCGATGACGGGACTGGCGGCTTCATCCGGCAGTTGACGGTCAGTGCGGACGGTGTCACAGATGGTACGATCCTGCTGACCAATGCGACCATCAACGTTGACGAGAGCGGCGGCACGCTCGGCTTGGTCTCGTTCACCGGCAATACCGTTCTCGACACGTCGGTCACGATCGACACCGAGGACGGCGCCGCCACCGCTGGCGGTGCGGTCACCCTCGCCGGCACCGTTTCGGCGACCGCCGCCGGGTACGATTTGGCGATCGATACGCGCGGTGCGGGGGCCACGGCGGGTGGCGCGGTGGCCCTGGGGGCATTGGGGAACACCGGCAGTGCCTATCTCAACGACCTCTCCATCGATACGACCGGCACCGGCGCCGGCGCCGTCACCCTCAACGGCACCATCCGCCTCGACGCCAGTGGCGCCGATACCGGCGACTTGACGGTCGTCGGCGACGGCGATGTCGTGATTGGCGCCACATTGACCATCGACACCGAACAGGGCGACGACGCCAACGGCGGTACCGTCGACCTGTTCGACGGCGCGGGCGGGTCCAACGTCTACGCGAACGCCGGCGGGCTTGCCCTCACGATCGACACATCGACCGCGCTGGCTGGCGGCACCGGCGGTGCCATCGACCTAGCGTTGGTCGACGACGGCGGCGGAAGCTCGTACCTGGCCGGCCTGGCCTTGGACAGCAGCGGCGTCACCAACGGCAACATCACGCTCAACGACAACATCTCGACTTCCGGTGCGACGGGTGTCTCGGTTGACGGCGCGGTGACCCTGGCCGCCACCCCGCTCACGATCGACACGGAGCAGGCGGTGGGCGGCACGAGCGCCGGTCCGGTCACGTTCAGCAGCACCTCGACGATCGACGGCGCCTCGGCGTTGACGCTGGATACCAGCGACGCCGCGGATGCGGGCGGGAACGTGTCTCTGGGAGCGACAGGCACCTCAGTGCGTCTGGTGTCGTTGAGCATTGACACCGATGGTTCGACGAACGGCTCGACGACCCTGCACGGGGATGTGTTTATCGCCGACGGCGGCACGATGCGGATCGACGGTGACGGCGACATTATCATTTCCAATACCATCACCATCGACACGGAGACGGGCGACGATGACAACGCCGGGGCCGTTGACTGGGTCGAGACCGCGGGCACGCCGTCGAACATCTACGCGGATGCGGCGGGCTACACGTTGACGATTGACGCGAGCACGGGCGGGGCGGACAACGGCGGGGCGGTCGACATCGGGCTTGTGGACGACAATGCCGGCGGGAACTCGTTCCTGAGCGGGTTGACGGTAACGGGCAACGGGGCCGTGGCCGGCCTCGGCAACGTGAGCCTCTACGGCGATGTGGAGGTCGATGGCGATGTCAGCCTGACCGGCGATGTGATCGTGGCGTTGGGTGCAGCGGGGGAGCGTGTGATCGACAGCGAGCAGGGCAACGACGGCAGTGCCGGGGATGTGACGTTGGCCGGCACGGTTTCGGGGAGCATCGCCGGTGCGGACCTGACGATCAATACGGCGACCACGGACCTTAACGGCGACGGCGGCACGGTGTCACTCTCGCAGTTCGACAACGTTGCCGGCACGGCCTTCATCCGCGACCTCTCGATCACCACGGCCGGCGGCACGGGCGAGACCGCCGGCAACGTCATTCTCAACAACAGCATTTCGCTGGACGGAACGGCCGGCAACGGCGCCGACTTCTCGGTCTTCGGCGGGGGCGATGTGATCGTGTCTACTACTCTGACGCTCGACACGGAGGTGGGCGACACTAACCTGGTAGCGGCTGGTGCGGTCAACCTTGGGACCTCGACCCTGAGCGCTGACGCGGCAAACTACACGCTGACGATCGACACGCGCAACGCGGATGCGACTGCGGGCAACGACGGTACCGATGGTGGCAACGTCAATCTGAACGCAGTCAACAACGACGGCGGCCAGTACCTGGCTGGGCTCACGATCCGCAGTTCGGTCGGCGACCCTTTGGATACCCAAGGCGCGATCACTCTGAACGATAATGTTGCGGTGGACAACGTCGGGGTGATCCTGGAAGGCGATGTCCGGATCGCCGATACCCTGACGATCTCGACCGAGCAGGGCGCCGACGAGGCCGGTGGCCCGGTCGACTTCCAGGGCGCGAATACGGTTCTGTCGGCCACGGCAGCCGGGACCGACCTGACGATTGACACGACGACTGGCTTTGCCACTGGCAACGGCGGCGCCGTGTCGCTGATGACCGTCAACAACGCGGGCGGCGTGTATCTGGAAGACGTCCTGATCAACACCACGCCCGGTGCCGGCGGCACGACCGGCACGCTGATGCTGAACAACAACATTTCGTTGGACGGCCGGACCACCGACGCGGCGAGTTTCACCGTTACGGGCGGCGGCGACGTCGTGGTCTCCGACAGCCTGGCGATCGACAGTGAGGACGGCAACACGGCCGGGGTCGCCGGCGGCGCGGTCGACTTTGGTGTCTCGAACATCTACGCGGATGCGGCCGGCTACACTCTCCAGATCGTCACCGAGAACGCGGCGGCCGCCGGTGGCGACGTCACCATCGGCCTGGTCAACGACGGCGGCGGCAGCTCCTTCCTCACCAGCCTGGTCGTCGACGCCGATGGCGTTACCGACGCCGGCGACGGTGATATCACGCTGAACGGGAACGTGATGACCGACCACGGCGCCATCACCATGTCCGGCGATGTGATCCTAAACACCGACGTCCTCCTGGACACGCGCCAGGCCCTCAATACACCGGCGGGTACGGTCACATTGGCTGGCACGGTCTCGGCGTCCGCCGTGGGCTACGACCTGAGCATCAACACGTTGGTTCCGAACGGCGCGGGCGGCGCGATCGCGCTGGGTACGTTCAACAATCTCGGCGGTGCTTACGTCCATGACCTGACGATCCACACTCAGGGCGCGCAACCTCTTGCCGCCAACGCCGCACTGACCCTGAACGGCGACATCTACCTGGACGATAATGGCCTCGGCGGTGTGGGGAGCTGGGCGACGTTCCGCGTCTTCGACAACGGCGATATCATCATTTCCGATTCGATCACCATCGACACGGAGCAGGGCGGCGACGCCCAGGGTGGCAATGTCAACTTCTACAATGCGGGAGCCGGCGTGGCCTCGAACATCTACGCCGACGCGGGCGGCTACACGCTCACCATTAACACCATGGGGCGCGATGTCGACGCCACCGACCGCTCCGGTATCGTCTCGCTCGGCTTGATCGACGATGACGCAACGACCGCCTCCTTCCTGAGCGGCCTGACGGTCAACGCGCACCTCAGCAACGGTGGCATCGATGGCGGGGTCAGGCTGAATGGCGACATCTACGTCGACGGCAACGTCGCGATCGGCGGCGATGTCTTCGCTGGCATGGGGGCACCGGGAACACGCACCATTGACACCGAACAGGGCGACGACGGCGCGGGTGGTTCCTTCACCCTGACCGGGCGCATCTCCGGCGAAATCGCGGGAATAGACCTGACGATCGACACCTCGACCGCGGCCGGGAACGGCGGCGCGGTCTCTCTGGCCGAGTTCGGCGACGCGGCCGGCGGCCTGTCTTACCTCAACAACCTGCAGATCGACACTACGCCCGGCGGTGGTACGGCCGGGGCTGTGACGCTGAACGACAACATCAGCCTCGACGACGACGGCGCGGCTGGCGCGGCGTCCATGACCGTGACCGGCGACGGCGACATCATCGTTTCGAACACGCTGACCATCGATACCGAGCAGGGCAACGACCTGGTGGACGGCGGCGCGGTCAACTTCAACAATTCGAACATCTACGCCGACGCGGCCGGGTACACGCTGACGATCGACACGGCCAACACCAACGCCGGCGCGGTGGCGGGCGGCGCGGTCACGCTCGACCTGGTCGACAACAACGCGGGCAACAACAGCTACCTCAGCGCCCTGGTCATCACGGCGGACGCGACCACCGACGGCCAGATCAACCTGAACGGCGACATCTACCTCGACGGCGGCGCCGGGCTCAACGTCAACGGCACCGTGGTTCTGGGCGAGGCCGTGGTCACCATCGACACCGACGCCGCGGGCGGCAATACCGCGGCCGGCGCCGTCATCTTCGCGTCCGCCGAAGCCGCGCAGGACACCATCAACGCGGCGACTTCCGGCGTCGGCGCTGAGGGGCTGAGCATCGACACCACCGCGGACAATGGTCTGGACGCCGGCAACGTCAGTCTGCCTGTCATCGGCAACACCACCGAGACCGGCGCCATCACCGTCAACGCCGGCGACGGCACCGTGACCCTGAACGGCAATATCTCGACCGAGAATGCCAACGTCGACTTCACCGGCTCGTACGACGTCAACCTCGCCCAGTCGATCACCATCGACACGTTTGCGACCGCGGGCACCGCGGCTGGCAGTGTTACGTTTGACAGCGCCAGTGACCTCGACGCCACCACGGCCGGGGTTGAGAACCTGACCGTCAGCACCGCCACCGGCGGCGGCGACAGCGGCGGCGCTGTCCAGTTCGGCACGCTCGGCGCCAATGTCGCCCTCGGCACGGTCACGGTCGACACGACCAGCACCGGCACCGACGGGACCCTCGAACTCTACGGCAACATCACCGTGAACACCGCGCTGACGCTGTCCGCGGCACCCGAAATTGACCTCAACGCCGACGTGATCCTCGCGGCGGGGGATGCGGGTGCGGACATCGCGCTGGACGGCGGCGACGCCGCACAGGCGAGCAGCCTTGCAGGTGACTTCAACCTCACGATCAACGCGGGTGCCGGCAATGTCACACTTAACGACGCGCTTGCCGCGGCTGACGTGATCGACGTCAACCGCCTGACCGTGACCTCGACCGGCACCACCACTATGGCCGACACCATCACTGCCGACGACGGGATCGACCTCAGCCTGGCCACGCACGTGCTCCTCGCCGCTGACACGACCCTGCAGAATACCGTTTCCGGCGTCATCGACGTGACCGGCGGCGATGTGCAGGCCAACGCCAATGCCGGCGACTACTTCGACCTGACCATCGACGCCGGTGCCGGCGATGTCTTCCTGGGCGCCATCGGGTTCACCGACCCGACGCCGACGAACTTCGCGGATGCCCCCACGCCTAGGAACTTTGACGCCAACATGGGCGGACTGTCCGTCACCAGCACCGGCACCACCACGCTGCTCGGTGACATTGCCACCCGGAGCGCGGCGGGACTGCCTGCCGCGGTTGACTTCTCCGGCGCCAGAAACGTCGTGATCGGTGCCGACCTCAGCATCAACACCAGCAACAACGAGCTCAACGATGGGATTGGTGGGGCGGGTGTACCCGGCCCCGGCGTGGGTGCGGACATCACGTTTGCCCGGGCGCTCCCTGCCGACCCGATGAACCTGCTCAACGGCAGCCACACGCTGACCCTGGACGCCGGCACCGACGGCAACATCACGCTGGACAACGTGGTCGAACTGACCGGGTTCACCATCGTTGACATCGAGAGCTACGACGGCACGCCGCCGTACAACATCGGCGCCAACGATGTCACCGCCTATGGCGTGTTTGCGATCCCGGGCCCGGTCGAGATCTACGCTGGCGGCACCGTGACGTTGGACAACACGGTCATCGACGACGACGTCGTCATCACGGGCGGCGCGATTGACATCGACGAGGGCGTGGTCGTGACCGGGAACCACAGCATCACCATCACCGCCACCGGCGCGGGTGCCACCAATCAGTACGACTCGGACATCCTCATCGGCAACCTGGTTATGTCGTCGACAGGCACGATCACGTTGCGGGCGGACGACGATGTGGTCTTCTACAACGACGCGGGGCAGGTCCGCACCGCCGGGACGGTTGACATTACGGCGAACACGAACCAGTCGGGCGACAACGTCGCTGGCGGCGCCAACCAACTGCGCGGGATCTACGTGGTCAACGGCCTCAGTCCCATCCCAAGGATTGTTGGTGGCGACGTGAGTCTGAAGTTCGCGGATGCCGGCCCCACCCAGCGCGCTGCCTTCATCGGCGAAGGAACCCATGGCACCGGCTTGGGCGCGGCAGCCACCCAACCGAATGACGATGTGCTCTTCATCGATGCCACATCTCTGACGGCAGTGGCAACGGCCGCCAACAGCCGCAACATCAACATCCGCGACGTGAATGAGCTGCAGATCGCCAACGTCAGCACCGGTGCGGTCGGAAACATCAATCTGACGGGTGCACGCGATGTGGAACTGGACACGCTCACGGGCGTGGCGGTCAGCATCACCTCGATCGGCGGCTCCATCCTGGACAGCGACGACGACTCCAGTGTCACGGCCACCAACGGCCTGACCTTGCAGGCCGCGCACGAGATCGGCGGCGCCGGCAACTTCGCGATCAACACCATCGCGAACGCCTACACCGATGTCGACTCGACCGGGACCGGCAGCATCTGGCTGAACGAGACCGACGCGGTCACCCTGACCGCCGTGAACGCCGCCGACGGCAACATCACGATCACCAACGCGGGCGCCAACGCCATCACGGTCAACACGGTCGGCGCCAGCGGGAACGTCACCATTTCGGCGCCGGCCGGCAGCATTGTCGATGACGCGGCTGACGGCACCGCCATCAGTGGGCAACTGGTCACCCTGACCGCCGCGACCGGGATCGGCGCTGCCAACGATATTGAGACCAGCGCTGTCCAGCTTGATGTGAGCGTGACCGGCATCGGCAATATCAGTATTGACGAAAGCAACAGTGTAGAGTTGCTCGATATTGACACGAACGACGGCGCCATCACCATCGAAACCAGCGGCACCACGACGATCACCGATGTCGTCAGCAGCACGGATGCCAATGCGAACGATATCGCCATCACCGTTACCACGGGCAATGCCGAAGTCGGCACCATCAACGCGGGCGCTGCCGGGGATGTGAACCTGTCGATCCAGGCCGGTTCACTGACGGACGCCGACGACAACTCGCTGATCACGGCCGACGAACTGGAGATCACCGCGAGCGGCAGCATCGGGAACAGCACCGCCCTGGCCATCAACACGACCGTCGCGACATACCTTAATATTGACTCCACGGCCAGCGGTGACATCTACCTGAATGAGACCAACACGCTGACCGTGACCGAGGTCGACACGGTTGCCGGCAGCATCTGGATCCAGGCTGGCGGCGCACTCACGCACACCGCGACCAACGTCATGACGGCGGCCAGTGGCGGCGGGGTCGGGAACATCACGCTGATCACCACCAGCGGTGGCATCTCGATCGACGACCTGCTGGCGGCCGGCGACACCGTGACCCTGCAGAGTGCCGGCGCGATCACGGACACCGTCGACAGCACCACGGACGTCACCGCGGCCACGCTGAACATCACCGGTGCGACCACCGTCGGCGGCGTTGCCGCCATCGACTGGCTGGATACGGACGTCGACACGCTGAACATGAGCGGCGTGACCGGGGCCTCGTACATCCTCGAAGACAATGGCATCACGCTCGGGTCCGTGACCACGGGCGGCGCCCTTGCCGTCACAGCCACCCTCGGAAACATCATCGCCACTGCCGTGCAGACCAGTGACGACAATGTGGACCTGATCAGCAGCGCGGCTGCGATCGAGGTCGGCGCCATCAATGCCGGCACGGCGACCGCCACGCTCAATGCCTTCACCACCATCAATGACGCCCAGGTTGATTCCGTCATCGACATCACGGCCGGTGCGGTCAATCTCGATGCGGTTGGCGGCATCGGCGCGACGCGGGAACTCGAACTCTCCGCCACGACCATCGACGCCGACACCACCGGGGTGGGTGCGGCGAGCATCAACCTGACCAACACCCGGGCGGTCGCCGCGACCGTGAACAGCCTGACGACCGTGGGCGCCAACGCCAACATCACCTTCGCGCAGACCGGCGGCGGCAACGTGTCGCTGACCACGGTCACCACTACGAACGGCGCCATCGCGCTGAGCAGCACCGGGGCCGATCTCTCTGCCGGTACGGTTACGGCCGGCGGGGCACAGAATATCACCATCGCCACCCTGGGCAGCGGCAACGTGACCGTCGACACTGTGACCGCAACCGGCGACACG
Organism: Lentisphaerae bacterium RIFOXYA12_64_32; assembly: GCA_001803235.1. GTDB lineage: Bacteria > Verrucomicrobiota > Lentisphaeria > Oligosphaerales > YB12-FULL-65-16 > YB12-FULL-65-16. The sequence goes on from MHBL01000016.1 coordinate 27,737, forward strand.
ATCACGGTCACCGCCGCCGGGTCGATCCTGGCCAGCGCCGCCGATGGAACTGCGGAGTTTGACGCCGGCGCCGGCACGGTCGATCTCACGGCGATTGACGGAATCGGAACCGTGGGCACTGAAATCGATACCGTTGCCGCCACGCTGATTGCCGAAACCACGGGCGCGGGTGCAGCCGTTATCAACATTGACAATGTCGGGGCTACGACCGCCACCCTCGCCACGCATGGTGTCGGCGCGGACATCACCCTGGACAACACCGGTGCCCTGACGCTGAGCAGTGCCGTGGCTAACGCCAACGGCAACATCGGCATCACCTCAACCGCGAATCTGAACGTCGACGGCGATGTGCAGACACACGGTTCCGGAACCATCACCCTCTCGGCAAACGGCGATCTGCTCATTGCGAACGCCGCATCCGCGACGGTAACGGGGGAGAGCGGGACGGTGCAGTTGAACGCGACGGCGGCCGGCGGCGAGGTCGTAATCGGTAACGGCGCGGTGACCGGGCGCGTGCTGGTGACCGGCGGCGGGCTGCTGGACATCAATGCGTACGACCGGTTCGAACTGACCGGCGCGGCGAGCCGGATCGACACCCAGGGCGTGGTGGACATTGACATCAACGACGCGGCCGCGCAGACGGACACGGCGGTGATCGGCGGCCTGGGCATCCGCGCGGCGGGCATGGTCACGATCGACGTGAACGATTCGATCGACGTGAACAGCGTGATCGAGAGCACCGGCTCGAGCGTGGCGCTGACGGCGGACAACAGCGCCGCAGGCGTGGCCAGCGACATCGATATCGGCGCCAACCTGATCGGCAACGACGTGAGCGCGACCGCAACGGATACCGACAACGGGAACGCCGCGAGCGTGACCGTGTCGGCGGCGAGCACGAACAGCCGCGGCGGGTTTGCCTTGCGCGCCAACAGCACCGCGGGCGAGACGGTGACGGTCAGCGGCGCCTTGGCCGGGGTGGACACGATCACCCTGAACGCGGCGGTGATCGATATCAACAGCCCGATCACGACGACTGAGGCCGGCGGCCTCACGCTGCTGAATCAGACGGCCCTGAACGCGGCGGACGCGACAGCGGTGACGCTGAACTCCAACCTGACCGCCGAAAACGACATCACGGTTGGCACGGCCGGCCAGGTGGACACGCTGCTCCTGGACGGCAGTCCGGTGGTGACCAGCCGCGACGGCGACGTGTGGGTCAGTGCGGGCCTGAGCGAGGATGTCGCGGGCGGTTCGGACCGGACTCTGACGGTCAATGCGCTTTCCGGGACGGTGACGTTTGCCGAGCGCGTTGACCAGGGGCAGACGTTGAACAACCTGACGGTGAATGCGCGCACCATGGACCTGGCGGACGGCCGCATCACGGTGGCCACGACCATGGACTTCCGGGGCACGGAGTTTGTGACCCTGAGCGCCGGCACCACGACGCTGACGGCGACGGCGCAGGACATCCTGTTCAGCGCCAACGGCGACATGGACGGGGCCAGCGCGCTGGTGCTGACGGCCGGCGACGACATCGAGCTGGGCACGGTCGGCGACCAGACGCCGGTTGCCAGCGTGGACGTGAACGCGACCGGTACGGCGGTGTTGAATGCCAACATCACCTCAGGCGGGTTCATCGACTTTGCCAACTCGGGCGACGTGAACCTGTCCGGGGACGTGAGCATGACCTCGACCGGTGCGGGCGACATCCTGTTCACGGCGGCGGGCGGGTTCCTGGACGGCGCGTATGACCTGTCGATCACCAACGTGAGCGGCAACATCAACCTAGGCACGGCCACCGGCGGCGGCGAAGTGCTGAACAGCCTGACGGCCGAAGCGCTGGCGGGCAGCATCAATGTGAGCGGCACGACCATCGCCACCGGGCAGGTGTCGCTGACCGCGAGCACCAACGTGAATCTGACCGCGAACGTGATCGGCAACGACGTGCTGGTCGACGCGGGCACCGAGATCGACGTGAGCACCACGGCGATGAACAACACGGCCGGCGGGTATGAGTTCACCTCGGACGCGGGCGTGATCGATATCAACATGAACGTGACCAGTGCGGACCAGATTCGCATCCAGGGCAACCCCTTGGCGGGCAACAGCGTACAACTGGCGGACGTGACCCTGCTGGCGGCGACCGACGTGACGATCTTTGGCGGCGTAACCAGTGACGTCGGCGCCACCACCGTGACCTCGACGAACGGCAACATCCGCGTGGCCAACGCCATTGCGGCCGGCGGCTTCGGCGTGGTGCTGAACGCGACGCGCGGCAACATTGCGCTGAACAACATCACCGGCGGCGCGGCGGCCGGCACGGCGTTCGACGTCAACGGCGCCAGCGCCACGCTGAACGGTCCGACCCTGACCACGGCGGGCGGCGCGATCAACTTCGACGATACGTTCCTGACCACCCTGGCCGCGGACGTGACCATGACCAGCAACGGCGGCAACCTGGAACTCGGTACCGCCTTCGACGGCGGTCGCACTCTGACCCTGGCCGCGAGCACCGGCACGGTGAACCTGGACAACGGCGACATCGGCGCCCTGAACGTCACCTCCAGTTCAACGACCAACTTCGCCGGCACGTTCAACACCTCGGGCACCGTGGGGGTGAACGCGTCCGACACGATCTTCGTCGACGCGCTCGGGTCCATCAACTCCGGCGACGCAATCCGGCTGACCGCCAGCAGCGCAGCAGGCGAGGCCCTGATCAGCATCGCCGGCGACGTGACCTCCGTGACCGGCATCACGTTCGATGCCGACGGCACGGACGCGGTCACCGGTGGCGGCGCCTCCAACGCGCGGGTCCTGGTCGCCAACACGGGCTCTGCGACCGCAGGCGGGGCGCTGCTGATCACCGCTGATACGGCACACGTTGGGGACACTGCTCTGGTTGACATCAACGGGGCCCTGGCCGGGAGTGCGACCCTGACTTCCGACGACAATGTGGACGTCGACGCGGACATCACGGCCCGCGGGCAGCAGGTGATCACGCTGACGGCGAACACCGACAACGACGCGACCGGCAACCTGACTATCGGCGCGGCCGCGCCGGCGACAATCTCGGCGGTCGACGGACTGGTGAGCTTGAGCGGGCGGAACGTGACGCTGGGCGGGAATGTGGCGCGGGTCGAAACGCTGGGCGCGGGCAACATTGCGGTGGGTGTGAGCAATGCCGGCGTGGGCACGATTGCGGTGACCGCGAACGGCCAGATCGCCGGCGGCGGCGCGGTGAACGTCGGTCAGGCCACGGCGCCGGCGACACTGACGATCGGCGGCAACGGGATTGTGGCGGCGGGCAATGTGACCGCGGATGCCGGGACCGTGACGACCACCGCGTTGGTTGAGAGCACTACGGGTGCGGTGGACCTGCAGGCCACCGCTGGGAATGTCGCCATCAACGCCGGCAGCAACCTGGTCGGTGATGACGTGACGTTGACCTCGAACACCGCCAACGTAGTTATTGACGCGGCCGTGAACAATACGGAGGGCGGCTTCAGCATGACGGCCGCTGCTGGCCAGGTCATTGTCAACCAGGGTGTGACTGGCATCGACGACATCAGTCTTAATTCCATTACGACACAAGTGAACAACACGATCACGACCACCGGCGCTGGCGACATCAATCTGACGGGTACCACGACGCTGGACATCAACGCGCCCATCACGGCGGCGGATGCCCTGACGCTGGACGGCAACGGCGGTGCGGTGAATTCCATCCAACTGAACAGCAACCTCACGGCGGAAGACAACATCAGCGTGAATGATGCGCTGACGATCGACGGTAATGTGACGGTGCGGTCCATTGACGGCGATGTCACGTTCTCCGGCTCCATCAGTGGGTCACAGACCCTGGGCGTGCAAGCCACGGACGGCACGGTCGCGTTCAACAGCGGCGCCGGGACGGGTGCGGGGGTGACCCGTCTGGCCGGCCTGACCGTGACGGCCGCCAACGCGACCCTGAGCGGCGACATCTTCACGGATGCGGCGGCCGGCGCCAATGTCGACTTCACCGGCACACCCGAAGTCGTGCTTCTCGCCGATGTGACCGTTGACACGGACGACTCCGCCAATGGCGGGAATGCCGGTGACATTCTGTTCAGCCGCACCGGCACCATCGACGGCGATGCCGTGGGGCGGAACCTGACCCTGAACACGCTGGTGGATCTCGATATCGCGGGGGCCCAGAGTGCCGGCGATGTGCAGTTGGGCACGGCCGGGTCGCGTTTTGCGCTGGGAAGTCTCCGGGTTGACACGACCGAAGCGGACTTGGGCGTCGGGGCCGTCGGCACCACGACGCTGTACGGCAACATTACGGTTACCGACCTGATTGACCTGTCGCTGGCGCCGGACGTGAACCTGGGCCACGACGTGGTCATGCTCGGCGGCGGCGTGACCGACATCGACCTCAGCGGTGGTGACATTGCCGGCGACTTCGATCTGCGCGTTGACGGCGGGAACGGCAATACGGGAACGGTCACGTTGAACAGCCTGGGCGGCGACACAATCCAGGTCAACCGTCTGGTCGTGATCAACGCCGGCCAGACCAACGTTGCCGGCTTGCTCACGGCGGACGAAGGCATCGACTTCGACCAGGCCGCGAATGTCGACCTAACCACCGATGTGACCCTGACCAGCACGGGCGGCGGCGCCATCGACTTGAGCGGCGGCGACGTCCGCGCCGGCAACAACGCCGGCGACTACTTCAACCTGACGGTTGTCGGCGGCACCGGCGACGTTGTCCTCGGCAGCATCGGCTACGACGATGGCGCGCCGCTGGTCCCGCCGCTCAATCCCGGTGCGGAGATGGGCGCCGTGACCGTCAGCGGCACCGGCGTCACCACGCTGGTCGGCAACATCAACACGACCGGGACCACCTTCCTTGCCGACCCGGCCGAGGTCAATTTCCAGGGCGCCCGGAACGTCGTTCTCGGCAATCATGTCAAGATCAACACCACCAACAACGAACTCAACGCCGGCACGAACGGCGCCAACATCTACTTCCACAGCACCACGACGGAACACAATTCGTTGTCCGGCCCGTTCAATCTGACCATGGATGCCGGGTATGGCGGCAACATTCACGCCAACGACGTGACCCTGCTTACGGCCCTGAACGTTTATGACATTGAGAAACCCGTGCCGCCGCTGCCGTACGGGTTTGGCGCCAATGACATCACCATCGACGGGATTCTCCAGATCACTGGGCCGGCGGAGATTCACGCCGGCACCGTCAACCTGCCGCCCACCGTCACGGACGGCGATGTCGTGATCAGCGGCGGGTACGTTAATGTGACCGAGAACATCATTGCCAGCGGCAGCCACACCATCACGATTACGGCGCAGGGCGGTGTCCTGGTGGGTGAGTACGACGGCGATATCTACATTGGCCAACTCATCCAGTCCGGCACCGGCAAGATTACGCTGAACGCCGACGATGATGTGGTGTTCTACTCGAACGCCGGCAACAGCGGGTTCGTCCGGACGGAAGGGACGGTCGAGATCAATGCCGGCACGAACATCTCGGGGGACAACGTGCACGGCGACACCCGTGGCATATTTGCCCAGAACTCGGTTCAGATCGCGTTGCCCAACGTGATTCCCAATCCCACCCCGCCGCCGCCGGTGCTGCCCGTTGCCCCGCCGAATGCCGGCGCCCTGATCCAGTGTGGCGATCTGACGCTGACGGTCAGCAACGTGACCCTGGTCGACGGCGGCTACATCGGCCGCGGTGAGCACACGTTGTTTGCGGTTTCGCCCCAGGTGCCGGGCAACCTGGAAATCGATGCCGAGCGTCTGACGGCTTCGGTCGGTGCGGCGCCCGCTCCGGTGAACGCCGGCTCGATCAATATCCGGGACGTCAACAACGTCACCATCCTGTCGGTCAACGGCACGCCCGGCGGCATCTTCCTGACCTCGCGCAACGACATGACGATTGCGGACGGTATGACCGCCGCGGATGCGATCTGGACCCGCGACGAGACCGCGTCCGGCGTGGCCAGCGGCAGCATTACGCTCACGTCCGAGATCGGCCGCATCAACCTCAATGACGTGGTCCGGACCGGCGCGTCCACGGTCGCCGACGCTGTTGGCGTCACGGCCGCCGAGACCGGAGACATTACTCTGACGACCGTCACTGGTATTTTGGGTTACGGTCAACTGATCACCGGCGACGCGGTCCTGTCGAGCGACTTCGTCGGCCTGGGCGAACTCGCCGACAGCGCCACCTCCGGCACCATCACCCTGACCGCCAGCGGCGTCGGCGATGTGGGGCTCAGCAGCCTTGGGCCGGCGGCGCCGGCTCTCATCGTCGGGCAAGCCACGGCTACGAATATCGCCAACCTTGACACCACCCGTGCGGGCGACATGGTCATCACCACCGCGGAGAGCATCAACAGCGGGTCCGCCAGTCTGCCGGTTCACGTCCGGTTCGGGGCCGCCTCGGGCGGCGTCACCAACCGGCCTGGCTGGTTCATCGCCAGGACCGACGGCAGCGTGTCCGACACGGGTGAGATCCAGGTCACCAGCGACGCCGATCTGTACCTGGGCCAGGTTCAGGCTGACGGCAACCAGCGCACGATTACGATCACCACCACCGGCGCGACTGATCTGACCATCGCCGACGTCAGCACCCTGAACGACATCGTTACGCTGACCGGCGGCCGGGACGTCCGCATCGATGCCGACTTCACGGCCCAGTCGCTGACGATCAGCGCGTTGACCGGTGAGATCACCAACGTCACGGGTCCAGAACTTCTGACCGCGACCACGCTGGACCTCAACGCGGTGACGGGTATCGGAAACACCGTGGCCCTCGAATTGGCGGCTCTGAACATCACCGCGGACAACACGTTCAGCGGCAACGTCGACGTCGACAACCTCACGGCCCTTGCGGCGACCGTCAGCACCCTGACCACGGCCGGCGGCGGCAACATCATCTTCGAGCAGAGCGGCGGCGGCAGCGTCACGTTCGGGACCGTGACCACCGTCGACGCGACGCCGCTCGAGGGCGAGGCTGACGTGACTTTGCGCAACACCGGCGGTGACCTCACCCTTACCGGCGCGTTGACGTCTGACGGCCTTGGCGATGTTCTTCTCGAGACGCTGGTGACCGGCAATGTCGTGCTGACCGGCACGACGACCGCCACCGGCGACGATGTGGTCATCAATTCAGTCGGTTCCATCAACGGCGCCGGGCTCGTGACGGCGGCCACCATCGACCTGAATGCGCGCACGGGCATCGGCAACACGACGTCGCTTGAGCTTGCCGGTTCCACGATTACGGCCGACGTCACGGTTACCGGCGGCAACATCGACATTGACAACACGCTCGCCAGCGACGTGACCGTGACGACGCTGAGCACCATTGGCGGCGGCAACATCACCTTTGACCAGAGTGGCGGCGGCAACGTCACCTTCACCCAGGTCAGCACCACGTCCGACGGCACGCCCGCTGCGACCGAGGACAACATCAGCCTGTCGAATACGGCGGGGAATCTGACCGTTGGCGGCGGGAACGTCGTGGCCGCCGGTCTCGGTGACGTCACCCTGCGAACCCTTACCACCGGCAACATCGTGTTGACCGGTCAGACCACGGCCGAGGACGACACCGTGACCATGACCGCGGCCGGGAGCATCAACGGCGCTGGCCTGATCGACGCCTCGACCCTGGACCTCAACGCGGTCTCCGGCATTGGCGACACGACCCCGCTCGAGGCGCAGAACGTCGAGTGGCTCAGTGCCGACACCACCACCGGCGTCATCGATCTGGACAACGTGGCCGACGCCTCGGTCACCGTCAGCACCATGACCACCACGGACGGCAGCATCACTTACGACCAGACGGGCGGCCAGACCCTCGCACTGGGCACGGTGCGCACGGATACCGACAACGATGTGGTGACCCTCACCAACAACGGTGCGATCGACGCGGCGGCCAACAACGCGACCGCCGAGGTCACCGGTGCGGTCATCGACATCACCGCGGCCGCCGGCGGTATCGGCGTAACCGAGATCGTGGACGTGGACGCGGTCGATGCGTTGTCGCTCGATACGACCGGCGACGGGGCCAACATCCGGGTTGACGATATTGCCGGCGATTTGCCGCTGCTCCTCGTCGATGCCTGGGACCAGGTGGGTGGCGTGCGCGGCGACGTGCGCCTGACCAGCGCCGGCGGCATTATCGATGTGAATGACACCGCAGGGACCCTGGACGCGACCGGGACGGTCGACGTGCTGGCCGACCTGCTCACCATTGAGGCGGTCACCGGCGTCGGCGATCTGGACTCGGGCGACGCCATCGAGACCAATGTCAACACGATCGACATCTTCAACGCGCCAGCCGGCAACGCCGACGTGTCCGACGACATCCGGATCGTCGAAGTCGCCGCCGGCGGCGACCTGAGCATTCAGCGCGCGGTGCACTTCGACCTCAGCGTTGAACTGAAGAACACCGGGGACATCGACATTCAGACCGAGAACGGCAACCTCGTCGTCGACGGTCCGGTGACCGTCCGCGACGGCGGCACCCTGGTGCTGAAAGCGAATGACTTGGGCGACAACGAGGACTTCGACGTCATCCTCAACGACGTGGTGACCTCGGTCGTCGACCTGAAGAACATCGGTGTCGGCATCGTCATTCCGGGTAATGTCGAGATCACGGCGGACCGGAACATTGTCTTCAACAGCGCCGATGCGCTGGTGACGGTCTACGAGAACAACCTCCTTGGCCAGACCTACGACGACTACGTGACCAGTCCCGGCGGCGAGGCCACGCTCACCGCGACGCACGGCAGCATCTTCGAGGCCGATGGCGTTGATGACACCGCCGCCGAGGTCAAGGCCAAGACGATCAACCTGTACGCCACGGAGGGGTACATCGCGCAGCAGACTGCCACAAGCGCTCTGGAGATTGACAGCGGCATCGACACGGTGAACGCGACCGCGGCCGACGACATCAACCTGACCGAGGTCTCGGGTGACATGTCGGTCGGGCTGGTCTGGAGCACGACGGGTGACACCATCACCCTGACCGCCGACGACAGCATTGAGGCGAACACCGCGGTGCGCGGCCTGACCTACACCGAAGACATCAATGGCGGCGACCTGGTCCTGCTCTCCGGCCAGGACTTGGACGGCACCCCCGGTGGCGAGACGGGTCACATAGGCGGTCTGGCGCCCATTCGGATCATCACCAGCGGCACGGTCACCGCCAACAGCAGCGCCACCAACGGCAACGTCAGCCTCAGTGAAGTCGACGATGACGGCGTCGCGGCCACCGCGAACGACCTGAAGGTGGGGACCATCAACGCCGGCACCGGTGATGTGACATTGGCTGCGGTGGGCGCCATCGGCGACGACGGCGTGGGGGTCATCACGGCCGACGCGCTGGCAGTGACCACGACCTTAGACGCCGGGGCCGCGATCGCCTTGGACATGCCCGCCAACGACGCGAACTCGGTCAGCCTGCAAACGCTGAACCTGGCCGGCAACGCGGCGGCGGGCGATCCGCTGGCGACGCTGATTACCTTCGTGGACACCGACGCGGTCGACATCGTGCGCATCAACACTTTGGGCGACGTGCTTTTCCAGGCCGGCGGCGCGATCACCGACTCCGGCGCGATCGACGCCAGTGACTTGGTTGTGTCGACACGCAGCGGCGCGGTGGGCGGCGCGGCGATCACGCTGAACACGCCGACCAGCAATGTGACCTCCGTAAACCTGCAGACCTTGAATGCGGCAGGCAATGCCGCGGTGGGCGATCCGTTGGCGACCATGATCACCTACGTGGACCTCGACGCGGTTGACGTCGTCCGGATCAACACCCTCGGTGACGCGAGTCTGACCGCGGGCGGCGCGGTGACGCAGACTGGCGCGATGGATGCCGATCTGCTCACGGTTCTGACCAAGGCGGGGCTGGGGGTTGGCACCATCACCCTGATGGATGGCACCAATGACGTCAACACGATCGATCTGCAGACCTTCGACGCCGCGGGCGCGGCCGTTGTCGCTTCGGATATTCAGTTCCGGGACGAGGACGATGTCGCCGTGCAGAAGGTCAACACGCTCGGCGACGTGACGCTGACCACAGGCGGGGCGATCACCAATTCGCAACTGTCGGACAGCGTCGCCAACGTGATCGGCGCCACCATCACTCTGACGGCGGCCACCGGCGGCATCGGTATGGGTGCCAACGGCGCGCTGGACATCGACGCCTCCGTGAGGTTGGATGCCAGCACGGCCGCCGATGGTTCGAATCTGCTGATCGACGATGTGCTCGGTGACCTGCCGGTCGGGTTGGTGACCGCCGGGGTCGGTGACGTCACCCTGACCAGTGCCGGCGAAGTGACCGACCAGGACGGTTTGGACACGGTCGACGTGGCCGGCGATACCGTGAGCATCACGGCGGTGGATGGCATCGGCACGGCCAACGCCTTGGAGATCGTCGCCGCGACCCTCATCCTCAACAACACCGGCGACGACGGCGCCATCAACGTGGTCGGGTTGCCGACCGGCGGCGCGGTTGTGGACGTCAGCATGATAACTACGGGCGACAACGCCCCGATCACCTACGTCTATGACGGTCTCGACGGCGTGGTCGATACGGTCAACTTCGTCACCGTCACGACCGTGGACGGCAGCATCGACCTGACGGCGAACGATGCCGACCTCTCGGTGGCGACTCTGGTCTCCGCGGGTGGGTTCGGGCGTACCGTCGAACTGACCACCGTTGATGCCACGAATGCGGGGAACGACGCGACCAATGTGAATGTGATCGTTGACGGGACGGTCCAGACGGCCGACGACGATAACTGGACCCTCGCACTGGCCGGTGAGTCGGCCTTTGCCGCCGATGTGACGATCAACTCCGGCGGCGCGGTGACGGGCGCGGGCTTGGTCACGACCGGCAACGCGTGGGCGGACGCCGGCATCGGTGCCGATGTGACCGCCACGGCAGGCGATGTTTGGGTTACCGCCGTTGGCAACATCGAGGGCGTCAGGTTCGCCACGGGCAGTGCGTACCTGCGCAACGTGGACGACCAGATTGCGGGCGACAACACGCACGCCGGCGGCATCACGCTGCAGGGCGCGGGCATCGGCACGTTGGCCGCCATTCGGGTCGCCGGCGGTGTGGGCGCAGGCGGTGATGAGAACACGCAGGGCGTGGTGACGCTGACCAGCACCGCCGCGGGCTTGGCGGGCGTCATCAACGTGACCAGCGCGGTGGATCTGTACCTGGGCGTCATCAACACGCAGGACGCGAATGCGACCACCGTGACTCTGACCACATCTGCGGATGCCGACATCGTCATGACCGCGGACAGCGATCTTGACTTGGACACGCTGGTCATCGACTCGGACGGCGCGCTGTCGCTGCAGGCCGGGGTCGAGATAACCGCGGCCGAGCTTAACATTGACGCGGACGGGAACATTACCGATGCCGCGGGCAGCGAGCTGATTGCCACCGGCGCGGCCGGCGCGGACATCAACTCCTCCGGCGGCACGATCGGCGCGGCCGGGAACACGCTCGCCATGCAGGTCGACACCGGCGTGCTGACCCTGACGACCGCGGCCGCAGGCGCGGCCGGCGACATCTACGTGACCAGTGACACGACCCTGAACCTAGGTGTGATCGACACTGCCAATGCCACGGCGCAGACCGTGGCCGTCACGGTGACCGGTGCGGCCAACGACCTGAACATCGTGGGTGTTACCAACGAAGCGAACGACACGGTCACGCTCACGGGCGGGAACGATGTCCTGGTCGGCGCGAACTTCACGGCAGGCACGCTGAGCCTGGCCGCGCTGACCGGCGAGATAGACAACGTCGTCGGCAACGAGGTCTTGACGGCAACGACCTTGACGCTGAATGCCTTCACCGGGATCGGCGACTCCGGCGTCAACGATCCGCTCGACGTGATCGCCGCGACCCTCGTCGCGGCGGTGACGGGGGACGACGCGGACATCGACCTGGCGATTGCGGCGACCGCCGCGGTGACCGCCGACCTGTCCACCTCCGGCGACGACCAGGATGCCGGCGTCGGTGACGGCGCCAACATCCGGTACGTGCAGTCCGGCGGCCAGACTCTCGCCCTGACGGCCGCGACGCTGGACGGCAAGATCGTGGTGGAGAACAACGCGACGGTGACGGCAACCCATGTGGACGCGGGCAACGCCACCGCGGACGTCGCGGACGGCACGGTCAGCATCACGACCACGGCCGGCGACATCATTGCCACCAACATCGATGCGGACGGTGTCGACGCCACGAACCTGGCGGTCCTTCTGACCAGCACCGCCGGCATTACGGTGGTGGACATTGACGCCATCGCCGCCGATGCGATCGTGCGCTTGGACGCCGATGGCGCTATCACGGACCCCGACGACTCGACCACCGACATCAGCGCGGCGCGCGTGGAGATTGTCGACGCGACCGCCGTCGGGGCCGCGGGCGCGAACAACCAACTTGACACGGATGCCGCGCAGTTGGTCATCCAGGGCGTCGACGGCGACACCTTCATCCTCGAAGACAACGCGGTTGATGTCGTTGCTGCGAACCTGAACATTCTGGGCAGCCTTTTGATCACCGCAGGCGGCACCATGACGATCAGCGGCCTGGTCAGTGTGGACGACGACCGGGCGATCCTGCTGGACGCGCAGGGCATTGCGAGTGACCTGATCCTGAACGCGAACGTCGAGGTTACGGACGCCACCGGCACAGCCAACACCGGCACGGTGACCCTGCAGGCCGGTCGCGATGTCCTGATCGCCAACGCGGCGGACGCGACGGTCACCGGCATTGACGGTAAGGTGACTGTGACCGCGGGCCGAAATGTGACGCTGGGCAATGGCGCCGCGGACGGCTGGGTCCGCACCGACGGCGGCGTCGGCGCCGTCGAGGTCGTTGCCGCGAACGACTTCCGTGTGAACAGCACGACGGGGGGTGCGAACAGCAGGATTTTCAGTGGCGGCATGCTGACCGTTGACCCGGTCAACGTCTACATCGACGGCCTGGGCCTGACCGCGGTCGGGGCCCTGAGCATCACGGCCAGCAACAACGTCGAGATCCTGGACAGCGACGATGATGACGCCACCGTGGTGCGGTCGACCGGCAGCACGGTGTCCATCACGGCGGACGACGACAACCTCGGAGGCGGTGACTTCACCATGGCCGAGGGCACCACGGTGCGGTCGGACGTCAGCACGGTCACCATCCGCGGTGCAAACCTGATCCTGGAGAACATTCAGGCCGGGACCGAGGCCGAACTCCAGGCCAAGACCGGTGCGATCGACGCGCGTGCCGACAACCTGGGCATTGAGGTGACGGCGGGAACGGTGGCCGACCTCGATGCAGTGACCGGTATCGGCGAGACGGCCCGGGTCGACATCCAGGCCCCGACTGTCGAGTTGAAGACGACCGGCGCCAGTGGCAACATCTTCGCCACCGGCACAACGGCCGCAGGGCCGAACCCGCAGTCGGCGCTGCTCGAGACAACCGGGACGGCATCGAACATCGACTACACCTACAACGGACACGACGGCGTGCTCAACGACGGTCTGACGCTCGCGAACGGGACCGGGACCTTCGACGGCGATATCGACGTTACGGCCCACGATGCCACGCTGACCATTGCCGGCGGGACGACCATCGTCCCGGGCGGCAGCGGCCACAGCATGACCCTGACCACGACGGACGCCGGCGACAACGATGACGCAGATGTCATCGTAGCCGGCATCGTGGCCACCGCCATTGACAACAACACCTTCGACGTCGCCTACGGCGTGCCCGCGACGCAGGAACCGGGCGTCTCAGCCGGGTCGGCCGGGGTCACCATCCATGCGGCCGGCGGCGTTTACGGCGGTGGCTCGGTCACGACCGGCGCGGCCAGCGCGGACGCCGGTATCGGTGCTGCGGTGACCGCGATGAGCGGTTCGATCGAGGTCATTGCGGACGACGAGATCGAGAACCTGACCTTCACGACCGGTGCGGCGACCATCCAGAACTCCGACACGGTCGCAAACGACACGGCCACCGTCGGGTCGATCGACTTGGAGGCGGGGCTCAACATCGGCACAACTGTGCTGGCCGTGAACGCGATCACCGGCGCGGCCACGGGTGCGGACACGAACAACGAGGGCGCCACCACGCTGGCCTCGGGCGCGCGCCTCGGCGATCAGGCCAACGCCCTGATCAACGTGGCGAGCGCCGGTGTGATGTACGTCGAGTCGGTAAGTGCGGACACGGACGGCACGGTCGACAACATCACGCTGAGTGCGACGTCGATCGAGGAGTACACCGTCGGGGTGGCGCAGCCGGATGCGGGTGCCGACATCGTCGGCGCGGCGCTGGACCTGACCGCGACCAACGGCGGCATCGGTGCCGCCGACCCGATTGAGATCGAGAGCACCAGCCTGACGGCGGACAGCACCGGCAACCCGGCGGTGAACCCGGACGGAAACATCAACCTGACCGAACTCACCGGCACGCTGGTCGTCGATGACGTTCAGGCCGGGACCGGTACGGTCACGCTCACGGCCATGGCCGGGGCGATCGATGCGCTTGATGCGGCTCCGACCATCGAGGTCACGGCCGCGACCATCAACCTGGACGCGACGGCGGGTATCAGCCTGGACATCAGTGGCCGGACGATTACCGCAAATGTGACCGGCGTCGGGGCGGACATTGATCTGGACAACACCGCAACCGCCGCCGTGACGGCGGCGCTGACGACGACCGGCGCCGAGGGTGCGACCGGCTCGAACATCCTCTTCGACCAGACCGGCAACCAGACGCTCAACCTCACGGCCAGCACGGTGGATGGCGACATCACGGTTTCCAACGCCGGTGCGGTGGCCACGTTGACGGCCACCTCGGTCAGCGCCGGCGACGACGTGGCCGACGCCATCGGCGGCAACGTGACACTAACGACAACAGACGACGGCAGCATTGTTATCATGGATATCGAAGCGGCGGCCGGCAGTGGCACGGCAGTCTTGATCGACAGCAGCGGCGGCATCAGCGTTGCCAACATCGATGCCCCCGGCGCGACGGTTGACCTGTCCGCCGTCGGCGCCATCACGGACACCGACGACAGCACCACGGACATCAGCGCGGACACGCTGAAGGTCAGCATTGCGGCTTCGGTGGGCGCGGCCGGTGTCAACAACCAACTCGACACCGACGTGGCAATCCTGGACTTGGGCGTCCTGATCGCGGGCAACGCCTACGTGCTGGAGGACAACGCGGTTACCGTCAATGCGATCACGGTCGGCGGGAACCTCGATCTCGAGACGACCAACGGCGTTATGTCGGTTGTCGGCGACCTGCGGACTACCCTTGCCGCCGGCACGATGCGCCTGGATGCGAACGCGGCAAACCTGCTGTTGGCGCAGCCGGGCAACGTGACGCTGCAGACGCTGAACGGGGCCATGACTCTGATCGGCGAAGATGTGCTCCTGGGCGACTCGCTGAGTTGGAACTATGCCATGCTGACCTCGACCATGGGCGACATCTCTGTCACGGCTGGCCGGGCACTGATCATGAACGGCGACGCCGGCACCGGGATCACGACCGGCGGCACGATTACCACGGTGGCCGGTACGGACACGACGATTGACGGTCTGGGCCTTGCCGCCGCCGGCGCCATCAGCGTCACCTCGGCGGGTACGGTACAGCTTCTGAACACGGCCGGGACCACCACGGTGACCTCGACGGGTGCGGGAATCGCGATCACGGCCGACAGCGACAACAGCGGCGCGGGCGCCTTCACCATGGCGGACGGAACGACCGTCATTGCGGACTCCGCAGGGATCAAGATCGACATCGAGGGCGCCTCGGTCCTGGTGGACACGGTGCGTTCCAACGGCGCGGGCAGCGAGATCGAACTGACGGCGAAGACCACGACGGTTACCGCGGACACGGACGATGCGGTTGCGGACGTGATCGCGGACGTGATCGACCTGGAGGCCGTGACCGGGATCGGCACGGCCGGGGCCGCGATGGACCTGGCCAGCGCCACGACGATCAGCGCCGACACCACCAACGGCGCGGTGAACCTGGACCATGCCGCGGACGCCGCGGTGACGGTCACAAGCATGACCACGGGTACGGGCAACGTCATCTTTGACCAGTCCGGGCCGCAGTCGTTGACCCTGACCGCGGTTGCCGCCGCTAACGGCAATGTGACGGTGAACAACCTGGACGGCACGGCTGCCGACATCGCCATCGGCGTGATCACCGTGGACACCATGGATGACGTGATCACCCTGAACGCCGCCGGCGCCATCGACGATTCGACAGCGGACATGGTGACCGACCTTACCGGTTACGCGCTGAATCTGGATGCGGTCGAAGGGATCGGTGCGGCGCGCGCCATCGAGACGGTCGCCACAGTGATCGATGCCGACACGACCGGGTTGGTGGGCGGCGAGTCCATTGACCTTGACAACGCGACCGCGACCGGGGCGAGCCTGAGCGGCCTGACCACGAGCGGGCCCAATGCATATATCAGCGTTGACCAGACCGGCGGCGGCATCCTGACCAATGCGGGCGTCACGAGCACGGTCGCGGGCAACATCAGTCTGACCAATGACCGCACTGGCATCGTGGTGAACGCCAACATCTCAGCCGGCACGGCCGGGACGCTGGTCATCGACGCCAACAGCGTTGCGGACAACGAACTGGGCGACATCACTATCAACAATGCTATCATCAGCACCGACGGCGGTCTGCTGACCGTTACGGCTGATGACGACGTGCTGTTCAACCATGACGGCGCGGCGGTCACCTCCACGTCGGGTAGTATCGTCATCCGCGCTGCGACCGCGGCGACGGTCGCGGGCACTCAGGCGGGTGACGGCGACGAGGGCGGCATCAAGGTCAACGGCACGAGCGGCGATGGTTACACTGTGACCGCGACGGCCGGCACGATCACCCTGACGGCGGACGAGAGCATCGCGATGGGCAACCTGACGGCTACGAACAACGCCGGGAATGCCATCACCATCCAGTCCTTTAACGGCGGGTTGGTCGATGTCAACGGCGCCGTGGCAGATCTGACCGCGAACACGGCCAATGCGGTGGTGACCCTTGACGCGGCGATCGGCATCGGCAGCGCCGATGCACTGGAGACGCAGGTTGACACCCTCGACATCGACAACGGCAGTTGGGGCGATGTGCGCATCACCGAGACCGATGCGTTGCAGGTGCGGAGGGCTGTGGCGACCGACCCGGCCGGCCCTGAGGACGGCGACGTGGTGATCAGCGCCGGCACCGACCTGACGGTGACCGCCGCCGGCAGCGGCGTGCGGGGTGGCAGTGTGGCCCTGAGCGCGGCCGACAACCTGCTGGTCTACCAGACGGTCACCGCCATCGCCGGCGACGTGACGCTCACGGCCGGAACCGATGCCACCAACCTCCTGGACATCACCGCCAACGTGACCGCCAGTGACAATGTGACACTCACTGCCGCCGCCGAACCCATCAGTGTCGGTGCTGTGACCGTGCTGGCCGGCCAGGACATTCGCGTCAACGACGACGTGACTCTGGACGGGAACGCCACCTTCACGGCGACGACGGGCAATGTCGTCTTTGACGAGCAGATCTACTCGGATGCCGGTCTGCGCACGCTGACCGTGAATGCGGTCCAGGGCACGGCCACCTTCGGCAACGACGGGGCCGGAAACGCGATCGGCGTGACGGCGACCCGGCTTGGCGCGGTGACCGTCAGCGCCAGTGTGGCCCGGTTGAGCGGCAATATCTGGACCGACAACGGGGACGTGAACTTCAGTGGCACCCAGGCCGTTGTCTTAACCGCGGCTGACATCACCATTGACACCGAAACGGGCAATGACGGCAACGCGGGCAGCATTCTGTTCAAGTCCACCGGGACCATCGATGGGGACGTGGCTGGACGGAACCTGACCCTGAACACGTCCATCGAGAGTGACACGGCTGCAAATCCGAACAGCGGTTCGGTCACGCTCGGCGCGGTGGGAACCCTGACGGCGCTCGGAACCTTGACGGTCGACACCGCGAATGCCGATGCCGACGGCACCGAGGGCACGACCACGCTGTACGGCAACATCCGCGTCAACACGGCGCTGGACATGAAGGATGCGCTGGATGTGAATCTGGCTGACGACGTCACGATGCTCGGTGACGGTTCGACCGACATCGACCTCAGTGGCGGCGACGTTGCCGGGGACTTCGACCTGACCGTCGACCCGGGCACCGGCACGGTCACCTTGAACCGGGCTGTCGGGCACAGCATCGACGTCAATCGCCTGCAGGTGATCAACGCCGGCCAGACCTACATCGCCGGCGGACTCACGGCTGACGAAGGGATCCTCCTCGACCAGGCCACGAACATCGACCTGACGACGGACGTCGCCCTGACCACCACGGGCGGCGGCGACGTCGACCTGAGCGGCGGCGATGTGCTGGGCGAGAACGGCGCCGACGACTTCAATCTGACCATCGCCGCGGGCAGGGGCGATGTCTTCCTCGGCCTTATCGGCAGTGACGCGAACGGCGCGGCGCCGGGGGCGCCTCTCGTCGCCGGGACTGGCGCGAAGATGGGCCAGATCAAAGTGACCAGCACCGGGACGACGCACCTGCTGGGAAACCTCAATACGGACCAGGAAAACGTGGACTTCCGCGGCGCCCGCAACGTTGTCCTTGGCGAACACATCGACATCAACACGACGGACAATGACTGGAACGGGACGGGCGGCGACATCCGGTTCGACAGCACCGGCACCTTCAACATGCTTTCCGGCGGGTTCGACCTGCGTCTGGACGCGGGCACGAGCGGCGCCATCGGGATGGACAACGTCACGGAGTTGACGCTGCTGGAAGTTCGCGAACTGGATCCGATGACGGACCGGATCGGGGCGCACTCATTCACGGTGAACGGCACCCTGGCCATTCCGGGTGACACCAACGTGTTCGCCGACATCGTGACCATGTCGAACACGATCATCAATGACGACGTCCTGGTCGAGGCGGGCAGCGTGAACCTGACCGAAGGCATGGTTGTCAGCGGCAGCCACACGATCGACATCACGGCGACCGGCGCCGGGGTTGGCGAGTACGACGGCGACATCCGGCTCGGCGCGCTGCTCATGTCCTCGACGGGTGCGATCACTTTGAAGGCCGACGACGACGTGGTGTTCTACGATCAGGGCAACGGCAACGTGGGGCAGATCCGCACTGCCGGCACGGTGGCCATTACGGCCAATACGAACGTGTCCCACGACAACGTTACCGACGACGTGCGCGGCATCTACGAGGACGCCGGCAACGCCTACGACGAGACCAAGATCTACGCCGGTGCACTGGCCATGAGCTTCAGCGGCAACAAGGGCTACATCGGCCAGGGCACGTATGCGCTCGGTGCGGTGTCCGTGCAGACGCCGGTCGAGGCACTGGAAACCGACAGCACGATCTCGCTGACGGCGGGGACGGTGGAAAACGGCGGCGGTGACTTCATCATCAGCGACAACAGTGACATCTTCGTGGGCCTGGTCGACGCGGCGGATGGCGACGTGAGCCTGACGGCACGCGGCGCCATCAACGACTTCACCGCGGGCAACGACACGGTCAACGACATCGTCGGGACAAACATCGACCTGACGGCCGGAACGGGCGTGGGCAACACGGCTCGGTTGGAGTTCCGGGGCACGACCCTGGATGTCGGCAACGCGCGGGGCAGCGTCGACCTGCTGAGTCAGGCGACCACCGCAGTGACGGTCAGCACCCTGAACAGCACCCGCGGCGACATCAGCCTGAGCCAGACCGGCGACCAGACGCTGACCATCACCGCGGCGCAGACGTCTCTGGGCGACATCACCATCAGCAATGAGGACGCGGCCCTGACACTGGGGACCGTGACCCTTAAGGGCGCGGGCGATCTGTCGGCCTCGACCACGGTGGACAACAACGCCGGCGGCAGCATCACGGTCAACGGGGCGTTGACCGCAGACAAGGACGGGGATATCACGCTGGACGCCAATGGCGACAACTCGGACGTCCAGGTGGCGGCTGCCATCTCGGCCCTGGCCGGGGATGTGACGTTGACGGCGGATCGGAATGTGTCGATTACGGGTGCGGGCGGGATCACGGCTCCCGGTGCGGGGAACGTCGTCATTACCGCGGACGATCGCGCGGGGAACCTCGGCGGCACCATCACCATGGTCGACGCGGCCCTGGTCAACGCCGGGTCCGGGACGATCCGTTTGGCCGCTGACGGCGACATCACGCTGGGCGGGTTGCTGACCACCAGCAGTTCCGACGCGGCCGTCACGCTGACCACGACCAGTGGCGGCATTGTCGACGGCGGCAACACGCACGTGGATGTGAGCGCCGCGAACGGCGGTCTGGTGGTTGACGCGGTTACCGGGGTGGGCAGTGCCGCACCCTTCGGCGCGCTCGAGATCATCGTGGCTTCTGTCGATGTCGACAACACGGCCAGCGGCAACATCGCGCTTTCCGAGACGAACGCGATCAACGTCGTCAATTTGACGAACACCGCGGCAGACGACGGCGACGCGGCGACAGGGGTCATTACGCTGACCGCCGGTGGCACGATCACCGTGACCGCAACGGGTACCGGCATCAGCGCGGCAGACGGCAACGTCACGATCGAGGCCAACGGCACTGCCAGTTCGCTGGTTGTCAACGCACCGGTCAGCACGACGAACAAGGGCGGCATCACCCTGACGGCGGACGATGACGTCATGTTCGGCGTGGCCGGGGATGTGACCGCCGCCGGCACCGGCAATGTCCTGGTGCGCGCGGACGACGACGGTCTGGACAATGGCCTCAGCGGCATGCTGTTCATGGCGGACGTGCTGGGTGACAGCGCCGTGATCGATGCCGGCAGCGGGACGATCACTCTGAGCGCGGATCAGGATGTCACGTTGGGCGGGCTTGTCACCACGAGTGCGGCGCTTGCGGCGGTGACGATCACCTCCACCAGCGGTGCGGTGGTTGACGGCGGCGACAGCGCGATCGACGTGAACGCCACGAACGGCGGTATTGCGATCACGGCGGTGACGGGAATCGGCGGCGCGAATGCGCTGGAGATCGAGTCCAGTCAGGTGACGGCGGTAACAACGGCGAACGGGAACATCGGTTTGACCGAGGTCACCGGCGACCTGAACGTGGTGCTGGTCAACGCGGGGACGGGGAACGTGACCCTGACCGCGGACCGGGATATCGAGGAAGTCGGGGGCGACGCGAACGTGGTGGACGTCGCGGGCGCGACGATCAGTCTGACGGCGGGCACGGGCGGGGTGAGCGGGAACATCGGCCTGCTGCGGCCGATCGAGATTGACGCGACCGTGGCCCTGAACGCGGATGCCAGCGGGCTGGACGGCACGTTCACCCTCGCCGACCTGGCGGGAAACCTGGCGATCGGATACATCGACGCGGGTGCGGGCGGCAGCGTGACGCTGTCCAGCGTCGGCACCATGCTGGATGACGTGAACGATGCGGCCGCGCCGGCGCTGGACATCCGGGCGAATACGCTGAACCTGACGGCAGTGAACGGCATCGGTGCTGGTCTGCCCCTGGAACTGGGCGGCGTGGACACGCTGACGGCGGTGACCACGACGGGCGCGATCAGCCTGAGCAACGCGGCGGACAATGACGTGACGCTGACCGATGTGCACACGAGCAACGGCGATGTGACCTACACGCAGACCGGGGCGTTTGCCGTGTACGTGACCAACGTGGCCGGCAACACGATCAACAACACGGTTGTCCTGAACGCGGCCGGGCCGATCGACAACTCGGTCGGCACGGGCGACAACACGGCGAACATCGCCGGCGCGACGATCAACCTGGCGACGACAGCCGGCGCGATCGGCGGCGTGAACGGGGCGTTGGACGTGAACGCGACCACGGCGCTGAGCGCCTCGACGGCGAATGCGAACATTGCGATCGACGACGTGACCGGGGACATGCCGGTGGACGCAATCCTGGCCGGCACAGGCAGTGTGACGCTGACCGCGGCGGCGCGGATCGAAGAGGCGGTGCCGCAGGACGCGGGGATTGACATCGCCGCCGGCGCGTTGACGCTGAGCGCACTGGGTGGCGGCATCGGCACGGTAGACCCGATCGAGATCGATGCGGCCGGGTTGCTGACGGCGACCAGCCTGAATGCGAACATCGCACTGGCCGACAAGGCCGGGGACCTGTCCCTGGGCTACATCAATGCGGGCGTGGGCGACGTGACGCTGAGCAGTGTCGGGGCGGTGACGGACGGGAATGGCGCCGCGTCGAACGTGATG
>MHBL01000017.1 GCA_001803235.1 Lentisphaerae bacterium RIFOXYA12_64_32
GGTCCTCGCGGGCTCAGGAAGCGTCGTGGCCAGTTTCACCTAGGTATGACCGGGCGGTCTGCCGCCCGGGGGCGCTGACGCATTACAATTAATGAGACGGACGCCCACGTTCGAAGTTCCGTAGTCCCCGCTAGAGTGGCGCGGGACCTCCGGGACCGCAGCAGAGTGCCCACGGACCGTCTCGGCCCGATTCCTTCGGCCGGGGCCCGACCGAAGCACCCCGCTTCGGCGCGGGACGCGCCGAGCCACCGCGCGATCGGTCGCAGCCCAGTCCGGGAAGTCGCGCCTCTGCACGGCTGCATCAGACGCGCAGATCGCTTTTTCTTCCCATCCGCCGCGCGGTTTCGGATCTTCCCACGTCTACATGGGTGAAACGCAGAAGGAAAGGAACAACACGGAAGGAGGTGAGCGGCCATGACGAACTTCAACTACATCGCGATGGACAGCAACGGCCGGGAGCAGAGCGGGACGGTGACCGCCGAAAGCGAGAGCGACGCCACCACAGCCCTGAAGCGACGCGGACTGTTCCCCACCAGCGTCGCCCCGGTCCCGGGGCAGAACGGCAGTTCGACGCGCGGCCCGGCGCGACGCTTGCCCAGGAACCCGCTGGCCTGGACCCGGTCGCTCAGCGAACCGAAGATCAGCGGCAAATCGCTCTGTCCCCTGACGCGGCAACTCGCGACCCTGCTCAAAGCGGGCATGCCGCTGATCCGGGCACTGCGCACGCTCATGCGCCAGACCAAGGATCCCGAAGCGCACCGCGTGCTCGCCAGCGTCGCGGAGCAGATCGAGGGCGGCCAGACGCTCTCCGAGGCCCTGGCCATGCACCCGGCGTCGTTCAGCGGTCTTTACGTCAATATGGTGCGGGCGGGCGAGGCATCGGGCGCACTCGAAGAGGTGCTGCTGCGACAGGCCGAGTTCCTCGAAAAACACCGCCGGTTGTGCCGCAAGATCAAGTCCGCGCTGACCTACCCGCTGGTCGTGTGCAGCATTGCGATTCTCATCACCGCGGGATTGATGATCTTCGTGGTGCCCAAGTTCGCCCAGATCTTTGAGGAAATGCTCAGCGGTCATCCGCTGCCGCTCCTGACTCGCGGCGTCATCGCCGTCAGTGGCGTCATGCTGCAGCAGGCGCACATCGTGCTCGGCGCGCTGGTCCTTGGAGTCCTCATCTGGCGCGGACTGCGCAAAACGCGGACCGGCGCATACTGGCTCGACGTGGCCGCCATGCGCCTGCCGCCGTTCGGGTCCCTGGTCACGCTCTCGACCAGCGCACACTTCTGCCAGACCCTCGGCACCCTGATGCGCTCAGGCGTCGCCGTGCTGCAGGCCCTGGACATCGTGCGCGACACGTCCGGGAACCGCGTCGTGGCTAGGGCCGTCCAGCGCGTCCATGATGCCGTCAAGGAGGGCGAGACCATGAGTGCGCCGCTGCACGACTCGGGCATCTTCCCTCCCATGCTCGTCGGCATGGTCGAAGTCGGCGAGGAGACCGGGGCGCTGCCCGAAATGCTCGACCGCGTCGCCGAGTCGTACGAGGAAGAAGTGGACAACGCCGTCGAGGCACTCACCTCGCTCATCGAACCGGCCATGATCGTCTTCCTGGCCGTGGTGGTCGGGACCATTGTGATCGCACTGTTCATGCCGCTCATCGTCATGATCAGCGCGTTCGGCGGCGGGAATTGAACCCCAATGACACGCGCAACAATCACCGCAGTGAGGCGGAGTGAACGCCACAGACAAGGACTCCGCCAGTTTGGTCCGTTTGGTCCGTTCGCAAAATCGCCGATTTCCCTGTATAGTGTTATAGGTGCGCAGCCGCAGCATGGGACGGGCGGATCATGAGCCTCGAACCACAGTGGCGAGAGACCGTAGACCGGGCGCTGGCCGGTGACCGGGACGCCTTCGAGGCCCTCATTCGTAAGTACGCGCGTCTCGTCCACGCCCAGGCTTTCATGGTTCTCGGGGACCACTCCGACAGCGAAGATGTGGTCCAGGAAACGTTTGTCAAAGCCTACGCCTTCCGCGTGCGGTTACGCGATCCGGACAAGTTTGTGTCGTGGCTCCTGAGCATCGCCAGGAATCTGGCCCGCGATCAGGTGCGACGCCGCCACCCGGCCGTATCCCTCTCTGAAATGACCCAACCGGACCCGGCCACCGAACCGCTCACCAAACTGGAGTGGCAGCAAGACCGCGACGATCATTGGGAACAAGTCGAGCGCGAGTTGGCCGCACTGCCCAGCCGATACCGCGAAGCGCTCGCACTCCGATACATCGAGGGCCTTGACTATGGCGCCATTGAAAAGAGCATGGGTATCACCGATGGCGCGTTGCGCGGCATCCTGGGTCGCGCACTGGCTGGAATTCGGAAACGGCTCCGCCGACCGGGAGCGCAGGACTGAACGGACATTGAGGCAGACCATGAACATCATTCACACCAACTTCGATCGATGGCTGATCGCCGCGGTGCACGGCGACCTGAGCACGGAAGAACGGCAACTCCTGAATGAGCACCTTGTGAACTGCGCCGAATGCCGGCGCCGGTCCGAGGACGAGGCCGCGGTCGAACACGTCCACGCGATCCTGGCCGGACGCCGCGTGTTCGATCCAGACTTCGAATCGCGAATCGTCCGCGAGTTCCGGGGCCGCACGGCACCCAAGCTTGGGGTACGCGAACTCCTGTGCCGGGCGGCAGGCCTGCGCGCGGTCCGGATCGGCGTGGCGCTGACAGTCGGTCTGCTGCTCCTGGTGCGCGGCCTGGAACTCGAGGCAGTCAAGGATACGTTCGTTAGCCGGGCGGGATTGTCCGCGCTCTGGGAGACGGTGCTGCACTCCCCGCAGTACACGGACCTCATCGGGAAAGGGCACGTGCTCGCCAACCATGACGAACTGCTCGCCACGGTCCACAAACTGACCACACTCTACGTCGAGACGTTCATGTGGGTCGTCTTACTGGCCGCGGTCGGGCTGGTCGTCCTGGACCTGTACCGGCGCCGAGTCCGCCAGGACTTGTGCCGGTGAGGCCCGGACGCGCTGCCCCAGCCCCTGACGCTGCTGAGTCGCTCACCCAAAGTGGTCGGAGCGGCTCGCTCCGACATCCCCGCGGCTTGCTCAGACATCCCCGCGGGACCGAGACGGTCCCGCCACTCTACCGGAGGGCAGCACCCCCGTGCTATCGCGTCACACCACTCCGCCTTTTGCGCAATCCGGCAACTCTTTTGCGCAATTCGCACTTGCTGCCCGCGGAGACAGGCTCCACATTCCTGATACAACGCAAGGACTGAGTGAGAGGTACGGGCATCGCCATCCGCGGTTGACTGAGATCAGCAACAGGAGATCGGCAACAGTGACAACCACCCGCATTCGCAACGCCCTGCACGCCGCGGTATTCGCAACGGTCTTAGCCGGCGCCAGCCACGCGGCCGACTACTACGTTTCACCGGACGGCAACGATGCCAACCCCGGATTGGGCGCCGGCCAAGCCCTGTGCACCATCCAGGCCGCCGTCGACAAGGCGCAACCCGGCGACACCGTCCTGGTCCGCGGCGGCACGTACCGCGAGACGGTCATCTTCCCGCGCAGCGGTACGGCCGACACGCCGATTTCAGTCAAGCCGTACAAGAACGAGAAAGTTGTCGTCACCGGGTGCGAACCCGTAACCGGCTGGACGCTGCACGACGCGGCCAAGGGCATCTGGAAAACGCCCATGCCCTGGACGCTCGGACTCGGGCGCAATCAGGTCTTCGTCAACGGCGAGGTCATGATCGAGGCACGGCACCCGAACACGCCGGATCCGGACCTCGGCATGTACGTCTCAGGCCTCAGCCCGCTCTGGCCAACCTTCGCCGAACTCTCGCTGCCCAAGGAAACGATGAAAGAACAGCCCGGCCGCATCGTCGGCAAGGTCCTGGAAGGTTTCCCGGACGACCACTGGAAAGGCGCGTGCTACTACGGCGTGCACTACGAAGGCTGGAGCGCACAGACCGGCATCATTGAAAGCTCCAAGTCCGGCGCGATCACCGTGGGAGACCGCACGCGGACATGGTGGTTCGGCCCGGCCTACGGCGGCGGTTACAGCCCAGAGGAAGGCCGCGGCATGATCGTCGGACACATGAACGCACTCGATCAGCCCGGCGAGTGGCACTGGCAGGACAACACGCTGTACCTGATCCCGAAGTACGGCCTCGAACCGTTCAACGTGGAAGCGAAGAAGCGCCAACTCGCGTTCGACCTCAGCGACCGCGAACACATCCGCATCTCCGGGCTGGACATCCACGCCGCGTCGATGCGCCTGCAGGATTCTGCGAATTGCGTGGTCGACAACTGCCGCCTCTCGTACATCTCGCATTTCACCCGCTTCTACGACATCGGCCAGATCGAGAACGGCCGCGACACGATCAAGTCGGGCGACACCGGCATCTTCGTCGGCGGCCACGACAACGCGTTTCTGAACTGCAGCGTGCGGTTCAGCGCCGGCGCCGGGTTCTACCTGCGCGGCTACCACCACACCATCCACAACTGCCTGATCGACGAGATCAGCTACACCAGCCATTACCTGAACGCGATCACCGACGCGGTCTCGGACTTCAATGACTACGAGAACTTCCTCGTCGGCGGGCACGTGATCACGTTCAACACCATGCGCAACGCCGGCCGCCACTTCTTCAACTTCTACGGCAACGGCCCAAGCACCGCGTCGCGCACGCGCAGTTCCATGGACTACATGGCGACGCTGTTCGCGCACAACCACCTCTACAACGGCATGCTCCAGACCAAGGACGCCGGGTTCCTCACCGGCTACTACTGCAGTGGCGGCACCCTCAACGGCCTGAACTCGCAGGTCATCTACAACGTCATGCACGACTCCTACGACTTGGCCGCCATGCGCTGGAACGTACTCGGCATCGTCTATCTCGACGCGGGGTCCTGCGACGTGGATCTGCATCACAACCTGCTCTGGGCCGCGCCCGGTTCGCTGCAGCGCGGGCTCTGGTACAACACCATGTGCGTCGACGTGCACGAGCACGACAACCTCTTCCACCCTGAGTTCGAACGGACCTGTGCGGAACTCACCGCCAAGGACTTCCCTGACGGCAAGCCGTTCCGCTTCGGGCACGACTTCGATGCCCCGCCGCCCGTGCCGGCCTGGCCGCAACTCGACAAGCTTCCGATCGAAGCCGAAGCCTGCACGGCGCAATCCGCCGGAATTGCGAAGTCCGCAACCGGCCTGAACGGCATGCAGGACGGCGACTGGTTCTGCCTCGGCAACGTGGACTTCACGCCCGGCTGGCAGTCCATGGTCATGCGCTTCGCCGGCGACGTGAAGGAGCTGAACACCGATCGCGCCGCGCGCGGCAAGCCTCGCCACCAGAAGGTGACCGACCCGCTGATCATGGAGGCCGTTACCCGCGACGATGCGGCCCCGACCGTCCGCCAGCAGTGGACGTTCATCCGCAACGTCACCGACGGGAGCTGGATCCGGTTCAACCAGGTGCCGCTGGGCGACGGCTACCGGCGCTTCCGCGCCATCTACGGCAACGATCAGGCCGAACCGCGCCAGGTCGAAGTGCACCTCGACAGCGTCGACGGCCCGCTGGTCGGCCAAGTCAGCCTGCCGCAGACGGACGTTTCACGCGGCGGAAATATCCAGATCTACCAGACGGCAACCGGTGAAGTCTCTGTCGATGCAAAAGGCACGCACGACATTTTCCTCGTCTTCCGCTCGCCCGACCCGAAACAGAAAGTGGGCGAGTTCGAGTACTTCCGCTTCGAGCAGTACCGCGGCCAGATCGCGCTGCAGAAAAACGAGGTGAAGTTCGAGCTCCGAGTCGGGGCGAGAGACGGCGACAAGATCGGCGAGTTCTACCCGCGCTGCACGCGGACGGCGGACAACATCAGCAATTTCGTCGCTCCGCTCGAGCCGGTCGCCGGGACGCAACCGCTGTTCGTCGTGGTCCGTTCCGCCCTCGCCGTGCCCATTGGCGCCATCGACGCATTCAGCCTCGAGAAGGCAAGCCAGCCTATCGACTGGTCCCGCGTCGGCGTCCCGCCGCGCAAGCACTGGTGGGGCAAGATGGTCCTGCCCGAACCCACGAACCGGCCCTGCGCGCGCCCGAACGATAAGTATCCGCACACCAAGGGAGCGGCAGCCGCCAAGACCATCGACCGGCCCCGCGCATTCTTCCAGGCGACGCGCATTCCGGCGCCGCCCACGCTCGACGGCAAACTCGACGACTGGCCGACTGCGGACGCCGCACGCACCCTTGTCATGGCCGAGTCCTACGACGCGACCTTGACCGCCGCGCCACCGAGCCAGGCATGGCTCGCGTACGATGATGCCGCACTCTATATCGCCATGAAGCATCCGGTGAAGAACGCCGCGGCTCTGGCGACATCCTCGCACGCATGGGGCCAGGAGGACGGTGCGGAGATCGCATTCCAGGACGGCCTCAGCACCAAGCCCGGCGCCATCCTGACCCTGTACGGATTCCCGGACGGCCACTTTGTCAGCCAGGACTACGGCGGCGCACCGGCCCAGGCGGTCGCGTTGCTGCAGAAGTCGGTCGCATACAAGGCGACGGTTGCCGCGGACCACTGGTCCTGCGAATGGCGCATTCCGTTCGAAGCCTGCGGGTTCACACCCGCAACGGCCCCCTTGATCCTGCTCAACCTGGGCGTGAAGAAGACCGCCCCGGACGCCTGGGTCATCTGGCGCGGCACGGGTGCTGCTACCTACGAGGTGTCCAACGGCGGCGTGCTCGTCTTCTCCGCGGAGTTCGCAGCCCTGCCCATGCCGCCCACCGACAAGCTCGAGGTCTGGCTCGACGCCACAGACGCCGCGACCGTCACCAAGGACGAAACCGGCAAGGTATCGCTGTGGAAGGACAAGAGCGGCAAGGGCCGCGACGCGCACCAGGACAGCCCGGCGAATCGCCCGGGACTTGCGCCGGACGGCCTGAACGGCAAGCCCGCGCTGCGCTTCGACGAGAAGGCCTCAACCCGGCTCGAACTCCCGGACCTGTCCGACCAGAAGATCACCGCCACCATCTTCGCGGTGTTCAGCAACCCAGTCGAGGGCGCCGAAGTCAATCATGATCCCCGAATCCTCACCGCCAGCGACGGCAAGGACTTCGACTACATCAGCGGCCTCTGCGCCAGCGTCAAGGGCATGGAGACCGGTGGCCCGCGCCAAGCCGTATTCGTGCAGGCCGACCGCTGGGCCAAGCAGGTGCATATCGGCTGTTTTTCGCCCGGCTACCAGACGTTCTTCACCGGTCAGATTGCCGAAATCCTCGCCTACAGCCGCGAACTCAAACCCGACGAGCAGGAGCGCGTCCGTGCCTACCTCGCGAGCAAGTGGGGTTTGCGGTAGTCGCGCCCAGCGCGGCCGCTCGAGAAGCGCGCCCCTAATCGAGCTTCTGGCGTGCGGGGAATGCCAGCGGCAGCGTCGGAATCATCGGGATCTTCGATGTCATCGAGCCGAAGATCTCGAAGATTCCGATGATCCCGAATCCCCCCCCGCCGCCGTTCCTGCGCAAGACCAGTGCATTGGCAGGCCCCAGAGACTGGTGCAAAACTTCCCTGTCTTCACTTGTATACTATTAAATAAGTGCTATTCTAGTAGTGATGCCGCGGTTCACCGGGCCGCGGGACTCGCACCCCAGGGCAAAGGCCAGGAAGGAAGAGGTACATCATGCGCAGGACGAAAAAAGATCCGAAGCCCCAGAACACGTCGCTCGGACTGGCGGACATCGACCAGGAGATCCACATCGCCTCGCTGAAGCGGCAAATCGAGGACATGAGCGGCGTGTCATTCACACCGCCCGGCAGACGGCTCGACCCCACACTCGAGGCCGCCTTTCTCGAACGCGTGCTCGCCTTTGAGACGGCACCGCGCGGCACGCACTTCGCGGAACTGACCCGGACCGGGGTCGTCATGCCGGGCCCGGATTCGATGACCGACGCGGAAATTGCCGCGAAACTGACCGAGATCGTCACGAAACTCGCCGAACGCCGCGTGTTCCTGTACAGCACCAACCACCTCAGCGACCGCGAGCTTTACACGCTCCTGGTCACGCGCGTCTTCCACGAGGAAACCACACTCATGCCGCCCGACCCGGACTCCGCCTGCCACCTCGACCTGCTCGGCGGGTGCAGCGATGCGGACACTCGTATCTGGCTCAAGTACTACGCGGACGACGAGGAGCGAGACCGGTGGCGGCGTGACTTCCCCGAGGACCCGATCCCCGCGCACGAAGACCCGCCCTACCATCGCGACGCGTCTCTGCCGCAACGGGAGTACTGACGGCGCCAGACCATGGATGCTGCCATCCGACGCGACACCGGCAGGGGCAGTCCCCACGCGAGATGGAGTTCCAGCGAGACACGAGATCATCGGAATCTTCGAAATCATCGAGTTCTTCGGTATCTTCGGCTCGATGACATCGAAGATTCCGATGATCTCGAAGCTCCCGACTCCCGGTGCATTCTCACCTCGCCGCTTCTGCGTCGCCGCTGCCGCCCGACCGCTGGGCCTCCTCCAAGATGAACTTCAGGATGGCCAGGGCGCCGGCGTAGGCGGCTTCCAGGCCGGTCAGACCCAGACGACTGCTGAGCAGGCTGGCACGGACGCTGTACGGCACATCCGAAGTGTAGTGGAGCAACCCAATGTGGAAACCTGGAGGTGGCTCCACATGAAGTACGGTCCCGTCCGAGCCCGGGCTGCCGCCGAAGCGCGCGTGCAGCGCCGTGAGGCAAGGCCCCGCTTCCATCTCGATGTCGGTGAAGTCCTGCCGCTGAAAATGCCTGATCGTTTCTCTGGAGTGCAGGAACGTGCCGCGGACGGTGACCGAGCGTTGGTCGTCAAACACCGCCGCATCGTTAAGGAACGGAACCAGGTGTCGGGCGGTGAAGCAGTTGCGGAGCAGATAGAGGTTGCCGGAGTGCCCGTCGCGGACCTCGGTTGGAATCAGAACGTCGCCCAAACGGCCGATCATGGCCGCCGATTTCCCCAGGATGAAGACGCCCCGTACATCCCGGAGGCGGGAGAGGATTTCGGTCAAGATGTGGTACGAACAGAAGCCCAGCGGGTAATCGAGGTTCAAGACCACGGCCCGACTCTGTCGGAGATGCTGCCCATGGAGGTGGGACAGTCTGGGGTCGAGCCGTCCTGGGTCAATGCGGTCGAGCCGTAGGACCGCATCGAACCCGCCGGCCGGCTGGCCAACGATAGAACCGGAGGACTGCAGGCCGAGAAGGGCGATGCAGAGGCCAATCCCGCCGGCCAACCCGTATCGCAGCATCCTCGGCACTCCCGAGACCAGCCGCCTGCGTCGGTCAAGAACCATTCACTCGAACACCACCCACCCGCAATCATGCGGCCGCACGTACCACGGCATCGCGGCACGCCAGAGCATGATGCCACGCGTGCTCTCCCAGCGATACCCCAGCCGCCAGGTGTGCTGCCCCGGCAGCGGCGTGCGGCCAAGCTTGCCGAAGGGGATGGTCACCTCGGCGGTCCAACCTTCCCCCTGGGTCACCTTCGCCTGCCAGCCTTTCCCCGGTTCGTACCCCTGCAGGCGGTTGTGCCACATTGCGGGCCGTTCGCTCGTCGTCCCATCCTGGCTCACCACATACACCTGGTAGCTCGTCATCGTTCCGCTCGGGTCCACGAAGAGCGCAAGCTTCTCTGCCGCGCCCGCCGCGGCTCCCGGCAGCACGAGTTTCAGGTACAAGTTCTCGTCATCATAGGCGGCGCCGATCTGCGGCGAGACCTCCGACACGAGCCCGTCCGCGGCCCGCAGCGCCGTCAGCGCCTGCGGTTGCGGAGGGGTCCCCGTCACGGCGCGGATCATCGTCGCCGGTGCCGCGCCCACGCCGCACTCCCGCCACAACTGCACCGCCGTGTCCTCGCCCCATGGCGTCCCCGGCGCGCTCCGGGCCAGTTCCTCAAGTAACTCCTGCGCCGCGTCCTTTTGGCCCTGCGTCAGCAACCACGCCACCAGCTTCATCCGCGCCTCGGGCGCCCGGTCATTGTCCGGGAAGGTCTTCAGGAAACGGCGGCACGTCGCCACCATCTCATCCGGCTTTCCCGCAGCCTCCCAGAGCCCGATCTGCCGATACAACTCCGGCGCGCAGTCAGGCCACTGCGCAAGCACTTCCTCCCACACGGCAATGGCATCTTCATACCGCTTCTCGCGCTCCGCCTGCAGGCCCCGCTCATACAACGCGACAGAGGGGTGAGGCTTGCGGTCGCCAAAGGCCACGTTCACCGTCGGCACCAACTGCTGCCCGTCGGCCGCGGGGATCTGCTCTACAGGTCCGAAGTACCACGTGTACTTGCGTCCATTGGTCAGCGGGTCCGTGTTGTCGCCCGTCGAAAAGTACAGCGAGTTGCGGGTCCAGTGGCTGTAGCGCCCCCGGCCTTCATCGCGAATCACCTGGTGCAGCGAGTGCGCCGGGCCCAGCGGCTTGCCATCCTCGAGCAGCACGAGTTCCGACTTGCCGCTGCTCTCCTGGTCGCCGGCGCGACCGAAATCAATCCGGGCGATGAAGTTGTGCCCGATCTCATGGGCCACGTCGAGTCCGCCCAAGGGCACCTGCTCGATCAGCCACGTATGGCGCGGGTGCGTCGGCGCGGACAGCAGGAATTCGTCCGCCTTCGGGTCGATCCGCAGCATCCGGTCCATGGCCGTGAACAGGTACGCCGTCGGATCGCGGCCGATGTTGTCGATCCTCACGGCGCCGCGGTAGAAGTCCAGCGGACAGTGATCGTCCGGGTAGAAGTAATGCCGGTCGGGCGGCGGCACTACGCCTTCGAGGGTCGAGCCATAGGTGTCGAATGCCTTGATGATGCAGTGGTAGGCCTCAAACGCCGCATCCTTGTAGCGCATGTCGCCGGTCAGCGCGTAGCTCTTCAGCAACCCGTTCGCGATCTCGATCGTCATGTGGCCGATGCTGTTGCCCTCGGCGGCATGGCGTTGCGCGTAATTCCAGAAGCCCCCGTCCTGCATGGCCCCGAGCATGAAATCGCTCAGAGTGACCATGGTCTCGCGCGCGACCGGGTCCTCCGTCTCCTCGCAGACGTACTGCGCCCCCTCGACCAGATACTCGAGGATGTAGGGCTTGAGGTGATCGGAGTTATCCTCAGTCACCCCCAAATCCGTACCGGTCACCAGTCGCTCGAAGGGCGAGTAGGGATCGCCATATCCCTCCCGCAGTAACCCGTGCCCGCTGGTACGCAGTGCCGCCAGACCGTAGAAGATGCTCTTCGCCGCCTCCAGATACCGCCGGTCGCCGGTCCACCGGTACATCAGAACCAAATCCCTTCCCATGTACGCCGGCCTGATGTTCGCATCGCTGCCGATGGCCGTCGGCGACACGCTCGTCCCCGCCACGAACCACCGCGTCTTGAGCTGCTCCACGATCCGATCGGCAAAGCTCAGCGCCGCCGCCTTGTATCGGGGATCGCCGGTCTCCTCATACGCGTACGCCACCATCAGGATGCCCTTCTGGATGAACGAGGACATGGCGTCCCACGCCCCCATTGTGTACCGCTCGCCGCCGTAAGAGTTCATGTCCCAGCCGCGGTACTGCTTGAGGCTGACCCAGTTCTCGGCCCAATTCACGGTCAGGTCGCGCAACCGCGCATCGCCGCCGCGGTAGTAGTCTTCGAGCATGTCCAGGCCGGTGTCAATCCGCGTCAACCCGGTGATGGACCACTTCGGGGTCAACCGGTTCACCGATACCGTCAGGTCTCCCCACTGGTCGCCGTCGCGGCAGGCGAGCTTGAGCGCATGCTCGGCGTTCAGTTCACGCACCCGTTGCAGTTTGCCGTATTCGACAGGCGCCTTGCCCAGTACCGCCACGCAACGCCGCTGCGCCGCAATTTCGTTCGCGCACGTCAGCGGCTCCTGTCCCGGCGGCGGCAGCAGCACCTCCACGGCCCGCTCCTGCCCCTCGCGGAACTGCTTGTGCGCCTCCACTACGCTCTGGTCCAGGGAGGCATCGCGCGTGAGTGTGAACCGTGCTCGGCCTTCCGTACCAGTGACACTGACTCGGCCCTGCCTGATCTGCGCCCCGTCCGGCAACGCGATCACGGTCGCCGCGGTGCCCAAGCCGAACCGCAAATGCCGCGGCCCGTCGGCCAGGACGCCCGCATAGGGAAGCGTTTCAGGCTTGTCCGTGGTCAGATCCGCCGGCAGCCCGCTCACCTCAAGTCCGAAGGCCGGGATCGGCACCGCCCCCCCGTACGTCCGCCGCAGGCGCTCGACGACGCGCACCTGCCCCGTCGCGTCCGCCTGCACGTCCACGTACACATTCCAGTATCCACCATAGTAGGTGAGGCTGAGCCAGGAGAAGTACGGTCCGTCCTCGACCACCCGCACTTCCGGCCCCAGGAATCGCTGCGGAAACTCGACGCCGCGGAAGCTCACGCGGCATTCGTCCTTGCCGTCGCGGCCAATGACCAGTCCCAACCCCGCCGTCCGCACCGTCCGCCCGCCCGCCTGCAACGAAAATAAATCCGACTTCACCTCGCGGACCTGCCCCGGCGCCGTGGCTGCGCTATTGAGCAGATTGAGCGTGAAGCTCTCGCTCTGCCCTGCCTGCGGGGCCCACACGAACCGCACCAGCGCCCGCCGCACGGACCCGTCCGGATGCCGGTGCAACACGCGGCACTGCGCCGGGAGCGTGCCGCCCTCCCCCGTCACCGACACTCCCGGCAGCGTCGGCGCCTCGCCTTTCGCAAAGGGGAAGCTCACGGTGGCCAACCGTGGCCCGGCCGCGCCACGGGTCTCAGTCATCGTGAAACTCAACGGCCCCGGCGAAGGCGTCTCAGCCTGCGCGGCCAGTCCAGCCATTGTCAACGAAGCCATCATCATCCACCGACGCATGTTCTCACTCCGCTGCCGGCGCCTCGAGCGCCTTCTCCACCGCCGCGACCAGGTCCTTGTCGTCGGGCTTGGTGCGACTGCCGAACCGGCCGGCAATGGCGCCGTCCCGTCCGATCAGGAACTTGTTGAAGTTCCAGGAGATGGCGCCGTCGAAGTTCGGGTTGGTTTCTTTCGCGGTCAGGAACGCATAGAGCGGGTGGATGTCCTTGCCCTTGACCGATATCTTCGCGAACATCGGGAAGGTCACGCCGTAGTTCAGCGTGCAGAAGCTCTTGATCTCGGCCTCAGTGCCCGGCTCCTGCCACAGAAAATCGTTCGCCGGGAACCCGAGCACGACAAACCCGCGTGCCGCGTACGCCTTGTACAGCGCCTCCAGTCCCGCGTACTGGCCCGTGAAACCGCACTTGCTGGCCACGTTGACAAGCAGCAATACCTTGCCCTTGAAATCCGACAGGCTCACGTCCTTCCCGTCAATGTCCTTCATCGTGAAGTCGTAGATCATCGTCTTGCCCTCCTCGGCGCGTACGCACACACCCGTTCCCAGCCACCCCATCGCCAACCCTATGGCCAACCATCTGATCATGTCAGCACCTCGTGAACTCGCGTATAGCCACGCCATGGATGGAGATACTGATCGTCTAACAATCGCTGCGGTGCCAACCTTGTCCAGAACCTTGCCCAGAACCTTGCCGAGGCGCAAGGACAGTTCTGAGACGGGCAACAACCGGGTCACGGGGGCACCGGCAATTCGATCACGTGCTGGAAACGGTCCACCACGGAGTAGTTTTGCACCGCGATCGCCAGCAACGCGCAGTTCGGCGCGGCGGCGAACTCTCGCAGGTGCGGGTGCTTGCCAACGTAAAGCTCAAAGCCGTTCTGCCGCTCCGCCCCCGACAGCTCGACCGCACTGCCGTACGCCGTGGCCGCCA
The DNA here is from genome assembly GCA_001803235.1 of Lentisphaerae bacterium RIFOXYA12_64_32. Classification (GTDB taxonomy): domain Bacteria; phylum Verrucomicrobiota; class Lentisphaeria; order Oligosphaerales; family YB12-FULL-65-16; genus YB12-FULL-65-16. The sequence continues at coordinate 13,823 of MHBL01000017.1, forward strand.
TGGCTTCGTGGAAGTCAGCCTCCCGATTCGAACGGTTGTCGACGAGCAGCGCGACGCGCGCGTCCGCCTTCAAGTTCGCGTACTTGCGCGTGGCACGCGTGGTAGCGAACACCAGGCGCCGCAGGTCGGCGGTCGCGGCGAACGCGACCAGGCTGGTGTGCGGTTGCCCCTCGTTCTGCGAGGCCAGCACCCCCAGCCGCTGCGCACTGAACAACTGGCGCAACTGCGCCTGGACCGATTCGGTCTCCGTCATAGGATGCGTCTCCGCCTGTCCGCGCCCAGCACAGCTCCGGCAGCCGGACACTTCGCGCTCACAGTGTCTTCAGGAACTCGACCGCGCGGCGCACGTCGCCGACCGGGTCCGCGCCCGCTTCGCGCTCGATGGCGAAGTAGCCGTTGAACCCGTTCTCGCGCAAGAGTGCGGTGTAGCGCGGCCAGTCCACCCAACCTTCGCCCAGCGGCACTTCCTGCCGGCGCCCGTCCGGGTGCACCAGTGCGTCCTTCGCGTGGGTGTGCACCACGTACGGACCGAGAACCGATGCACCTTCGCTGGGCATGTACTCGGCAAAGGCTTTCTCGCGGTCGAAGGCCTGCCCCGCCTGCTGCGCATACCTGGCTGGCCAGAGGATCAGGTTGGCTGGGTCGTAGTTCACCCGCAGCGCCTTGCTGCCCACTTCGTCGATCATGCGCTTGAGTATGGCCGGCGGCTCGGGCCCGGTCTCGACAGCCAGACACGCGCCCAGTTTCTCGCCGTGTTCGCACAGACGCCCGAAGTTCTCCACGAACCGTGCCCAGGTCGGGTCGGACGCGGAGTGCGGCATGACCCCGCAGTGGCCCTGCCAGATGCGGCACTCCAGGTCAACCGCCAGTTCCAGAATACGCCGGCCCTGCTCGAGGTGTTCCTCGTGCGGTTCCGCCTTGCCGAGATCGACGTTGCCGCCCCACGCCGACAGCGCCGAAAACTCCAGCCCGAGCGACTTGACGTGCGCCAGCAGCTTCTTCCGCGCCGCGGCGTCCAGATCGTCAGGACGGAACCCGGGCACCGTGACGCTCAGATGCACGCCCGTCACACCCATGTCAGCGGCCGCCTTCATACCTTCGTAAACGCCGAGCTTCAGGTTATGCACCATGATCGCGATCTTCAGATTCGGCATCGGATACACCCTCCTGTTTTGCCAAACGATGTGACAAGAATTCACAAGATACAGGTCGAGAAGGCAATGCGCAATGCTCACGAGGCCGAGCACGGTAATGCGTCAGCGCCCCCCGGGCGGCAGACCGCCCGATCATATCGGGTTGTTACTCTGGCGTTTCCGTCTGAGTCCCGCCTTTCAGGCGGAAGTTGCAGCGACGCTTCAGCGAGCGGGCGCATGACGTTGCCATCCGCACACAGTGTCGACACGCCGAAACACGCGCCGCAACGCGAACACCCCCTCCGCGAGTAACATGGGAGACGCGGGTGGAACGACGGCGTGCAGGCCCATGCGTGAGACCCCCGTGGCCTTGTGCCACGGGTGAATCGGGTTCGCCCGCCAAACGTGCGCCCCCCCCCTCTCTTCCCTTTCCCCCGTCCGCCGGCGGCGGACGGGGGAAAGGGAAGAGAGGGAACGAGGTGCGGCGAAGTAGCCAATGAACCCGTTCACCTGCCACAAAAGGTGGCAGGGGTCTGTGCTCCACCCTTAGCTGACGCATCACCGAGCACGCGCTTCCGCAGACCGGTGGAATCGCGGCGACACGCGCTGGCGTTCACGGCACCGGCATAGACGGACGTTCTGCGCAATCCAACACCACTTTTGCGCAATCCGTGCTTGCACGGGCACGGTTCCCCGCCTTACATTCCCACCAGCGCAGAGAACCGTTGCGGGTGGGGACAATGGAGAGGTTGCCTCCGACATGAACTTACCGTCACGCTTGGACCGCTACCACCGCTTCTACGCCGACCCACGTCCTGGCAGCCTGCTCGTCGTCACGCAGTTCCCCGACGAGCGTAGCTTACCGGCACTCGACCTGCGCACGTTCGACTTCGCGAGCATGGCCGAGCACCGCCGCTACTGGGATATGCTGGTGGAACGGATGCGCTTCGAGGTCGCCCGGCGCGCCGCGGTGGACGACGATTGGATCCCCGGCATCGTGCTGCACTACGGGTTCGGCGCGTTCGGTGCGGTGTACGCAGACGTGCCGCTGGTGTTCACCGACAACACCTCGTACATGGGCCACGCGTTGACGACCTGGGCGGAGTGGGAGGCGGTGCGCTACGACCCGAACCGGTTCTGGTCGCAGGTTTTCATCGAGGCAGGACGCTACATCTCGGAAAAGGCCGACGGCGCGTTCCTCGTCGACCCCTACCCCAACCCGAGCCCGCTCGACGTCGCTAACCTGATCATGGGCAATGAACTGTTCACCGCGTTTTACGAACAGCCGGACCGACTCCACCGACTGCTTGATCATCTCACCGACGAGGCCGTCCGCAATGTCCGGACCGTCCAGGCCGCGTTGCGCAATCCGCACGGCGGCACGCTGACCTTCAACGCCTGGATTCCGCAGGGCGTCCTGCTTCTCGAAGACGCCGCGGACCTGTGCTCGCCCGAGATCTACCGGCAATTCGGTCAACCGCGCACCGCCCGGGTCATCGCGGCCTGCGGCGGCGGCTACATCCATCACCACAACCTCGGACGCCAGCAGTACGCGAACATGGCGGCCATCCCCGGCCTGACCGTGCTGCAGATCAGCGGCGACCCGAACCAGCCTCGCACCGCCGCGAATCTGGGCTATCTTTCGAGCCAGGTCGGCGGCATGCCGGTGGACACGGAAGTCACACCTGCGGAAATCCGCGACCACATCGGCGAGTTCACACGCGGTCGCTTCATCCTGCGGGCAAACTGTTCGAGCAGAGACGAAGCCAGTGACCTGGTGGCGTGGGTGCGTGGCCACTCGCGCGGTCATACCTGAGAGCCAGTCCGACGGGTCTGACAGTCAGACGCGTCGGACCTGTCAGATGGGACACATGAGACTCATGGGTCCCATAGGTCCCATGCAAAGGAGGAGCTTCACATGCGCAGACATCTCTCCATCGCCCTAGCCGCCTGCCTGACGGCGTCGCTCCATGTGACCGGCATGGCGGCGCCGCCGGAACCCGTCAACGTCTTCCCCGAAGGCAGTTTCGAGCAACTCGAGGGCAACGCCGCCAAGGGGTGGAAACTGTTGCCCGGCGCCGAACTCAAGGCTGAGGGCGCCAACCACTACATGCAGTTCACCAACACGGACCCGAAGCAGTCCGCGTGGGCGCTGGCAACACTCAAGCTCGATCCCGACTGGGGCGCGCTGCGCGTTTCGGCACGTATCAAGGTGACAACCCTGAAGGTCGGTCCCGAAGGCTGGCATAACGCGCGCTGCATCCTGAACTTCCGCACCGCCGACAACAAGGACGCGGGCTATCCGCAAGGCCCGTTGCTCACCGCCGATTCAGACTGGGTAACTCAGACCGTGACCGTGGATATCCCGAAGAACGCCACCGCGCTACACCTGCAACCGGGCCTGTGGGCCTCGACCGGAGTCATGGGCCTGGACGACGTAACCATCACGCCCGTAGAGAAACCGGCGCTGTTCCCCGGTCCCATCGTACGCTTCAACCCGGAATCGGGCTTCGTTGATGGCAACTTCGAGACACTTTCGGCCGACGGCAAACTCCCGCAGGGCTGGGGCGAGTGGCCCATGGTCGCGCAGTTCACGGAACAGGCCGGCAATCACTGGGCGAGAATAACCAACCCCAACCCGAAGGCAATGCCCACCATCCGCACCAATCTCCGGCTGCCGCCCGGCTGCAAGAGCCTGCGCGTCTCCGCACGCCTGAAAGCGACCGGCCTGAAGTGCGGCCCGGACGCCTGGCAAAACGCGCGCGTGGTCATCTCCCCCTGCAGTGCCGACGGGCAGCCGCTGCCCAGTCTGCCGGGACCCGCCCTGGCGCAGGACTCGGACTGGCAGACGCTGGAGACGACCGTCACCCCGACCCCCGAAATGCGCTACCTGGTACTGTGGGTCGGCCTGTGGCAGGCCACCGGCGTGCTGGAGATCGACGACGTGCAGGTGAAGCCGGTGGAGTGAGCGGACCCGGGCAGAATACGCGCCGGCGTTCCACGTTGCGTGCCGATTCGGACCTGGAGCGCCCACAGAGAGAACAAGCGGTGCGGTGGGCGCCAGGATGCGCCCGTTCGTAGTGGGCTCGCAGTGCGCGCAACGAAGTGGAGCGCCAAGAGCCCATCTGGCGTGTTGCGGCGGCGCGGCCCGGGGATGGTGTCTTGTCCGGCGGACCACCGCCGGGACTGCGACACCACTACGAGCGGCGCCGTGCCCGATGTCCGTCCGTCTGAGGCCGTCTTCCCGCAAGGCCGGATATACCCGCACGATACCCATTCGATATCAGCAGGAAAGGAAACGAACCATGAGACTCGAGCTCGGTTTGGGTTGTCGCCTGGCGGGTATGGCAGCGCTGCTTTTCGCGACCGGGAACCAGATCGCGCGTGGCGCTGCGGAGTCCGCAGTGGCGCCCGAGTCACCGGCCGACTACTACGTGGCCACCAACGGCAGCGATGCCTGGTCGGGAGTGCTTGCCGAACCCAATGCGACCAAGACGGACGGGCCGTTCGCGACGCTGGAGCGGGCCCGGGACGAGATCCGCAAGCGCAAGGCCGCCGGGGCCCTGCCCGCAGGCGGCCTCACGGTCGGCATCCGCGGCGGCATATACGAACTGCAGCGTACCATTGAACTCGCCGCGCAGGACTCCGGCACACCCGACGCGCCGATCGTCTACCGCGCCAGCGGTAAAGACGCGGTACGGTTCGTGGGCGGCAAGACCATCACCGGCTGGACGCCCGTCACCGACCCGGCCGTCCTGGAGCGCCTCGACCCGGTCGCGCGCGGCAAGGTGCTCCAGGCGGACCTGAAGGCCGCCGGCGCCAGCGACCTTGGCAGCGTCGCCGCGGTCGGCGGCAAGGCGCGCGCCGAACTGGTCTGCAACGGCCAGTACATGACCCTGGCACGCTACCCGAATACCGGGGACTTCATGCGCATCGCGGATGTCCCCCAGACCGGCGAGAAACCGTACGAGCACGAGAAGCTCGTGCACTACGGTCGGTTCACCTACGACGGCGATCGCCCGGCGCAATGGAAGGACACCAGCGATGTCTGGGTGCACGGCTACTGGGTCCACGACTGGAGCGACCAGTACCACCGCATCCAGAAGCTCGACCTCGAGAAGAAGGAGATTTGGCCCGAGCCGCCCTATCACGGCTACGGCTACAAGAAGGGCCAGCGCTTCTACGTCCTGAATGTACTCGAGGAACTCGATCAACCCGGGGAGTGGTACCTGGACCGCAAGACCGGGGTGCTCTACTTCTGGATGCCCTGCGAAACTGCCAAAGCAGAGGTGTTCTTCCCTGAGTTCCAGAAACCGATGCTGGTGCTGGAAAACACGCAGCATGTGACTGTGCGCGGCATCACGTTCGAGTGCTCCCGCGCCGGCGCCGTGGTCGTCAAAGGCGGCACCCACAACGAGATCGCCGGGTGCACCGTCCGCAACGTCGGCAACACGGCCATCGACATCCAGGGGGGCACACAGAACGGCGTCAGGAGCTGCGACGTGTACGAGGTCGCCTCGACCGGCATCGGCCTGGCGGGCGGCGACCGCAAGACCCTGACCCCGGCGGGAAACTACGTCGAGAACTGCCAGATCCACCACTTCGCGCGCATTCTCAAGACGTACAAGCCCGCCGTGCAGCTCAACGGCGTCGGGAACCGCATCTCGCACTGCTACATTCACGACGGCCCGCACGAGGGCATCGGCTACGGCGGCAATGACCACGTGATCGAGTACACCGAGTTCACCCGCATCGCGCTGGAGACCGGCGACGTGGGCGTGACCTACACCATGGGCGACTGGACCATCCTCGGGCACGAGTTCCGCTACAACTACTTCCACCACATTCATGGCCCGGGCAACCTCGGGTGCTTCGTCATCTACCCGGACCTGCCCTGCGGCGGCATCCACCTTTACGGCAACGTGTTCTACGACGTGGACCAGGTGTTCCACACCAACAGCGGCCGCGGCATGCTGGTGGAGAACAACGTCTTCATGAAGTGCGGCGGCCTCAGCTTCAGCGCCTGGGGCGATCCGAAGAAGTTTGAGATGGGCGGGGACTGGCACATGGTCGAAAACCTGAAAGCCGTGAACTACGACCAACCGCCCTACAGCACGCGGTACCCGATGCTCCAGCGCCTGGCCGAGGACTTCAAGAGCGACGCCGATGACCTGCTCCAGCGACGTCTGCCCAAGGATAACATCCTCCGGCGCAACGTGAGCTCGGGCGAATTCTTCCTCCGGCTCGATCCCAAGGCGACCCTGGACGACTGCAAGGTAGAGAACAACGTCATTGCCGCCGACGTCGTGTTCCAGGGCTCGTTCGACGGCAACGGCAAGTCGGTGGCGTACCGGAACGGCGATGAGGCGGTCGCCGCGGAATTCGCCAAGCGCGGCAACATCATCGTCAAAGGCGATCCCGGTTTTGGCGACATGCAGGCCCAGGATTTCAGCCTCGGCGCCGACTCGCCCGCCGCGAAGATCGGGTTCGAGCGCATTCCGTTCGAGCAGATCGGCCTGGTCAAGGACGAGTACCGCACCGCGCTGCCGCTGACGGTCTACGCGCCGACACTGTCGCCAGCATCCCGCACGTTCCTCCAGCCCCTGACCGTGCGCCTGACCCCGACGCCCCTGCCCCGCGGTTCAAAGTCCGTGATCCGCTACACCCTCGACGGCAGCGAACCCAGCGACAAGTCCCCCGCCTACACCGGCCCGCTGAACGTCACGAACACCGTCACCCTGAAGGCTGCCGCGTTCGTCACGGACGGTGAAACGGTGACCCGGTCCGAGACGGTCACCGCCACGTACACGGCCACGGGACTCGGCAAGGGCGGCCTGTTCCTCAGCGACCTTGACGAGCAGGACCTCGCGGCGTACCTGCCCTGCTGGAAGAAGGACACGAACTACGCCGGCAAGCCGATCCGGCTCGGCGGCGTCGGGCACGCCAAGGGTATCCTCCTGCACCCGGAAGACAGCAAGGACGGCAACCGCGCCTGCGTCACGTACCTGCTTGACGGCGAACTCCGCAACGCGAAGCGCTTCACCGCCGTCATCGGCATCGACGACGCCATGGCAGAGGCTTACAAGAAAGGCTCGGCGACGTTTGCTGTCGAACTGTTCCGCGCCGGCAAGTGGGAGCGCGCATTCGAGAGCGGCGTCCTGAAGTACAGCGACAAGCCGCAGGACGTCAGCATCGACATCACCGGTGCGGAGAAATTGCGCCTGGTGACAACCGACGGCGGCGACGGCATCGCCTGCGACCACGCCGAGTGGGCCAACCCGAAACTCCGGTAAAGTGGTCGGAGCGGCTCGCTCCGACATCCCGCGGGACCGAGCCGGTCCCGCCACTTTTCCGGAGGGGCCACACTCCATCGGCCACGCCGCACTTGACCTCACCGCGGCAGGCGGTACAGTCGACTGCGACGTTCGCAAACCTCACAGGAAACGCACCATGCGCCATGCCCTCGCCCTGTTCGCCGCCATCACAGTCACGCCCCTGCTCTGCCCGACGTCCACCGCTGCACCGAACCAGCCGGTCGTCGGCCAGTACGTGCGCATCGAGTCCGGCCCGGACAGCAGGCAGTACCTGCACTTCGCCGAACTCGAGGTGCATGCCGACGGCAAGAACATCGCCGTCGGCAAGCCGGTCAAGGCGTCGTCAACCATGAAACCATTCACGGCCGACAAGGTTGTCGACGGCGTGGTCGAGTACACGTTCGGGAAAGACTCGAGCTTCTGGTCCTCGGCCGGGGACAAGGGCGGCGAGTGGTGGGAGGTCGACCTGGGCGCGGCGGTCGCAGTCGAGCGGATCGTGCTCTTTAACCGCCTCGACTGCTGCCAGGACCGGCTTCAGGGCGCCGTGCTCAGCGTGCTGGCGCCGGACCGCAAGCCCGTGTTCAACCAGGTCCTGGACGCCGCCGAGAATCCCATCGAAATGGCGTTCGTGGTGCGCGAACCCGCACCCGTGGACATCGCCGCCAAGACCATTGCCGAACGCATGGCCGCGGTCGCACCGCGCTTCGACAAACCTGCCGACGACATCGCCTGCGTCATGCCCGTCGGCACCAGCGACCTCTCCGCCATGCTTCGCTACGACACGGACTGGCAGATCCACCTCTCCAAGTCCGATTTCTTCGCGTGCGAGCAGAAGCCGTATCACAACAGCCCGACCCTGCACTCGCCCGGCCACGTCCGCCTCTCGTTCGGCATCGCCCCCGACGCCATCAAGCGCTTCGAGCAACGCATCGACTACCTGCGCGGCAGCGTGGTGCTGACGCTCGCGACCGACGCCGGCACCGTGACCGCCGAGGCGTTCGGCCTGATGGGTAAGAACACTCTCGTGGTCGCCATCGAGGACACGCGCCCGACGACCGACGTCACGGCGGAGTACTCCATCTGGCGCCCGGAGATGAGTGTCGCGGTCGAGAACGGTGCGATCGTCGCACGCGAGGTGCACGACTACGCCGAAAACGGCAAGCCGGTTGCGGACCCCGCAACGGTGAATCCGAACGACCGGATGTACAACCTGGGCGTCGGCACGGTCGTGGCGTTCGCCGACGCAACCGGCGTCATTGCGGCTACGGGAACGACCGGGGACGACGAGACGAACCGGACCGCCACGCTCCACGCCAAACCCGCCGGCAAGTACTGGCTCGTCATCGCCAGTGCCACGAGTTACGACGGTAAACCGGAGGCTGTCGCCAAGTCACTGCTGGACGCCGCCGTCAAGGCAGACAAGGCCACGCTCCTCCAGGAGCACCTCGCGTGGTGGGACACGTTCTGGCGCGCGTCGTACGTCGACTTGTACGGGCGCGACGCCGAACGGCTCATGCGCTTGTGGTACACGAACCTCTACTCGTACGCATCCGTGGCAAATAGCATCGTGCCGACCAAGTTCAACGGTGGGCCAGGCCTGGTCCAGCGCGACGACCGGAGCTGGGGCTGGGGCTACTGGTGGCAGAACACGCGCGAACTGATTTGGCCCATGTACGCCGCCAACCAGCTCCGGTACGCACGTGAATACCTTGACTTCTACGACCGCCAGTTCATGGACTGGAAAAACGGCACCGCGCGCCAGGGCAAGCTCGGCATCCGCATCTGGGAAGGCTCAACGCCATTCAAGCCCGACATCGCGATCACACCCAAGACAGTCTCGACGTTCGACCAGGCCACGCTCGACAAGGCGGTTGCCAACACCGGCATGGAGACCTGCCGGTCCGGCTACAACGCGCGCAGTTTGGCGCAGTCCGTAGAACTGACTCAGCTCATGTTCGATGACGTCGCCTACACCGGCGATACGGAGTACCTCAGGACCGTGGCCGCGCCGTGGCTCAAGGAAGCGACGCTGTTCTACCTCAGCTACCTCCGCAAGGGCAACGACGGCCTGTACCACTCAATGGTCTCCGATGCCGCGGAAATGTGGTGGAAGGTCAAGGATCCGGCGCCCGACCTGGCCGCCGCCAGGTACTGCTTCTGGCTGGTCATCAACCACGGCACGGAGTTCGGTTACGAGCCCGAACTCATCGAGGTGGTCCGCGACCGACTCGACAAGCTCGCGCCGCTGCCGACCGGATTCTGGGTCCGCCGCACCGCAACGAAAGAGGAACTCCCGCCCGGCACGCCGAACTACACGACGCAGATTGTCGACCACATCGACCGCACCGTGGACTGCTACGCGCCCGCCGCCGACCTGTACGACGACCGGCTCGTCCACAACATGGAGAACCCGGAGCTGTACGCCGTCTTCCCGTTCGGACTGCTCGACGCCACGTCGCCCAAAGCGGAGTACGACCGCGCGGTCAACACGTTCAAACTGCGCAAGCACCCGAACAACGGTGGCTGGTCGCAGTGCCCGGTCCAAGCCGCGCGCCTGCGGATTCCGCAGACAGTCAGCGTGATCATGGACCACGTGCGCCGCCACCAGAAGTACCCGTACGGCGGCTGGAACTCGCCCGGCACCGGCCTCAAAGGCTCCAACCTCGGCGTGTCCGACGTGCCGTATTTCGACGCCCTGGGCGTGAACCTAACAGCGCTGCAGGAGACGCTGCTGCAGAGCCACTGCCGCACGACCGCGGAAAAGACCGACCTGCTCACCGGCGGCCCCATCGTTCTCGTGCCCGCAGTCCCGAATGACTGGGCGGGCCGGTTCCGGCTCCGGGCGCGCGGCGGGTTTGTCGTCAGCGTCCAGTTCCAGCGCAACCGCCGGCCCGTCGAGGTCCGCATCGAGTCCGAGCGCGGCCAGACGCTCGAGTTCGCGAACCCGTTCGCCGAGTGCCAGGTCACCAAAGACGGCAAGACCCTGACGACGAGCAAGGACGCGATGGTCTCTGCCCCGACCGCCGCAGGCGACGTGCTCGTGATCACCGGCACGGGCACGCGCCTGCCCGCAGCCGGCGTTCCCTGGTGAAGTCAGACTATCGTGGTTTCAACGTAAACAGTTCGCACGTGCCGGTCACTCCAAATCATCACCGAACTCGTTCCCTCATAGACAATACACCCCGTAGGTGGGGGACGGCAAGCGGCACGCCCCGTTGCGCTTCCAGCCCTACCATCGGCCAGAGTGACCCTTTCCGTGCCGGCACACCCAGCATCGCGGCCCCGCTCGTAGTGGTGTCGCAGTCCCGGCGGGAGACCGCCGGGCAAGACACCATCCCCGTGCCGCACTGACACAGCGCGTCCGCTTTTCGCGACACAGCCCAGCTCCGCCGCGAGACGTCCGGCGGCGCCCGAACGCTTCCGCCTTCGTTCAGGCACTGCGGCCTGACAAGTCGCCGCGACACGCCGGATGGGCTCTTGGCGGTCCACCCCATGGACCGCACTGCGAGCCCACTACGAGCAGGTCCGCCCTGACCGCGCCATCGTGGGCCTTCTTCCCGCCCACGACCTGACCGCACTGGCCGTCGCGCGCCGGCCCCCACTGAACTCACCAACCTGCCGCACCCTGCACAATAACCGCCGCAACCAACCGTTTATGAATATGCTTATATTTATATGTATATCGCTATTCCCGTCTGGGCGCGAGGGCCGGACATGGCAGCCGCGGCGGCCGACAACGCAACGTTCTACCACCCGCGCAACCCGCGCGAGTCGCCAGATGCGCACCTGGCAACACTCCGGGTTCAGCGTGGATAAGAGCGTGCGCCTCGACGCCGGCGATACCGCCGCCATCGAGCGGCTCACCCAGTACATCGTGCGCTGCCCGTTCAGTCTGGACCGCATCGTCAGCCTCAACCCGGACGGCAAGGTCGTGTACCGTGCGGAAAGCCGACCGAAGGGAGACGGCCTGACTGGAGCGTAGCGGAACGTCAGGAACGAACGAAGTGAAGTGGCAACGCCGAGTGCCGCCCGTTCCCGGCGTTGGGCGACCAGAACCTGCGCCAGGGCGTGAAGCGCAACTTCGAGGTCTTTGACCCGCTGGACTTCATCGCCGAGATCACCCAGCATATTCCGGACCCCGGCGCGCAGCAGATTCGCTACTATGGTTGGTATTCGAACGCCTCGCGCGGACACCGCGCCAAAGCCAAGAACCCAGCGCAACCCGCAACCATCCAGCCCGTCATCGAGGACGACGACAGCGCCTACCGCAAGAGCTGCCGGCAACGCTGGGCCGCCCTGATCAAGAAGGTATACGAGACCGACCCCCTGCTGTGCCCCAAGTGCGGGGCGAGGATGAGAATAGTGTCTTTCCTTGAGCGCCGAAGCCAGCCTGCGGTGGTCGAGAAGATTCTCAGGCACTGCGGCCTGTGGGAGGACACCGCCGCGCTCGGTCCGCCCGCCGCCGCGCCCACCCAGGACCAGCTCGTGCTGGAACTGGAGTATGTCGACACCGACGAGTTCCTCGCCGCCCTCTGACCCACGCCAGGCCGCCCAGGACACAGTAGGGGTGTGCCCGCGTCAGCCGTCTCCCGGCTCGGTTTCCGGCTCGCCCGGCGCTCTTCCGCCTTCCGGCCCTGCCCGGACCGTCCTTCCCGCCCGTCCAGGCCCGGCAGCCGGGCCTGGACGGGCGGGAAGGACCGCATTTCTCCCCATCCCTTGCTCTTCCACCCAACCGGTAGTACAGTCGCCTCGTGACCAGAGAAAAGCAATCTCTTATTAGTTTCTGTGGACCAGGACGAGATCCATTGTGGCTTCAATTTGCCACATCCCTTGCCCGGCCACCCCGGCCCGACCTCACGCCATCAGATCTTCTGTCGGTTCCAACTTTGGAGGGTACAGTGGGTACTGTTCGCATTACCGTGCTGGTGGTTTGGCTTCTTGGTTGCGCGATCTGGTCCCAGGCCGCAACGGTTCACCTGGAGGGTATGGAGTTTGAGGCCCCGTCCGCATGGGAGCGTGTAGACCGCGATCGCGACAAGGCCGACTCCGTCCTGGCAATCCTTGAGTGCAGCGCCGAGCGCGACCAACCGGCGATGACGGCCTGTGTCTGGAGTCGCTACAACCGCCAGCCCACCACCGAGCAGGAGTGTGTTGGCTGGAGCGATGCCGAAGCTCGCGCCAACGTGCAACTGCATGCCGGCGCCCAGATCATCACGCTTACGGTGGGCGGCAAACCCCACACGGCCATTCGCTATGTTGATGGACAGAAGACAAGCTTCGCTGTCACTTTCATTCACCCTCGAGCGGCTGGAACTGCCGTCATCACCGTATCGAAGGTGGTTGAATCGCTACCCCTGCCAGCGGCACGTCTGCTGGCGGCACTCCCGGCGATCGTCTCTGCCAGTGATTCGCAGGCCGGCGGGGTTTCACCTGTGCCAGCAGGCCAAACGCAGCCGCCGAACGCCGCTCCCGCAGTTGCGCCCGCCGCCGCGCCAGCACCTGTCAGCGCACCTCCGGGCGCGCAGCCCCCAGCCGGGCAGGTGCAGCGTGCGGATAGCCCCGATGTCTCCTTGCCCGTGCCCGCAGGATGGTCGCGTGCCGAAGCTGCTGTCGAGCAGCAGGCCGGCGGCGTCGTGCTGGTCCGCAACGGCGCTCCACGGCAGGTCATCCTGGCGCAGCAGAAGCCACTGGGCACGTTCGCCACGGCGGAGGAAGCCAACAACGCAAAAGCCGGGGTGATTGTGCAGGCCATCCTCGGGGAAACCGACAATCCGGTGACCAACATTGCCTTTTCGGGCACGCAGACAGAGTCCATTCGCAGCGGCAACGGCGATCAGACGATGTTCCTAATCCCCTACGTGCGCGGCACACAACTCTGCGCCGTCCTGGTTCGCGTGGATGAGAAACGCGATGCGCTTCCGCCTGAGGTGTTGGCGATCCTGCAGGGCGCGCGGGTCGAAGGCTGGCCTGCCGGGGCCGCCGCTGGCACCAGCGCCACGGGCATGCCCGCGGCGGCGCCGACCGCGATGGCTCCGGCAGCGCCGGCAACCCCAGTTGACTCAGCCACCCCGGATGCCGGCACCTCCTCTGACAGCACTGCAGCAAGCGATGTGACTGCCCCCTCACCCACACTGGCCAAGACCGGTCAGTCGCAATTCGATGCCGCCGATGAACTGACCGAAAAACAGATCGCCTCTTTGCCGGCTGACATCAAGGTGGAACTCAAGGCCGTCAAGGCGATGGGGAACGACACTCTCTGGACGAACGTGGGCACGCTGCAGGCGATGGATCTGCCGCGCAATGTGGAGCCTGCCCCGGCCGTGGATACCTCGGCCCTCTACCAACTCGCCGACCTGCATCCGCGCGCGGCCATTTCCTCGGCCATGCAGATGCATCGCCTGACGATCGGACCGATGACGCCTCAGCAGGAGAAGCAGTTTGGCGCCAAGTGGGGCGCGATGATGCAGAACCCGACCAAGCCGGTCGTGGACTATTTCAGGAAGGCCGGCCCTCTGATGGCCGAGCACAACTCGCTGCGCGCCCGCATGGCCGCCGCCGCGGTGGATTACGACCTGGTGATGCAGGAGGCCCAGGTTGCCTTCAGCGAAGATGGCAGCGATGCTTTGGATGGAATGTTCCTGGAAAGCGCTCTGCTCACGGACGAGATAGCGAGCTATCAGGCGCGGCTGTCTCAGGTCACCGATCTGCTCTTATCCCTGGGTGATCCACCCAACCCGGTCAAGAGCAAGGCGCTGCTTGCCCTCAAGCACCAGGATGCTCTGCGCCAGATGCGCGCGCTCATGGGCACGGACGAAGGGAGTTGGGTCCTGGAGAATGTCGTCACCGGTCCCAGCACCATCGGGAACACATGGTCCGCTACCGTTGATGGCCAGCGCGTCACCCCTGCCCCCAAGGCAACGCAGCAGCGCAAAGGCAATGTCATCGTCTCTGCCGGTGGCGACGGCATGAGCGACGTGGCGTCGGACGACAAGCCCGCCACCACGCTTCGGTTTACCTGGGCCGAGCCCCCTTCGCGCCTGGCCCCTGTTCCCATCGGAATTTGGGAAGGTCTGCGCAGACAGATGCGGGAGGCAAAGAAGCAGGCCGATGCCGAAGCCACCAAGGACGCGGCGCCCGCCCAGGTGGACAAGAGTGATCCCGCAACTGCGGCGTTCCTGCGAAGTGTTGATGACACCTTCGCTGCCGCTGCGGCGGTTGGCGAGGAGATGACACTGCCGGACGACCTCCAGGGGTGTCAGCCCGCCTGGGCTCAGGCGCCCGAGTCGGTGCTCGCCTGCCGTTTCGTCTGGGATCCGGCCAATGACAAGCTCTTTGCCTCGCGCGCAACAGCCCAGAACATCCGCGTGCGTTTCACGCTTCGCCAGGGCCAGTCGTACATATGGTCCGACATCCAGCACGACAACGACGGGATGAAGATGCTGGTGCCCCGACCGACGATCTTCAACGGCAAACTCAAGGATGTTCTGGAAGTGGCCTTGGATTTCCCGATCGAACGCAGTCCCGTCATTACCTACGTTTACCGGTGGGATCCCACCGGCGCGGCTACGCCCTTTCGCCGCCCCGATTCCGGTCAGATCGCCAATCTCGCCCCGGCGCCGTCTTCCCCGACGGAGTCCCTGAACATGTCCCCCGATGAGATCAATCGCTGCATCGGCGAGTACCAGAAGGAGATCGGCCAGTACCAGGAGGATATCGAGCGCTACAAGCAGGCAATGCAGACGGCCAAGACTCCCGATGACCGCAAGCACTTTGATTGGCTGATCATGGCCCGCGAAGCCGACATCCAGCTTCAGAAGGATCGCATCCAGACCCTGCAGACCGGGCAGTACACCCACACCTACACCGGCTTCGACACCTACTGCCAGCGCCAGGCAACCAATGACTTCGCCAAGTGGTGCAACGACCGCGCTGCTTACCAACGCATCGTGCAAGGCACCAACCGGTTGATCGAAATGCTCCCCCCGAGCGGAAACCGCGAGACCATCCGCGCGCAGATGCGCACGCAACTGGCCAAGAATGGCGGCGTGCGCGACTTGGCAACAGCCCAGCGGCTCTCGGCCTATGTGCAGAAGCAGCTCAATCTGTCACTGGCCAATGATCGTGACAAATGGCAGTTGCGCGGTGATGAAGCCGAGGCGTTCGAGGATTCGTGCCAGAAGCTCAAGACGACCTGCGATGTGGCGATCAATGTTCTGGGTGGAGGCGCCGCCGCCCCCATCCTCTACGCCTACACCGCTGCCACCGGCTACGTCGAGGGCGGCCCCATGGGCGCAATCCGCAGCGCTTCCAGCACCTATTCGGCGGCCGCTTCCAGCGCTTGGAGCATCTACGATGGCTACAAGAAGGGCGACATCGCCGGCGCCCTCAAAGACGCGGTGTACGACTGGGCCGCGCGCCAGGCCATCCAGAGCATCGCCACCCGCATCGCCGGCGGCAACGCTGGCAAGCCCAAATCCGATGTGCCAAAGCCCACCTGGAAGGAAGTCGTCAATGCCGACCGCTGGAAGCAGGAGATGGATATGGGCCGGGCGCAGATGCGGCGCTTCAACGAGGCGCAGACCCGCCTGCTCGAGGCCGGCAGGAATGGCGCCAGCCCTCAGGTGATCTCCCAACTCCAGGCCGAGGCCCGCCAGATGGCGATAGTCATCAACTCCAGCCCCACCGCCAAGAACGTCCTCAAGTACCGCGCTAATCCCACGCTCAAACGCGCATTCGACACCCACGTCCGCACCGTCTACGCCGAAGTGGACGCCCGCGTGATCAAGAGGATGGAAGACCAGAAATGGAACACGAAGGACTGGGCCACCCGCGATTTCCGCAACGCCTCCAGCATGGGCACACCCAACATGGATCGCGACTGGGGCCTGGTCGAGCACGAAGGCATGGAACTGCTCAGGGATGGCCAGACCGTCACGAAATACCAATGGTGCGAGGATGCATCGGCGGCCTATAAAGACGCGTACAAGGAAGTCACCGGGCGCTCCTCCAGCGGCGCCTTCCAGACCGTCACCTATTCAGGACACCCCGAAGCCTTCAAGGATTGCGCAGTGCTCAATGGCCGTATCGCCCAGGCAGACCCCAAGTGGGCTGGGCAGTCGATGGACGTGATCCGCTACAAGATTGACCACGCCCAGCACGATACTGCTTCCTTCTACGTCAACCAGATGGAGGCCTCGCGCCAGCTCTCCAAAGAGATCACCACCAAGATCGGCCCCTTCATCAACGTCGCCACCCCAACGGGCCTGCCCGGCACGCCGGAGTACCTCAAGCAGCTCCAGCGCATCCAGGAGACGCAGGACCACGTGCGTGCCCTTCGCGACCTGACCAACGAGTTCGGCGAAGGGCGCATCGACCCGCTCAGCTACCGCGAAAGGATGTGGCAGCTCACCGGTGGCAAGACCCTGAACCAGGTGACCGAGCAGATAACGACCATTGCCGAAGGAGCAAAGAAGTCGCAGCGCTGACGCGGGAATCCAAGGAGACATGTAACGGGCACGATCTGCGCATGCCCCTTGATGCCCTGCAAAGCCCTGCTGTGTGGGCCTTGGGGTCAGTGGGCCTTGGGGTCAGGCCTTGGAATTTGCAATCGGCCCCCCGGCGCCCTTTCACCGGTACCTACACTTCTATCAATTGCACATTCCAAGGCCTGACCCCAGCGCCTCTGCTGCTGAGCCACTGCCGCACGACCGCGGAAAAGACCGACCTGCTCACCGGCGGCCCCATCGTTCTCGTGCCCGCAGTCCCGAATGACTGGGCGGGCCGGTTCCGGCTCCGTGCGCGCGGTGGGTTTGTCGTCAACGTCCAGTTCCAGCGCAACCGCCGGCCCGTCGAGGTCCGCATCGAGTCCGAGCGCGGCCAGACGCTCGTCATCGCCAACCCGTTCGCCGAATGCCAGGTCACGAAGGACGGCAAACCGCTGCTGACCAGCCAGGACGCCACACTCTCCATCCCCACCCGTCCCGGCGACGTACTCGAGTTCGCCGGCACCGGCACCCGCGCACCGGGACCGGCCCCCAGGTAGACACGGACGAACCCGCTGGGAGCAGTGGCGCGGGACCTCCGGGACCGCAGCAAGGTGCCTCGGGGCCGTCTCGGCCCGAGGCTCTCGGCCGGGGACCGGCCGGCGCACCCTACCTCGGCGCGGGACGCGCCGAGCCACCACCCGATCCATACCATCCTTCGAAAAACAGGACGCACACGGTGGCACGGCAGCCCGTGTCGACGTAGGGCAGACGCGAGGGGATCCGCTCGGGTCGGAGTGGACCACGCGCCAGGCGTAGTTGGGATCCGGGTTCCCGATGTAATCATCGAGCGGCCCGGCCCCGATCACCCCAGGAAAGACCAAGAGCACGAGAACTCAGGCAAGGTGAACGACCCGTCGTCGCGGCATGATGACTGCGCTCCTCGGGTTGATTCCGCGCGCAGAAGATAGCGCCGTCCACCCATAGCGGCAAGACCCCAGGCCGCCTGCCTGCGCGTCGGGCGGGGCCATGCGGTATGCGGGGCCAGCGCGGCGACTCTTCACTTCTGCAGGGCAGCGATGAAGGCATTGCCCACGTCGCGCAGGTAGGCGATCAGGCCGGGACGCAGTTCGGCGGGGATGCGCCTGAGGTCCTGCTCGTAGCTGATGTCCCCGTCGTAGCCAATGGCTTTCAGGCCGGCGATGAAGTCGGCCCAGTCGAGCGAGCCGGTGTGCGGCAACAGGTGCAGGTCGGCCCCGGCGAAGTTGTCGTGAATGTGGGTCATCTTGAGCCGCCCGCCGATAGCCTTCAGCGCGTCCGACTGTCTGTGGCCGGCGATATGGGCGTGGCCGGTGTCCCAGCAAATGCCGTGCGCCCCGCCCCATTCGGCGTTGATGGTGTCCACCAGTTCGATCAGTTCGTCCACCTTCGCGCAGTACCGGCGGCGCGGATGGCAGGCGGCGTCCCCCTGCATGTTCTCCACCGCGAAGTGGACGCCCAGCTTCTCCGCCTGCTCCAGCCAGGGCCGCAGGTGCACCAGCGCGGCGTCCCGGCAGGGCGCGGCGGCGTAGCATTCGGCCGGCTCGTTGGTAGTGTACGGGTGCAGCGCCACCCAGCGCACGCCGAGCATGGCCGCACCCTCGATGGCGAGGGACATGACCCGCTCGAATCTCGCCCAGTTTTCGGGCGACGGGTCGCCCCACGGGAACAGAAACGGCACATGGGCGTATCGGAACACACCGCCGTTCTTGGCAGCGCAGTTCATCGCGCGATCGATCTCGCCGCGCCAGTCGCCGTCGTAGAAGGCTTTATCGGCCAGCGGAAAATCGTAGACGTGGAAGCCGTCGTCAGCCGCCATTTGCACGGCGTCCGTGGCGGTCACCGGCGTATGGCCGACGCCGCCGCCGTAGAGGCCCAGCAGGTTGACGGACAATTCCATGGCTCATCCCTCCGGTTCGTTCATCAGGTGACTGCCGGGCTTGCCTGAAAGACGGTGCGCCGTATTTCGCGTGCCGAATCGATGCAGAGTCCGGCGAAGACTCCCCGCTAGAACCCGCCGCCGCCGTTGACCCGGCACTCGAGAAAGACCAGGTCCGGGCTCTGCGCCAGCACGTCGCCGCGCAGTCGGCAGGCGCCGTAGTCCGAGCCGGTACCGGAGATGGCGGCGTTGATCTCGGAAATCGCGGCTGCAGGATACTGCGCCTTGAACCAGGCCAGGGTCTTGGGGCGCCATCCATGCGCTGCGGTGATACTACCGCCAAGGTACGCAACGCGCACCGGACCGCCGGCCTGGAGCTTGGCAAAGAAATTCGGCAACCCATCCCGGGGCCGGAACTCCTCTGCGACGTTCACATCGTGGTTGTAGGGTGCGGCGCAGGCAACCCCGGCAAGCACTAACAGCGACAGCGTGGTTCTCATATTGATGGTATCCGCCTTTCCGGTTTCACGAAGGCACAGGAAGATAGCGCCAGGCAGGGACATCCCTGCCTGGATGAGCTGGGACACAGGTTGCCTATCCCCGAGGTCCTCCCGACAACTCGTGGCCCTTTTCTTCGATCTTCACGATCCGTACGTCGCCGGGAGGGACGTCGATAGTGAAAGCATGGTTCTTGCCGTCCACGGGGACCGTTCGCTGTTCGCGCAACTCGGTTATCTTCGATACCCGGATGTCCCTGAGGCAGACTTCGACCTTCGCAGTCTTGGAGCTGTCGAGGACTTGCTCCCGGTTGGTGAACTTGGTGACGCCCCTGTTGTTGATGAGGTACAAGAGCCACCCGTCGGAGAGTCTGTTGAGGCCGAACTCGACGTCTCCCCTGACCTCCACCGGCAGCACTTCACTCACGCTAGCTTTGAGGAAGTACTCAACGAACGGAAACCTCTTGCCGTACACCAACCTGCCCAATGGATCGCCTTCCTTCCCGTTCGCGTCACAGTCGGGCACCAGGCAGTCGACGGTGGAAACAACCACGTTCCCCTTGCCGTAACTGTGTTTGCAGGCCAGGACATTGCCGGCGGCATCCTCAAGGAGCGCGACCGCTCCCCGCAGCGAGACCGCCTCAGTCCGGTAGCTTTCCAGCAGCCCAAACGTTACGCCGTCGACTGGCGATCGGACAGGGGTTTCTACCTGAACAGCAGACCGTGCCTCAACCCGCCTCCTCTCAAAACCCACAAACTCCGCCGGGAAGAACTCGTTGACTTGCGTAATATTGAGAAAGAGCGTGCCGCCGTGTTTCACGTACTCCATCAGTCGTGCCGCGAGGGCCTGGTTCTCCGGGTAGGCACCCAGCAGCACGGCGACCTTGTAGTTGCCGAGCACGTCGAGGGGGACCGGTTGGCCAGGCGTATTCGGGACGATCACATCGTATATGTCGCCGTACGGGCTGTTGGCCAGCGCCCCCTCATCGCCGTTCCTGGTTACGGGCGAATACGGCATGATGGTGAACATGAAAGCGTCGATCATCCAGTCGGGCCGCTCATAAGCGAACATGCCCCAGGACCTGCCGCCGTAGGTCGGGTAGCCTTGCGCAAACGGGACCAGCAGCGCCACGGGAGCATAACTCGCACCCCGGTCCGGGTTCTTCCTCGTGAACTCAAACCAATCCTCCAAGGCTTTCCCGTAGGGTGAGGACAGGTTCCACGGGGATTGCCCGTCCTCTACGGCCGCGTGCAAGTAATCCCACCATTGCTCGGCGCAAACAAAACTTGTGCCGCTCAGATACGTCAGGTACAGGTCCCTCGTGATCAGGGACGGAGACATGCCTTGCCCCGGGCCCTTCCTGCCAATGTTCTTGCCCGGGTGACTTTGTACCGGCTCGGTGATCCGGTAATTGGCATAGTTGTCGCCGCTGAAGTTGCCCTGGTCGTCGTAGCCGTTGTAGTAGAACGCGATATACCACATCCAGTTCTTCTTATACTGGCGGGCCGCACCCCGCGCGAAGAAAAGCGAGACCTGGTGGCGGTAGTGCAGACCTCCTTCGCCGCTGCCGGTATTGGTGGTTTCCAGCGCCACCGCGTCCGCGCCGGATTCGTAGTAATAGTGGTCGAAGCAATAGGAAGCGCGCAGGTAGTTCACCTTGCCGACGTCATTGAAGAAATACTTCCGGTGTGCCCCGCACACGTTCAGGTACTGCGCAGCAAATTCCTCCCGGTTCCGGGGTTCGGGCAGCTCCCGCACGATCGTCTCTATCAATTCGCCGTCGCCGGCCGCATGCAGGTTGGTCTTCAGCCGCTCCCAGGACCCGGTCTTGCGCCACGGGAGAGCTTGCAGGAAATCGTTGTCCGTCTCGGCGTTGGTGCACCCCATGAAATTGGGATGCTCGCATTTCCAGGTTGCATAGGCCGCACTGTCGTGCTCGAATTTCTTCATCAGCCTCTGGATTGGCCGCACACTACTCGGCATGATGAAGAACGGCGCATGGGGACGCCTTTCAATCAACTCCAGAAAGACAGCAGGCGACATGGCCGCGATGGAGACCTTGTCGGTGCCGGGAATCGTGATGCTCTCGTTCCAGTACAGGACTCCGCTCTCCCGGAACAAGGGCTTTTTCTCGAGTTCCCGCATCCGGGGATGGCCACCGTCAATGAAGAAATCATCTCCCCCGTGACCATAGTCGTTTTGCAGCAGGAACCAGAAATCCTTGCCCATGATCCGGCGCGGCTGCCAATCCTTGCTCACCCTGTAATCCGTTCGTGCCACAAGCTTGTTCATAGTCCCGCCTTGCCCAAAAAAAGGTGAGATTACTTCAGCATGACTGGTTGAGTATACTTGCGGCGAGTGTAACACTCGCTTTCGCGCTCAAACGCCAGCTTGATGGGTATGCCCTCCCCCATCCCTTCTCTGCCCGAACGCCTTCCGGCGGCAGCACAGTCCCCTTCCGCGCCTGCCCAAGGACTCAGGGCTGGATTGAGTCCCTCGACTCGGATCGGGATCGAGCCTAGAACCTGAACTTCGTTTTCCGGACCATGGTGTTGAACAGTTCCCACGCGTCGTCCACGCCCAACCGGTGGCAGAGGGGCTCGTTCAGAAACGCCTGGAAGGCCAGGTCGCGCATCAGCGCGTGCGCCTATCCGCGGCTTCCGCCGCCGATGTACCCGATCTTCAGGCTGATGGCCTTCCCGGTCCTCTTCACTGCGATCGCGGAACTTTCGCTCTTCTTTTCCTTGGTCAGCATGACGCGGGGCATAACGTTCGCCTCCTTGAAAGCAGGCCGTTGAATTACCGGACACGCGGCAGAAGATACTCCGGACGGGATAGGAGCGCGAGATCAGAGGGTTATCATCTTCTTCGACGCCGCGCTGTCGCGGATGGCTTCGAGGACGCGCATGGCCTCGTAGCCGTCCTTCAAGCTGGCCACGGGCTGCTTGCCATCGAGGATGCAGCTGGCGAACTGCTGAAGCTCCTGCATGTACCCAAGGCCCGCGTAGCCGGGGATGAACGGGGAGCTGTTCCAAGTCTGGAAGGACTGATTCAGGTAGTCCACTCCCTTTTCGCCGGTCCAGAATGGAGGGAGGGCGCAGCGCAGCTCGCGGCCGTTCTGCACCTCGACAAAGCCGCCGGCAGTGCCGAAGACCCTGTGGCCGGTCCAGTAGCAGGCGCGGGCCACAAGCGACAGCACGCCCGTTGCGCCGCTCTTGAACTTGAGGCTGACCGAGCCGGAGTCGAAACTCTTCTCGTCCCCTCGCACGTCAGCCTGAACCGCCACCACGTCTCCCATAAGCGCGCGAGTGCAGTCCACGAGGTGAACGCCTTGCGCCCAGAGGTAGCCCTCGATGGCGTTCCCGCCCCAGAGGGGACCGGTGGGGCCAGGGGCATAGAACCAGCCCTGGCAATGGCTGGGTTGGCCAAACTCAGGCTTGGCGATAATGTCGCGGGCCTTGGCGTAGGGAGTCGCGTGCCGCCAGTGCGTGGCCACCATGCCGAACTTCCCGGACTTTTCGGAGGCGTCCACCAACTCCTTGACCAGGGCCGCGCTCACGGCCGGCGGCTTCTCGGTGAAGACGTGCAGGCCCCGGCCGAGCATCTCCTTGGTCATGGGTTGCATCATCATCGGCGGCCCGCAGACAATAACCGCGTCAAGTTGCTGCTCCTTGAGCATGACGTTCGTGTCCGTGTAGCATGCCTTTACGTTCCAACGCTCGGCAGCCCTGCGCGCCTTAGCCGCATCCAAGTCGCACATGGCGACGATGTCGATCTGCTCCACCATGTGCGCATTGGGCTGCAACGTCGCACTGGAATGCCCGCCACAACCGATGAACCCGACGCGAATCTTCTTCACTTCCGCCATCGTAGTGGACCTCCCAATAATGACTGATTAGGAACTCACTCTCTCCGGGTCACGAATGAGAAGATAGTTCGGACGGGGTCGAAGTACAATGGATGGCAGGACGCCGGGGACAGGCGATCCGTGTTGCCGCTTGTCAACATGCGCCCGGCCTCGGGGCAAGACAAGACGCGCATGGTTTTCTCCTCCTCCGCTCGGCTCGAGCCTAAGGGTCCGCGCAAGAATAACTTGGCAGTTTGGCGTGGCGCCAGGCCGTCAGATTCTAGGAACGAGGACTGAGCATATTG
>MHBL01000018.1 GCA_001803235.1 Lentisphaerae bacterium RIFOXYA12_64_32
GGCTATGCGCCGCCCTCGTGCCTTGAAACCAGCTCAAGATAGCTGGCCGAAAACTGCCAAGTTATTCTTGCGCGGACCCTAAGGCCGGTGGCGGTCGAGGATGGCGTAGAAGCACATGGGCGGCACCTTCTCCTTCCCGCGCATGCCAACGAATTCCGCCAGGAGCCGGTCCGGTCCCAGCAGGGTAAAGACAAACCGCGCGTCCGTTTTGGACAAGGCGCCGCCGGTGCCGTCAGGTCGCAACCCGCCGAGGAGCGGCTCGCGTTTGGCTTCGGCCTGCAGTTGGCCGGTCGCCGGGTCGATAGGATAATACACGTCATCCGCCCAGAGCACGAGGCCCTCCTGGCGCTTCACTTCGAGCCGGAAACGTGACGCGACCGGTCCGGAGGGCATGGCGTACCGGGACTCTCCCTCCCAACTGCCCCGCATGTCCGGTGCCGCGGTAGCCGCGGGCTCCGGCTCGGTCCCGTTACGGCGCAGCAGGGCGTAGAACGCCATCGCCGCCTCCTCTTTGCCGCCAATCCGGACAAACTCCACAAGCATCCGGTCAGGCTCCAGCAGTTCAAGGCTGTACCGGGCGTTCGCCTTCACGACCACAGCTTTACGGCCGGAGGAATCGAAGCTGCCCATCATGCGGTCTCGCCGGAGTTCCTTGGTGCTGGGCGCGCCCGTGGCCGGGTCAACCGGGACCCAGATGTCGTCCAGCCAGACGAGCGCGCCGTCCTGACGAATCACGTCGAGGCACAGGGGCGCGGTGATCGGACCGGCCGGCTGCGCAGCCTGGGGCTGGCCGCGCCAGGCACCCGTGAGCACAGGCGGCGCCTGGGGCGCGACCGGCAGGGGGGCCGCACCCTGCCGGGTCAGAACCGCCCAGTAGGCGATGTCCTCGCCGCCGTCCGTACGCGCACTGGCAAATCCCGCTTCCACGTGGTCGGCGTCCAGCAAGCGCAAGGTGAAACGGGCGCCTTCTTTCGACAGAACCGCCTTTGTCCCGGCGGGGTCCAGACTGCCAAGCATCGGGTCGTGACGCCATTCGGCAGTGAACTTGTCGCTGGCCGCGTCACGCACGCGCCAGACGTCATCGGCCCACAGAAGCGGTCCCTCCTGCCGGGTGACTTCCAGACGGAGCGACGTGACGATCTTCTGGGCTGAGGTCGGTGCCGTACCCTCCCCCTCCCAGACCCCCTTCAGAGAGGGAAGCTTCCCGGTCTCTGCGGCGAAGGCGGCTTGCGTCACCAGCATTGCCACGATTCCCAGAATCCATACAGGCAGACTAACTCGCGGCTTCATGGCTTGTTCCTTCCTTGTCCTTGTCTCGATACCGTTGGCTTCGGACATCGAAGCTGACCGACACCCATCTCGTAGGCATCACACCGGAAAGTACCGGCAGGTGCCGGACCGCCTACTCCCGGACCTGTCCGTCCGCGGTGAGTTCACGGATGCGAACGTCGTCGTACCAGACCGTTCCGGTGGCGTTGGTCAGGTACATTCTAACGTACGGGCGCGCGCCCTCGTCAAACTGCGCCGGGGCCTCAATGACGAAGGCCGCCTTGGTCCAGTCGAAGCTGCCCCGGTAGCCCCCGGTCGGCACGTGGTTGTTGTTGCCATTCTGCTTCGCGCTGCCGAAGTTGCTGTTGGCAAACCCGCCCCAGTGCCCGGTCTTGTAGCCCGTGAGGCCCGGAATGGCTTCAATCTTTTCGGCCCGCACCCAGAAGGTGACTAGGTACCGTTTCCCGGGCTGCAGGTCGGGCAGGTACTGGGTTACACACAGGCTCTTTTCGACGGCCGGATCCGTATGCGTGATGCGCAGGCTGCGACGCCCGTCACGACTGTAAGTGGAGTCCTGGGCGAAAGCAGCCTGCTCCGCCGGGTCGTTGGGCAGGTACCACTGCCCGATCATTCGGCTCTTGAGGTCCGGCTCGAAGCTGCCCGAGTCAAGGATCCCTTTCGCGTCCGGCCGGTCGGGCGCAGCGAACCGGAGCCGACCCATGTTCGGTAGGTCATGGAACGACCGGCGCAGGAATGGGCTCCATGTGTATAGCTGGTTCTCGCCCTGAGCGGCACCGCTCAGGTTGCGACTGCGGCAGAAGTTGACCACCCACATGGCGTCCGCGGCCAGCGCCGTGTCGGCGATCTCCGACACCGGAATGGCCAGTTCGACCTGCCAGCGGTCCGTGCCCCGTGTCGCGGCCGCACGGACATTGCAGTTCCAGCTCCGGTCCGACTCGGTCTGCGTCCCTTGCACAATGCGGTCGCGGTAGTCGGTCACGACGCCGTTCGCGTTGACCACGAACTGCACGTAATTGCGGCGATCGCTGGAGGGGTTGAGGAAGACTTCGACGCTGGCATCCTTCCACATGTCCCCGTCGTCACGCGGCCGTTCCGCGAGGTACAGCGTGTCGGGATGCGGTTCCTCGCAGTCGAACCCGATGTACAGTGTGCCTGGGGTCCAGAGCGTGCGCACCTCAGTCTGCACGAGTCGCTTGTCCCCATCGAGCGGGACCAGGCAGAGCGGCTGTGCCGCGGCCCAGCACGCGTCATCGAGTTTCCCGTCGATGACGGGCGCCGCACCGGCGGGCAACGGCCTGACCGTCGCGACCAGATCCTCGATGCCGCGCTGCTTGTCCGCATACTCGGCGCGCACGCGCAGCATTTCACCGAGGAACTTCTCGCGGAAGAACTGCACGCGCTTCTGCGACTCTGGTTCGGCAGCGGTCCGCTGTTCGGCCTGGTCGACGAGCACCGCCAACTCCGCCATGACCTGGGCGGTAAAGATCTCGTCCCAGACCTCGCGATCGTTGCGGCGGGTGCGGATGGGGCCCTCGGGCGTGTCCAACACCTGCCCCAGGAAATGGGTGGTCCAGATCGATTCGAGCCTGGCAAACAACTGCGCCATGGGTTCCGCGCCACCGCCGAACATGAGCTGGTGATGCTCGGCCACCAAAGCCTTCACATCCGTGCCGGCATTCCACATCATCTTGTGAAACACGTAATAGTTGAGGTAGTTGAAGAGCCAGTAGCCGATCTCGGACTCGTTGAACGCGCCGCGGATGTTGGGTGCCGCGCGACGGTAGTACTGCTCGATCAGATTGCAGCTCAGCGGCGGCACACCCTCCGGCACCTGACCGTTGTAGTTGCTCATGTAGTTCCAGAGCCAGATCTTGCCACCCTTGCACTTCGCATTCCACTCCTGGATCAGGCGGTCGTTCACCGTCCGCCGCGCTTCGAGCTGGTCGTCCCATGGTCCGGAAATGCACAACTCCACCAGCACGTTGTCCGGCAACTCGATGGCCGGCGCCTCGCGGTAGGCGCCGTAGGCGAAGCAGGTGACGTAACCCGGAATCCCGTTCTTCTTCAGCCGGTTCGCGATGTCCACCACCATGCCCCAGACCAGTTCGTTCTGCTTGCCCTCATCCCAGAATCGCTTGCAGTCCGGCATCTGGCACCACTGCGTCTCCCCGAGCCCGTCCTGCGGGCAGAGGTCCACGTAGCCGGGCTGGAACGCGTTGTGGTCGTAAGCGATACTGCCACTCTTGGTTTGCATGCCGATGGCGGCAGCCGGGACACCGAGCAGGTACGCTTCGGTCTCGCGGTAGATCTGCTCGAGCAGGCCGGGGTCACGGTAGCACAGGTGCCCGTGGTGTCCGGGCAGGCTCATGTCCGTGTCGCGCTTCCCGTTCGGCAGAAGCGCGAACCACTCCGGGTGCTCTGCGCCGAAGCGTTCCGCAAGGCAGCGGCGCGACAGGCCGTGACAGCAGGGAATGTAGAAGGTCTGCACGCGATGCCGCAGGCTGCGGAGAATGCCGGTGCGGGTCTTCTCCTTGGCGTCCTGCGGCTCGAACCAGCGCGCCTCCGGACCGGGATAGTCTCGACGCTGGTCGCAGTCCGGTTCTTCGTAGAGATTCACACACGGGATCCGCAGATTCGGTTGCGGCGGAACCACGGTGCCGATGTCGCCGGGAAAGTAGAAACGGACGCCGACAAAACGTTCGAGAAACTCATACACCCCGAAGATCGTGCCGTGTTCAGAGTTGCCGCGCACATCGCGCATCGGATCCACGCGCAGGTCGTCGCGACCGGCAATCACAATGACGTCGCCGAAGCTGCGAATGATGAAAGCGTCCCTGGGCAGCGACCACACATCGACATTCAGCCCCCGCAGAAGTTCGCTGTCGCCAACGAATATGGCTGGCCGTGCCGCCGTGCGCTCAGGCACGACGGCGACGGGACCGCCGATAGCCTTCTCGAGGAACACGCGCAACTCCTCCGCGGCCGCAACAGCCACGGGGTACGGGGTCTTACCAACCACGATCTCCACATTCGGGACCCCGTCGGTGGCCAGACGAATCTCGCGCGCCGCATCGACGGTGCACCGGTGTTTCTCTGGGAACACGGGCGTCGTATCCGCGGACACCCCCAGCGCGAGAATCAACAGCGGCAGACAGTGCTTCATCGGTAGCCCTCCTTCAGAGACCAGGATTTGAGACAAAGACCCCGATTTCGGTCTCCCCGTCTTCGTCTTTCCGTCCAGTCCGTTCTTCCGTTTCCATGCCAAGTTTGGCACTACCTCCTGACTGAGACATTGCCTCCCAGGCGATGATGTGAAGATAGCGCCACGTTTGGATGGATGCGAGGCCGGGGCCGGGAGTCCCCCGAGCCCCGGAGACGACCGACGAACACCCCAGACCTCTCCTCGTTGCGGTTGACGGATGCGCCGCGCACGGCATATTGAAACGCGAAACACAACCCGAGGTTCTGACAGACGCTTATGCCGGACCCGACTCTAGCCGAACTGCTTTCGCCCGCGACCCTGGCGCGGATCGACAACTATTCCTTTATCGCGCGCACCGCGGTCGAGGGGTTCATCTCCGGAATGCACCGCAGTCTCTACCACGGGTTCGGCAGCGAATTCTTCCAGTACCGGTCGTACGTCCCGGGCGACGACCTGAAGTACGTGGACTGGAAAGTGCTGGCCCGCAGCGACCGTTTCTACAGCAAGGTCTTCCAGGAAGAGACCAACATGAACTGCTGCCTGATCCTGGACGCCAGCGCGTCCATGGGCTACCAGGGTCGGCGCGCAGCGTGCACCAAGCTCCGCTATGCCGCCATGGTCGCCGCCTGCCTCGCCTATCTGGCCGCACGACAGGGCGACAACGTCGGCTTCTATGCCTACAACCGCGAACTCGTGTCGCACGTACCGCCCGGCCGCCGAACCGGCGGTCTGCCGCGCATCCTCACCGAACTGCAGCGCCTCCAGCCCCAAGGCACGGCCGCGCACGAGCCCGTGATGTCGCACCTGGCGGAGAACTTCCGGCGGCGCGGCGTCGTCGTGCTCCTGTCCGACCTGCACGAGGCCGAAAACGCACTGCCCGCGCTGCTGAGGCGGTTCCGCTTCGCGCACCACGAGTGTGTTGTGTTCCAGATCCTGGACCCGGACGAGATCGACCTGGCGTTCGGCCGCACCACCCGCTTCGTTGACAGCGAGACGGACGCCGAGATCACCACCTACCCGCCTCTGGCCAAGCAGCACTACCTCACGGCCATGAGCGCGTTCCTCGACAAAGTCCGGTTGGGCTGTCTCGAACTCGAGGCCGATTACCTGCTGACCTCGACCGCGGACAACCTCGGCAACATGCTGGCCGCCTACCTCCACAGACGGAAAGGACTGGCCTGATGCTGTCGTTCGCGTTCCCGCTGTTTCTCTGGGGCCTGACCGCACTGCTGGTGCCCGTGCTGCTGCACCTCATGAAACGCGCCATCCCGGTCCGGCTCGTCTTCCCGTCAGTGCGGTTCCTCCAGAAAGCGCACATGCCACGGGAAGGTCGACGCCAGCCGCAGGATCTGCTGCTGCTCCTCCTGCGCCTGCTGCTGCTCGCGGCCGTGGTCCTGGTCTTTGCCAGGCCGAAATGGACACCACGCCAGGCCAGCGCTGCCGTCCGCCCTGAGCGCGACACCGTCATCGTCGCTGACCTGTCCGCCAGCATCGGCGGCTGGTCGGGCCTCGAATCGCTGCGCCGGCATATCCGCGACATCGTGGCGACCGCCCCTGAGCAACCCATCGCCGTCGTACTGTCCTCCAACCGTGTCTTGAACGTGATGCCGCCGGGCACGAGCCGTACTCGTGTTGAGGAGATTCTCGCCAAACTCACCGTCCAGCCGGTCGCCGGCGAGCACCAGGCCGCCTTGACGCAGGCGGCGCACCTGTTTCAACCCGGCCGCCAACACACGCTGATCCTGGTCTCCGACTTCCAACAGACCGACTGGCAGTTCGCCGTTCTGCCGTCACTGCCGCCGGACACCGAGTACCGGCTCGTGGACATCAACCCGGACCGCGCGGATAACGCCGGGGTCACTCGCGCCACCGTCAGACCCCTCGATGCCAACACCCTCCGCGTCGTAGCCGAAGTCCGCAACTTCGGCAATTCGGAGGCCCGGCGCCAAGTCACGCTGCGGGCCGGCGGCGAGACCGTGACGCACGCACTGACGATCCCCCCGCGCCAGGTCGCCAATACCGCGTTTGTCGTCCCAAGGTCCGACACCAGTCACGGGCTCCTCAGCCTGGATGCCGATGCCTACGCCGCTGACGATACCTACCACTTCTGGGCCGGCCAATTCCCGCCCGTCCGAGTCCTTGCCGTCCTGCCCGGGGAGCAGGACCCGCAGGCGCAAGACGAATTGTTCTTCATCAGGAAGGCTCTGGCTGTCAACGACGACGCATCGCTGGTGTCTTTCACGGTCGACACGGCCGAGAGCGACGCTCTGTTCGCCATGGACCTCGATGAGGTCCGCTCCCTGCTTCTGCTCGGTGCCGCGGGCCAATTCCGCGAGCAGGAGTTCCAGTTGCTCAAGGACTTCCTTGAGAATGGTGGCACCGCCCTCGCCACACCCGGCGCCGCCACGGCACACCTGTTCCAGGGCCTGCGCCGGCACAAACTGCTCGAGGCGGATTTCCTCGGCATAGCCGGCGGCCGAACCCGCGGCAACGAGATCTTCGGGCTGGGGTGGGTTAATCCGGAAAGCATTCTGGGCCGAACGTTTGCCAAACCGGAAGACACCGACTTGTTCCTGTTCGCGATCTACCAGTACGCCCGCCTCCGTTGCCCTGACAGCGTCAAAGTCCTGCTGCGCACGCTCGACGACGACCCCGCCCTGGTCGAGTGCACGGTGGGCAAGGGCCGGCTGTTCGTCAGCACGTTCGCGTTTCACACCGGCTGGAGCGACCTGCCGGTCACCGGGTCGTTCCTGCCGCTCGTCCGTGATCTGCTCTCCACGGCCGTTCCGGACGACTGGGGCGTCATTCGCCTCGAGTGCGGCCAACCCGCGCCCCAACCGCACACCAGCGAGTTCGCCAGCCCCGGAACAGCACGCACAGATGCCCCGCCCGACACCTCAGCGCCCGGGGTCTTCGCCCTGGACGGTGTGCCCTGCGAGGTGAACGTTTCCCGCCGCGAGTCGGTGGTGGAGAAAGTGAATCTGTTCGATCTGCAGACGCAACTGCAGAGCGGGAACGCCACGCCACAGGACAGCCCCGCTCCAACCGCCCCCTCGGTCACGGGCGGGGGTGCGGCTCGCGAACTCTGGCCGTGGTGCGCCGGTGCCGCCGCCGTGCTGCTCCTGGGCGAACTCGCCCTGGCTCTGTTCCTCGACCGCCGCGAACTCGCAAGCCACGTCAACGCGTAAACTGCGCCGACACAGGCCCCCCCCCAGCAGCTATGCCAAACTCCGCCCCACCGACAACCGCCGCGAAGCGCGCCCCTGAGGAAAGCGCCCCTGGCCAGCCCGATGCCGCCA
Organism: Lentisphaerae bacterium RIFOXYA12_64_32; assembly: GCA_001803235.1. Taxonomy (GTDB): domain Bacteria; phylum Verrucomicrobiota; class Lentisphaeria; order Oligosphaerales; family YB12-FULL-65-16; genus YB12-FULL-65-16. Next base: position 7,792 of record MHBL01000018.1, read on the forward strand.
CAACGCTGGTCGCCGCCGACTCGCGGGTCCAGTCGTTTCGCCGCCACCTCGCCGCCGAGCGCAATGCCTCACCGCACACACTCAGCGCCTATATCCGTGACATTGCGGAGTTCGCACGGCTCATCTGGATCGCGCAAGGCAAAGACCGCTGCGCCTGGGACGCCGTCGACCACCTGCTGGCACGCCGGTTTGCCCTCGAATTGCAGAAAACTCATCCCGCCCCCGCCTCCCTGCAGCGCAAACTCTCGTCCATGCGATGCTTCTTCCGGTTCCTCGTCCGGGAAGACGCCGTGAAAGGCAACCCCTTCGTCGGACTCCGCGCCGGGCGGTCCGCGAAGCGCCTGCCCAAGGTCTTCTCGGTAAATGAAGTCAGCCGCCTCCTCGACGCCCCGGCAAGCTACTGGAAACACCACCCCACAAGGGATGACCCGGGGGGCGAAGCGACGGCCCAGTTTGCGGCGGCGCGCGATGCAGCCATCCTGGAGGTCATCTACAGTGCCGGCCTGCGCATCAACGAAGCCGCCAGCCTGAATCTGGAAATGGTCGACCTGCTCTCCGGCACGTTCGTCGTCAAGGGCAAGGGCCGCAAAGAGCGCCTGTGCGTACTCGGCGCTCCGGCCATGCAGGCGCTCAAGGCATACCTTGACCGGCGCGACAGCCTGGGGTTGGCGGCCCGGCGCGCCCGCGGCCCGCTGTTCCTCAACCTACGCGGAACACGGCTGACCTCCCGGTCCGTCCAGCGCACCTTCAAGACATACCTGGCCGTGGCCCAGTTACCGTCCGACTACACCCCGCACAAGCTGCGCCACTCGTTCGCCACGCACCTGCTCGACGCCGGCGCCGATCTGCGCAGCGTCCAGGAACTGCTCGGCCACGCCAGCCTGTCGACAACCCAGATCTACACCCACGTCAGCTCCGAACGCCTCAAAGCCGCCTACGCCAAGGCCCACCCACGGGCGAAGTGAACCCCGAGACCCCCGCCACAACCGGGTGATGCGTCAGCGCTCCCGGGGGGCGATGACACATTGCTAAACCGACCGGGGGCGAGTAGCACCTTGCAGTGAATGACGACATATTACTCGTCGGCACCTCAACAGGCGGCGCCGAATCCGGCACGAGGGCAGGACAGCAAACAGGTAATCGCTGTCGCAGTCTTCTTCGCCATCGGTCCTCGATCTGGACGTCGCAAGTTGGCAGTCATCGAGAAACGATTGCGAAGACGATTGCGAGAAGCGATTGGGGGAAGGAGACCAAATCATGACACAGCAGACTCGGCAGGTCGTCTTCACGTGGGTGGCCGCAACTGTTCTGGCAGGGGCGCTGTGTGCACGGGCCGGCGCCGAGTCACAGCTTGCTGACCCCAAGTTGGTCTCGTCGAGCGGGATGACGATCAAGGAGATTCCCGGCGCCGGCCTCGAATTCAACAAGGCCGGGGACGAGCGGCGGCTCCTGGCGTTTGCCGGGCGCCTGGACGGCAGCCTCGACGGTGCGAAAACCGCCGACGTGAGCTTCGAGCTGAAGCAGACCAGCGGCAATCCGCCCCGGCCCGTTCTGGTCCTGTACGACGCGGCCGGCGGCGCCTGGTTCCGAGTCTACGCGGCCGGTTGCGGCGGCGTAGCGCAGGGGAACGTCCGGCTGTCGCTGAACAACTGGCAGCGTGCCGTGTTCAGCGCCACGGACGCTCTCGCTCCGACGGTCGACAAGATCACCACCGTGTGGGTCGGGTTCGCGTTCGACGGGCCGGCGACCGGCACGCTGCGCCTGGTGTCGACACGCTTCTCCGATCAGCCCTACGTGCCCGCCGGCCCAGTACGCGTGACCGGCGATGGCGCCGGCCAGTGGAACTGCAACTCGGACAAGGACGCCAAGGCCACGGTGACCACCCCGAGCGAAGGCCCCGGCGGCAAGCCGTGCATGAAGTGCGAGTTCGAAGTCCCGGGCGGCAAGCACATGTTCGTGACACCCACCATGCCTTTCGCCAACCTGGACCTGGAAGGAATGACCACGCTCCGGTTCAAGGCCATTGCGACCATCCCCGCCGGCATGCGTGTCCTGATCTGCCTCAGCGAGCAAAACGGCTGCAGCTACTTCTGCGAACCGCCGCCGCCGTGGCCCGCCCCGGACTGGGGCGACATGACCATCCCGCTCAACCAGTTCAAACCCGCCGGCTGGGGCGCCAAAGACGACAACGGCCAACTCGATGTGCCCAACATCACCGGAATGACCATCGGCACCCACGGCACGCCCACCGCTGCCGGCAAGGGCCTGATCCAGATCACCGACATCGAATTCACCCCGTAAAGCGCGAGAGCGCCGCAGAGGTCGCGTAGCCCCTTCGAGCGTAAGTAACGGCCCGGGGGCACTGGCGCAAGTCTTCCCCGGGGCGGCCCTCGGGGGAAGTAGAGCATGGCTCCAGCCTTGCTCTCCCATGCAGGGCGACGGCTTTGCGTTCGACGGTCGACTTGGTTCCGGCTATGCCGGCTTAGGAGTTAAGGGTGGAGCATAGACCCCTGCCACCTTGCGTGGCAGGTGAACGGGTTCATTGGCTACTACACCGCACCTCGTCCCCTTTCTTCCCTATTCCCCCGTCCGCCGGCGGCGGACGGGGGAATAGGGAAGAAAGGGGGGACGCGCACGTTTGGCAGGCGAACCCGATTCACCCGTGGCACAAGGCCACGGGGGGCTCACGCATAGGCCAGCACACCGTCGTTCCACCCGCGACTCCCATGTTACTCGCGGGCTGCGGTAGAGTGGCCGGAGCGGCTCGCTCCGACACCCGCGGGACCGAGCCGGTCCCGCCACGTTGCCAGAACACCCCGGACAAACAGTGAGTAACACCCACACATGACCGGACGGTCTGCCGCCCGGGAACCGCTGACGCATCACCTTTTTCCACCGCCACGACCTTGACATCCCGCGCGGGTGGTGGTACTTTCTGTCAACTGGTCATATGAGTATATGAGTTGAGTGAGAACGGTATGGCGGCGCAGACGACGACCATTGATATCGGACGGCGCGAGACGATGCCCGAGGCGGTGGCGCGCGCGCTGATCCGGTATATCGCGCAGCGGGGCCTGAAGGGCGGCGACCGCCTCCCCTCCGAGCGCGAGCTGGTGGCCATGATCGGCGTCAGCCGCCTGCCATTGCGCGAGGCGCTTTGCATTCTCAAGGGTCTGGGCATCATCGAAGCCCGCCACGGTAAGGGCATCTTCGTCAAGCCGATGGACATGGCCAGCATCTTCGCCATGCTCTCGCCGTTGCTCCGGACCCAGGCGGATATGGAACCGCAGCACATCATGCAGACGCGACTATGTTTCGAGCCGACGATTGCCGAGATCGCCGCCGCCCAGCGCGATCCGGAGGATTTGCGTGTCCTGGCCGACTGCCTGCAGGGCATGCGCGACAACGTTGACCGGAAGAGCGTCTTTGTTGAACACGACATGGCGTTCCACCAGCAATTGGCCGCCGCCACCGGCAACCCGGTGTTCCGTGTGTTCATGGCCGCCCTAGCGGACCTGCTCCGCGAGGTGCAGTTCCTGTTCCCCGACAGGCCGGCCTACCGGCGTGCGTCACTCGGGTATCATGCCGACATTCTCGCCGCAGTGGAGACGAGCGACGGGGCATCCGCCGCGGCAGGCATGCGTCGGCACCTCCAGAACGTGGAAGAAAGAATATGAGTAAGTTCAACGTTGTCGTCACGGACCATGTATTCGAGAACTTCGACCAAGAGCGGCGGATTCTGGCCGGCGCCGACGCCGACCTCAACGTCCTGCAGTGCAAGTCCATTGCTGAACTCAAGCCGCACCTGGCCGGTGCGCACGGCCTGCTCAACACATACCTGCCGGGGATCGGCCCCGAAGTCTTCGCCGCCGCGCCGCAGCTCAAGGCCGTGGTGCGCTACGGCATCGGCCTGGACACCATTGACATCCCTGCTGCCACCGAGCGCGGCATCATGGTCGCCAACGTCCCGGACTACTGTATCAACGAGGTGGCTGACCACGCGCTGTCGCTGTTCCTCGCCTTGGCGCGCAAGGTCCCGCTCTCGGACCGCAAGGTCAGGGCCGGCGAGTGGTCGCTCGCCTACGTCAAACCCTTGAAGGCCCTGTTCCGCATGCGCGCCGGCATCATCGGGTTCGGACGTATCGGCCGCGCCGTCGCGCAGCGCCTGCAGGCGTTCGGCATCGAGGTCACGTTCCACGACCCATGCCTCTCGCAGGACACGGCCGGCTGCCGGGCCCTGTCGCTCGATGAACTGCTCGCGACCTCAGATGCGATCTTCGTGCAGTGCCCGGCAACCAAGACCACGCGGCGCCTGCTGGACCGCGCGGCGTTCGCAAAGATGCAGAAACAGCCGCTGGTGATCAACTGCGCCCGCGGCGAGATCGTCGAGACTGACGCCCTCGTCTGGGCGCTGGAGAACGGCCACGTCTCCGGCGCCGGCCTGGACGTGCTCGAGGACGAGGCCGCGGTGGTGAAGACCCCGCACCCGCTCAAACAGCGTGATAATGTCGTCCTGACTCCGCACAGTGCCTGGTTCTCCGACGCGGCCATTCCCACGCTCCAGCGGCGCGCCGCCGAGGAGATGGCTCGCGCCCTCCGCGGCGAGAAATCGAGCTCACTCGTGAACCCGCAGGTGATGCCGGGCATCCGGTGACGGCATCAGGGACCACCCGGACACGGAAGCGAACATCCAACATCGAAGAGGAACTGCCGCATGACGTCGACAAGCAGGAGCACCCGCCTGAGTCCCGCCTTCGGGAGCGGCTCGCTCCCGCATGCCGGACCGAGCCGGTCCGGCCACTTTGGGCGTGGCTGCGCACCTGAGGTGGTTAAATCGACACGCCCTTCAGGCGGAAGTGAAAGCGAAGCTTCAGCGAGCGATCACGCCACGCCACGCCACGAGCCAACTGTAGACAAGGAAAGGCACCCCGAATGAAGATCGCCAAAATCCAGACCCACGACGGCAAGTCCAGCTATGCGATGGTCGAGGAAACGGACTACTGCCTCATTGCCGGGGACATCTTTGACGGTATCAAGGTCACTAAGCAGCGGATTCCACACAGCGCCGCAAAGCTGCTGGCGCCCGTGCAACCGCCGCAGGTGGTCGCCGTCGGCCTGAACTACCGTGCCCACGCCAAAGAGAGCAATATGCCTGTACCGTCGGCGCCGGTCGTGTTCATCAAAACCTGCAACACGGTGGTCGGCCCCGGCGACGCGATCGTGCTGCCGTCCATGGCCCCGAGCGAGGTCGACTATGAGGCGGAACTGGTCATTGTCATTGGCAAGAAGGCCAAAAACGTCTCCGAAACCGACGCGCTCAGTTACGTCCTCGGCTACACCTGCGGCAACGATGTCAGCGCCCGCGACTGCCAGTTGCGTCTCGACAAGCAGTGGGCCCGCGGCAAATGCTTCGACACCTTCGCGCCGATCGGACCGTGGATCGAAACTGAACTGGACGGCGACGCCTGCGATATCCGCCTGGTGCTGAGCGGCCAGGAAGTGCAGCATTCCAACACCTCCGACATGGTCTTCAACTGCCGCCAACTCGTCAGCTACCTCTCGCACTGCATGACCCTCTACCCCGGCAGCATCATCATGAGCGGCACGCCGTCCGGCGTCGGCATGGGCCGCAAGCCGCCCCTGTGGCTGAAGCACGGCGACACCGCCACCGTCTGCATCGCCGGCATCGGTTCACTGACCAACCCGGTGGTCAAGGAAGAGTAACCCGGGACGGGTGTCGAGTGTCGAGGGGAATGCAGATCCGAAACCAAAGGTGACGGACAAGGACTGGCAGAAGGAAGGTTCGCCTCCGGCCCAACCGGAACCCGGCGCAGCACTCAAGGTCAACCGTCGAAGACCGGCCGCCCCTCCCTTGACCCTTGACCCTCAACCCTCGACACCAAACACTCAAAGGGAACCCCAACCATGGCACAGCAACTTCGCAACCAGTTGTTCATCGGCGGCCAATGGGTCGATGCCACCTCCGGCAAGACCATTGACGTCATCAACCCTGCCACAGGCAAGACCATCACCAAGGTCCAGAAGGCGGCACCGGCTGACATCCGTGCCGCGGCCACGGCAGCCGCGAAGGCGTTCGCGCAGACCTGGGGGCCGATGAACCCCGCGGAGCGCAGTGCGTGGCTGCACAAAGTTGGCGACGCCATTTCGCGCCACACGGCGTTCATCGCCGGTGTCGAGACCGATGACGTCGGCAAGCCGATCTTCGAAAGCACGAACATCGACGTGGCCTCCGCGGCGGCCACGTTCCACCACTTCGCCGACATCTGCACCGAGGTCATGGGCGAGATCCAGCCATCGCCCTACAATCAAGTGTTGGACTACACCATCCGCGAGCCGCTGGGTGTCGTGGGGGCGATCATTCCCTGGAACTTTCCGTTCCTCATCGCCTCGCGCAAGATCGCCACCGCGCTGGCCGCCGGCAACACCATGGTCATCAAGCCCGCGTCCTGGGCGCCCCTGAGCACACTGCTGCTCGGCGACATGTTCCGCGAAGCCGGGGTGCCGGACGGCGTGCTGAACATCGTACCCTCAGGCGGGCCGGATGCCGGCAATGTCTTCACCGACGCACCCGAGATTGAAGAGATCTCATTCACTGGCTCGACCGAAATCGGCAGCCAGCTCTACGGTGCCTGCGCGCCAAGACTCAAGGGCTGCACGCTCGAACTCGGCGGCAAGAGCCCGGCGCTCGTACTCCCCGACTGCGACATGGACGAAACCGTCAACGGCACGCTCTTCGGCGTGTTCCTGAACCAGGGCGAGTGCTGCTGCGGCCTGACGCGGCTCATCGTGCACAAGGATGTCTACGACGACTTCGTCAGCCGCTTCGTGGCTGGCGCCAAGGCCATCCAGGTCGGCCTGCCGCGCGACGAGCAGACCCGGATGGGCCCACTCGTTCATCCCGAGCACCTCAAGACGGTCATGAAGTACGTCGAGTCCGGCAAGAAACAAGGCGCCACGCTGCTGTGCGGCGGCAACGTGCTGAAGTCGCGCAGCCTGGCCAAGGGCAGTTTCATGGCGCCGACCGTGTTCGCCGATGTCACCTCCAGCATGCGCGTCTGGAAGGAGGAAATCTTCGGCCCGGTCGTGGTCATTGCGCGCGCCACGTCGCTCGACGAGGCGGTCGACATGGCCAACGACACACCGTACGGCTTGGCCGCCAGCGTCTGGACTACGAACCTGAAGACGGCGCACACCGTCGCGCCGCGGATCAAAGCCGGCACAGTCTGGTTCAACCTGCACAACTTCGTGTTCCCGAGCGCACCGTACGGCGGCTTCGGCGCCAGCGGCATCGGCAGCGAACTGGGCAAACAAGGCCTGCTCGCCCTCACCAGAACCAAGAACGTTATGATCAGCCTATTTCCCCCCGGCGGGTTCAAGTGGTACTGAGGCAGTGTTCAGGGGGCAGGGTTCAGAGAGAGAGATTGCTCAGGTCCGAAGGATCGACACGCGACACACGAGACCTCTCGAGATCTTCGGGATCATCGACAAACCGAACACCCAACATGCAAACCTCTACAACATCTTCGACCTGTCCCGCGGCATTCAGTCTTGACACTCTTCGCGAGCTCGGGCAGTGGTCCGCTGTGGGCTTCTACGAAGGACTGGGCCTACCGTGGCCGCGCGCCTACGGCCTGGCCATGCGCCGGCTCTACGAGAACATGTCGGTGCGCGTCCCCGACGACCACCTGCTGATCCCGTTCGAACCGTTACCGACGTCTCTGACCATGGCCTCGCACAACGTCTGGTCGGCGCAGTCGTTCATCCTCAATCTCAACCACCACAGCGGGTTGCACGTTTCAGACCCGATCGCGGCCGAGTGCAGGAAGCAGTTTCCCCAGCACGCCGCGACAATTGATGCACTGGTTGCCGACCTCAGACCGCGCCTGCGCCACTACTGCGGCTACACGCACAGCAACCCGGACATCCGCCGCGTGGTCGGCGAGGGGTTCGACGCCATGGAGACGGAACTCGACACCGAACTGGCAAAGGTCCAGACGGCGGGCGACGATCCCGACGCCCTGAACCTGCTGCTGGCGCTGAAGGACTACACCGCTGGCGTGCGCACCTTCCACCAGCACACGACCGAGGCGCTGCGACACGCTGCTGACACCGCAAAGGGCGCGCGGCGCAAGGACCTTCAGGTCATCGCCGACAGTTTTGCGGCATGCTTTGTGAAGCCATGCACCACGTTCATTCAAGGCTTGCTCGCCGTCAACTTCACCTGGATGCTCGACGGCTGCGACAGCATCGGGCGGGTCGATCAGGCCCTCGGATTGCTGTTCGAGCAGGACATCGAGGCGGGCACGCTTGATCTGCGCCTGGCGCGCCGCCTGATCGACGAGTTCTGGCACGCGTTCGAACGCCTCAACGGCTGGAACCTGCAGATTGGCGGCCGCCGCCCGGACGGCGAGGACGGCTGCAACGCGCTCACCCGCGAGTTCATCCTCGCCTGCGGCCGCAACAAGCTCCGCCGCCCGAACGTCGCCTTCCGCATCACCCAGGATACGCCGGACAACCTCGTCGTCGAGGCCATGAAGGCGCTGCGCGAGGGCAGCGGCCGCCCTGCCCTCTACAACGACGACCTCTACATCCGCGCCCTCCATGACCTCGACCTCGGCCTCACCCCGGAGGATGCGCGCGAGATCGGGTTCGGCGGCTGTACCGAGACCATGATCGCCGGACTCTCGAACGTCGGCAGCCTCGAAGGCGAAATCAATCTGGCCAAGGCCCTCGAACTCGCCGTGCACAACGGCTTCGACCCGGCCGCCGGAAAACAGGTTGGCCCGAGCACCGGGAAGTTTGCGGACTTCGCAGACTTCGACGCCTTCAAAGCGGCCGTCCAGACGCAGATCCGGACGATGACGGCGAACTTCGCAACCTGGGCCAACTCGCAACTGGAGAAGCGCTTCCGTGACGGCGACCCCAAGATGTACCGGACATTCTTCACTCGCGACTGCGTCAAGAACCACAAGTCCTTCGAGGCGGGCGGCGCGCGCTACAACTGGTCGGTCGTCACCTACCAGGGCATCACCACGTTGATCGACAGCCTGGCAACCGTGAAGCACTGTGTGTACGACCAGCGCTCGGTCACGCCGCAGGAACTCGTCGACGCTCTCACGGCGGACTTCACCGGCGCCGACGCGGTCCTGCGCAAGCTGAAGGCCGCGCCCAAGTTTGGCAACGACAACCCGTACGTCGACGATCTGGGCGCCGATATCATGGACTTCGCCTGCCGCGAGTTGACCTCGCACCGCCAGGCGCGCGGCGGCCGGTTCCTGCCTTCCTGCATCGTCTTCGCGACCTACGCCAACGCCGGGACCGTGGTGAACGCCACGCCTGACGGCCGTCACGCCAAGACGCCGCTCAACGACTCGGTCGGCGCGTTCGCCGGCCGCGACCGAAACGGCCCGACCGCGCTGCTCAACTCAGTCCTCAAGCTCCCGGCCTGGCGCATGGCTGGCACACCCGTGCTGAACCTGCGGTTCCAGAAACAGGTCCTCTCGGACCGGGCCGGCCTGCGCGCCGCGGTAAGCCTCATCCGGTCGTTCTTCGAGCGCGGCGGCATGCAGGTCCAGATCTCGGTCATCAACCGCGAGGACATGCTCGCGGCGCAGAAGACCCCGGAGGCCTACCAAAACCTGATCGTGCGCATCGGCGGCTACAGCGAGTACTTCGTCCGGCTCGGCAAGTCGCTGCAGGACACCGTGATCGCGCGCACTGAACACTCGCTCAGTTGACCTCAAGGATGTCACTCACATGGCCGCAAGAAATACGCCGAAAACCAAGTCACCGCCTCATGGCAGTCCTGCAAACCCTAGCCGTCGCCGCATGCGTTCGGCGGCTGGCGGTTCCACGCCAGTGCAATCCGAGGACCGCCGGTCCAATGCCCTGAGAACTGCCCAGCTCAACCAGGAACTCGCGACGGACCAGGCTCGTAGTCCCGCGTTCACGCGGTCCGGATTGCACGTCGCCACGCCCCAAGACGGGGACCGCCTGAAGGCGGGACTACGAACGGGTCACTCCGCACGGCGACGCGGCACTGACACGGAGGGCCTTGTGGGCGGCCCCGTTCAGGCTGCCACGACCCACGTGATTACGCCGGCCGACACCATCACCATACCCGGCGTCGCAGAACCGCTCTCGCTTCTGCTGCCACCCGGCCTGACCGCGTTGCGCGAGAAAGCACTCACCCTTCAACGCCAGCCGCAACCACCGATCCCTGAAATCCGCCTGGCCGACGCCCGCGCCTGGTCGGAACACACCGATTCGGAAGACTGGCTGGTCTGGCGCGCTCGGCGCTGCGCCGAGCGCTTGCGCGCCATGCCGATCGATCTGGAGCCCGGCGAGGGCATCGTCGGCAAGCCCTTGCTGCGCCATCCCGCGCCGGACGAAGCCCCGGCGCTGCAGGCGGCCGAAAAGGTTCTCGCCACCATCCCACCCTACCCCGGCGGCGACGCCGGCCATTTCCACCCGGACTACGAGAAGCTCCTCACTCTCGGCGTGAGCGGCATCATCCGCGAGATCCAAGAGCGGAGCCGCCGCCCTGATCTCACGGGCGAGCAGCGCACTTTCTACGAAGCATGCCGCATCGTCATGGAAGGTCTGTCGACCCTCATCCGTCGCATTGCCGACGGGTGCGACGCCATGTGCCAGCGCGACCCGAACGACGCGCCACGCTGGCGCACGCTCAGCCGCGTCTGCCGCCGCGTCGCCACGGAACGGCCCGTGACCTTCCACGAGGCGCTGCAGCTCCTGTTCGCGGCCGAAATCGCACTCTGGTTCGGCGAGGATCACGGCCTGGCCAGCCCCGGCCGCATCGACCAGACACTCCGGCCGTTCTACGACGCCGACCTGGCTGCCGGTCGCACCACACGCCAGGAGGCGTTCGAACTGCTCTGCTGCCTGTACATCCACATGAACCGCATTCTGTGGCCGGGCTCGGCGGTGGCCGTCATGGTCGGCGGCCGCGACCGGCACGGCCAGGACGTCACCAACGACCTCACCTATCTCGCAATGGCCGCGCGCCAGGCGACGCGGTTGGTCTACCCGACGGTCGGGCTCGTGTGGCACAAGGGCAGCCCGGACGCGCTCATGAATTTCGCCATGCGCGTGCTCGCCACCGGTTGCGGCGACCCGGCGTTCTTCAATGACGACGTCATCTCGCACGGGCTCCGCGACCACGGCGCCAGCGAACCGGACTCCCACAATTACGTCAACTCGACCTGCGTCGAAATCAAAGTCGCAGGCGCCTCGAACATCTGGGTGACGTGCCCCTACTTCAACCTGCCCCAAGGACTCCTCGACGTGCTGAACGCGGTCACGGCAGGAACCATCACGGAACCGACCTCCTTTGCGGAACTGCAGGAGCAGGTCCGGCAGAACCTGGCCGGCAAGGTGCGCGCAGCGGCGGAGTCCGCAGACCGCGTCTGGCAGCAGCGCGCGAAGACCGGCTGCTTTCCGCTGGCCAGTTGCTTCATTGCCGACTGCCTCGACAAGGGCCAGGACTTCGACCGCGGCGGGGCGCGGTACAACTGGGTCGAGAACTCATTCGTCGGCCTGGCCAACCTCGCGGACAGCCTGCTCGCGGTCCGAAACCTGGTTTACGAGCGGCGCGAGCTCGGTCTGAAGGAGTTCCAGGCTATCCTGCAGCGCAACTACGAGGGGCACGAGCCCTTGCGCCAGCGCATCCTCAACCTGCTGCCGCACTACGGCAACGACAATCCAGAAGCCGACTCGCTCGCCGCCGACTGGGCCGACTTCCTGATCCAGACCACGGAAGCCAATACGGTCGGGCCGCACCGGTACGTCCCCGGCTTCTTCTGCTGGATCATGCACGAACGGCTCGGCAGCGAGACCGGCGCGACGCCGGATGGGCGCCTCGCCCACCGGCCGCTGGCCGACGGCGCCGGGGCGGCGCAGGGCCGCGAGCAGAACGGGCCGACCGCGTCCGTCCTGTCCACCACCGCCTGGAACCACCGCGCGGTCCTCGGCGGACTGGTCCACAACCTAAAGCTGTCAAAGAGCCTCCTGACCAACGCATCCAACCTGAACGCCGCACGCCGCGTGATTGAGACGTACCTGCGGCGCGGCGGGTTCGAGATCCAGGTCAACGTCGCCGGCAGGGAAACGCTGCTGGAGGCACAAGCGCACCCGGAGCAGTACCAGGACCTGCTGGTCCGCGTCGCCGGCTATTCCGACTACTTTGTACATCTTAACCGCAACATGCAGGACGAGGTCATCGCGCGGACAGAGCACGAAGTTTGAGGCGACAGGCAGTAGGCAGAGTAGGCAAGAGGACGGAGGCAAGAGGGGACGGGGGTTGCGTCACCACCGATCAACGGCTTCCAGATGGCATCCCGAATCGCACGGAGTGCCAGACCACACCATGGCTAGAGTACTCATCACCGGCGCCGCGGGCGTGCTGGGCAAGGCGGTCACTCGCCTGCTCGAGAGCAAGCCCGACGTGACCCTGCGGCTGACCGATGTCATCCCGGCCGAGACCCCACACGAATTCGTAACCGCCGACCTGGCGAAGCCCGACCAGGCAAAGCCGCTCTGTGCCGACATCGACCAGGTCCTGCACATCGGCTCGGACGCCAGCATTAAGGGCATTCCCGGGATGAGCTGTTACTGCGCCGCGAAGTTCGCGCTGCGCGGCTTCACCCTGGCGCTGCGGCAGGAATTCATCGGTTCGGGCCTGCGGTTCAACTTGGTCATGCCCGGGCCCGTGAACACGACCATCATCAGCAAAACGACCGATCACTGGGAGTACATCCAGCCCGAGGATGTCGCCGACGTCGTTCGGCAGTTGATCGTTCTCCCGCGCACTGCCGACGTGTGGGAAATCCTCGTCGAACCGGGCGACCGGCCGAAGGCCAGTGCGTGACGCCATGGCCACGGGCGGGGCCGATCGGTCGGCCCGCCTCGCCCCGCGGCCGTTTGGTCCGTTGCCTCTGTTGCCCCGCGTACCGATAACCCCACCCACTGGAGACAACACCTTGAACGCGAAACGCCTTCTCCTGACCGGCGGCAGCGGTCTGCTCGGCCGTACCCTCACACCCATACTTCGGAAACGCTATGACGTGACCCACTTCGACATGATCGACCCGGGCGACGGCCTGCCGTTCATCAACGGCAGTCTCTGCGACGCGGCCGCCGTCGAGGCCGCCTGTCGCGGCATGGATGTCATCGTTCACATCGCCGCCCTGCACGGCCAGGCTTGGGCCAAGGCCGGCGATCATACGGGATTCGAGGTAAACGTCATGGGCACACAGAACATCCTGGAGGGAGCGCGGAAAAGCGGGGCGCAACGGGTCGTTTTCACCTCGTCGATCTGGGCCGCCGGCCACACCCCAGTCCCGCCAGCGTACTTGCCGATCGACGAAAACCTGCCGCGTGAACCGTTCGAAATCTACGGCCTCACCAAGAAGCTCGGCGAACAGATGTGCCGGTTCGCAAGCCAGCGCTGGGGCCTCAGCACCATCTGCCTGCGCCCGGGCGGCATCTGCGCCTCCGACGTTCCCAAGGAACGTCGCTTTGCGCATCTGGGCGCCATGGTCGATGTCCGCGACGTCGCCCAAGCGCACGCACTCGCGGTCGCTGCCCCCGACACGATTCTGCACGACACGTTCATCGTCACGGCGGACACCGTGCTCTGCCGCATCGATCCGGTGACGTTCTTCGCGGATCGCGCCGCCACCCTGGAGCGCCTCTTTCCCGGGATCAAAGCCCACATCGATTCGGGCAAGTTCGACCCGAACGGCATCACCGAGTGGTACTCGAACGACAAAGCGAAGCGCTTGCTGGGGTACAAACCGGAGTTCACCTTCCAGTGGCCCGCGACGCAAGGGTAGCAGACCATGTGTTGCTGGCACGACGCCATGGGTTGCCGGTTTCGGGCTTCGGCTTCAGGTGTCAGCCTACGCAAACCGCGACCGCACGGAACCAACGAACTGGGTCCCGCAGGCGTCCGTTCTGAAACCTGAACACCGAACCCTGGAACCTGTGAATTTCCGCGTCGCCGTTTGGCCATGGATCAACCGGACTACACATCAGGATCGGGATCAGCAGTAGAGGAGAACACCACCATGCGCCTGCAGAACAAGAGAGCACTCGTCACCGGCGCGAGCCGCGGCATTGGCCGCGCCATTGCCCTGGCCTTTGCGGATGAAGGTGCGGACCTCGCACTCACGGCGCGACATGCCGACGCGCTGGCCGACGTGGCGGCGGCCGTACGCGCCAAAGGCCGCCACGCCCACTGCTTCGCCTGGGACGTCAGCGTCGTCCCGCAGATCCAGCCGCGCCTGGCTGAAGTCTGGGCCGCACTCGGTGGCTTGGACATCGCAGTCAACAACGCCGGTGTGGTGCGCCTGCCCAAGGACCACCCCAACCCCACCCCGGAAGCAGCCTGGGACTACATCCTGGACATCAATCTGAAAGCGCTGCACTTCATGTGCGAGGCGGTCGCGAAGCGCATGAAGGAACAGAAGCGCGGCGTCATCATCAACCTGGCCTCCGACGCCGGGCTACGCGCCGCACCGAACGCCTACTGCATCTCGAAGTGGGGCGTCGTCGGCTACACCCAAGGCCTGGCCAAGCTGATGGCGCCGCACGGCGTGCGCGTCAACGCCATCGCCCCCGGGCCGGTCGCCACGGACATGATGAACTGCGCCGACGGCCAACCCAAGGACTGGCCCGCAGGGCCGCTCGGACGCTACGCGCTGCCCGAGGAGATCGCGCCCATCGCGGTGTTCCTGGCGTCGGACGACTCGCGTGCCGTGTTCGGCGAAGTGATCGTCGCCAACAGCGCGAACGGCTGAGGTCGCTGCAACAGCCCCGCACAACGGACCCAACAGACCGAACGGACACGCCGCCGCGACCGGCACGCACCGCTCACAGCCCCGTCCAACCGAAAATCGCCGCCGCGGTCTTCCAGTAGAACAGCTCGCGCGTCTCGCCCGGGATGTGCAGGTAGTTCAGGATCTCTTCGGAGGCGGGATACCAGACCGACACGGGCGGATTGTCCGTGCCGAAAACTAACTTCTTAAACTGCTCCAGCGCCAGGTTCTCCTGGGGGTTGTCCCAGTCCGCGCCGGGGAACGGGGCCAGCGCTTTCTTCAGCTTGCTCAGGTGCGGTTTCTGCCCGCCGCCGCCGCTGATGTCGTAGTACACGTTCGGAAGCGACAACAGCGCCAGCGCCTCGTGCCCGTGGGGCAGACCAAGGTGTGCGCCGATGAGCGGCAGATTCGGGAACGCCCGCGCAATGCGGTCGAGCCGGAACGGGCGCATGTAGTCTGAGGACGGGTGACAGCGCCGGTCACTGACTTCAAGCCGTGCCACGTACCCGGTGTGGAAGAGGATCGGCATGTGCAATTCCTCGGCCGCCGCGTACAGCGGGAAGTACCGGTCATGATCGTACGGATGGCTGGGCATATCGAACTTCAAGCCCTCAAAGCCCTCGTCCTTCAACCGGCGGATGTCATCGGGGCAGCCCATGTTCTGCCCGAGTTCGACCGCGCCCATACCCACAATGGCGTCGGGGAACTCGCGCCTCCACTTCAGCACGTCCGCATTGCCCATGTAGGTGCTGTTCGGCGGCATCCAGAATGACGGTTCCGCCAGGACACAGGTTTTGACCACACCGTCGGCAGTCCACTGCCGCACCGTGGCCGAAACATCCTGTGTGGTGTGCAAATGCGCGTGAATGTTAACCAACTTGCCGCATGCCATCG
Source organism: Lentisphaerae bacterium RIFOXYA12_64_32 (assembly GCA_001803235.1). Classification (GTDB taxonomy): domain Bacteria; phylum Verrucomicrobiota; class Lentisphaeria; order Oligosphaerales; family YB12-FULL-65-16; genus YB12-FULL-65-16. Next base: position 23,544 of record MHBL01000018.1, read on the forward strand.
GACTCCCCTTTCGCACCGCTTCGTTGCGGCGTCAAGTACGGTATAACCACACCGCCCCCGGTGCAACACCGGCGCGAGACAGCGGGTACTGTGTCCGTAAACGGGGAGCAACTCGGGAGGCCGCGCCACCCTCCTGTACCCCCCGATAGAGAGCGTGGCGCACGAGCAGCGCGGCAAGCCGTCCGCATGGATGCCCTCCGCCTCTCACCGCTGAATTCCCTCGCCTACCTAGGGCTGTTTCAAGATCCGGCGCCGCGTCTCGAAAGGCCACGCCTCCGCGCACACCAAGTAGGGGCGGCCTGTCCTCAGGCCGCCCCCCCCCGGCGTGGGGACACGCCGGGGGTACTCACCGCACGCGACGGTCACGGATCTTGAAACAGCCCTGTCGCCTACCCATGGGGCCTTGCCTGCCGAGACATAGCGTGGTATATTAATCTAGACAGTCTAGCCAGAATGGAGGCAGCCGATGAAAGACGGCAAATGGCAACTGCAGGACGCGAAGAACAAGTTCAGCCAAGTTGCCGAAGAAGCGGCGGTGTATGGGCCACAGGTGGTGACCCGGCGGGGCCAGGATGCCGTGGTCATACTCAGTATCGATGAGTATCGTCGCCTGACGCGACCGCGCGTTTCACTCGTGGATTTCCTGCGGCAGTCGCCGTTGACTGATTCCAACATCAAGGTCACGCGTGACCCCGCATCCGGCAGGGAGGTGAAACTGTGAGCTACCTCCTCGACACGTGCGTGTTGTCCGAATTCACACGAAAGCAACCCCACGCCAAGGTCGTGGCATGGCTGGAGGCACAGAACGAGGCCGACCTGTTCCTCAGCGCGGTGGTGATCGGAGAACTGGCCAAGGGTGTGGCGATGCTTCCGGACTCCGCCAAGAAACGCCGGTTGAACGCCTGGTTGTACACCGACCTTTGCGACCGGTTCCAAGGCCGCATTCTCCCCGTCGGCGACGCGGTAGCACTGGCCTGGGGCGAGGCAACAGGCCGGCAGGCGCGAGAGGGTCTCCAGATCGGCATGGCGGACGGAATCATCGGCGCCACCGCGGTAACGCACTCCCTGGTCGCCGTCACCCGGAACACGCACGACATCTCCCGCACCGGCGCCGCCGTCTTCAACCCGTGGACGGACTGATTCCCCCCCCCCAGCGCAACACTGACATTCCCGCGCTCGCCCCCCCAACTTCGGCCCTCAGCTTTCACCTTTCATCCTTCATCCCTCGACTCCACCTTCCACCGCGTCTCTTCACCCCTGCCCCTGCCCTGCCTGGGTGTCACCGGAAGCGCGGGAACGGGCCATGGCGGAGACCTTGGCCTCGAAGTCGGGGTAGCGGCCCACGGCGCTCTTGAACGTCTCGCGCTGCAGCGCGAACAGGCAGCAATAACCGACCGCTCGTGCCGTCGCAACGCGCGGCTTGTTCGTGAGCAACGCCATTTCGCCGAAGAAGTCGCCGCCGTGCAACCGGGCCAGGGTCTGGCCGTCGGGGGTCACGATCTCCACGTCGCCGTTGAGGATAAAGTACATCTCGGCGCCGGGGACGCCGTGGCGAAAGACCTCCTCACCGGGCACGACAATGCGCGGTTTGAGCTCCAAAGCCAGTTCGCGGATCAACTCCGGACTGGCGCCGTTGAGCAGCGGCACCTTCTCGATGATGCCGTGGTTCACGGACAGCGAGAGGTCGGCGCGCAGGTTCGGCGGCAGGTCGGCGAGCACGGCTGCGCCGTCATAGCCCCAGCGTGTTTCCCACAGGTAGCTGAAATAGTCGCGCACGCGCTGCCGCAACTCGTGCGGAACGCGGTGATGCCGCATGAACGTTTCGACGCGGTCGCGCGCTTCCTCGTGCTGGACCTTGGCCGCGTCCAGGCGCGCCAGCAAGCTCGCCACGTTGCCGAGCACGAATCCGAAGAAACCCACCCCGACAACCATAATACCGCACGCGTAGGCCATCTGCGGACCGGTCTTCGGCGTGATATCCCCATACCCCACCGTCGCCAGTGTCGTGATGGCCCAATAGACCGAGTGCAGGTAGCGCAACCGCAGGTCGGCTGTCTCCGCGCCGCCGTCCAGCATGATCCAGCCCGTAGCCGCCCAGTGCACCAGCAACGGCACCACGATCACGAGGGAAAACAGCCGTCCGAGGGCCGGGTGCGGCATTCCCAAACGCGACAGAATCTGCGGGAATCGCACCACGTGCCGAATGGCCAAAAGCTTCACGCACCAGAACGGCTCCGTGTAGGTTCCCGCCAACCCGGCAACGGTAACCAAGGGCAGGGCCACGGCCGCGTCCGTCAGAACACGCGTCCACAACACCGACCGGTCCACAACCACGCCACGCTTCACGGCGCGCCAGTATTCGCACAGCGCGTACGCCGCGCAGAACCCGGCGAAAACCATGAACACAAAGTCGACGACAATGTCGAAGTCCAGTGGAAACGCGAGTAGTCCCAACTTCATCGGGATCCATACTCCCGCCCCGATGGCCGTGATCAGGTCCAGAAGATCAATCCACGTTGACTCACGGTATCCCGGCGTGTGTGCCCGCTCAATGTCCACAACCACTCCTAAACCGGCCTAGCCGGACGCAAGACGAACGTCGAATCCGCCGTGGCGGAAACCCTGAACATCGAACCTCGACGTCCAGGACGCCCCCCCTCCCCGCAAGAATAGCCGTCTGGCGTCAGGCCTGCAGTCTCACCTGACATTGACGGCGCACGTCAAACCGTACCACGTCGCTTCGGCGGCGCGGCGTCGTACAATTCATTCAGCATGGCCATTGCCTGGTCGACCATGGCTTCACCCGTGCCGACTTCCAGCATGCTGTGCCAGCCCACCCACGTCTGGTAACCGCCGTCGGCATACGCCTTGCGGTCCGGAATGTACCCGATCTCCTCGTTGGCCAGGCCGATAATGCAGGTGTTACGGAACGGCGAACGTCGCCGGAGTTCCAACCCGAGCCGCGCGAACAACTCGCCGGGAATGCCGACGAACACGATGTCGCCCAAGCGAATGACCTGCAGGCGCGTCTGACGTGCCTCGCCCTGGCGCGGCGCCATCTCCTCACGCATCTTGCGGAAGACATCGATCTGCCCCGCCGCGCTCTGCGGCACGTACTTCTCCATGTAGAACTTCACCGCCGCCGCTTCCTTCGCCTCGTCGAAGTGACGCAGGTGATACGTGAACGGGCGGTTGAGGACCTTGACCGGACCGGGCAGCGCCGGCTGGGCGCGGCTCAGCGCCTCTTCGACCGCGTCGACGACGCGGCGTACGCACTCCGCAGACGAAACGCCACTGTCGTTGAACGTGATGTTGTGTGTCGACCCGAACGCACCCGGCAGAAACAGTGTCGTGGCGCTGTGCCGGCGCTCGATCTCCAGCGCCGCCAGCCCGTAGAAACACGGCGACATACAGTCTTCACGGACCCGGCCGATATTGTGCACCGAATGGTTGAACGCCAGACCGTCGTACTCGCCGTTCGGACGCCGCACAGCCAGAACGTACAGGTCCGGATCATACGGCCCGGTCGGCCGGACCGTGTCCTTCTCCTCGTAGCCATACCAGCCGATGGTGCCGTCGTTGAGCAGCAACCGACTGTTGCGGCCCACGGTCGCCTCCTGGCTCTGCCCGTACAGCAACGCCGTCTTGGCGTCGGACCGTGCCTCGCCCAGTGCCGCAACCGCCTTGACTGCGGCCCGAACGCTGCCCTCCTCCAAACGGCGCAAGAACTCGACGTTCGGCTGGCAGCCGAGGTAGTCGATCGGACAGGGGCCACGATGCGTGTGCGTGGCGCAGATAAGAATGTTGTCCTCAGGAATTCCCGTGGCGACGGTGATGCGCTCTGCGGCCGACTTCACCACGTGCGCAGGCACGATCAGCGAATCCAGCGACACCAGACAGATCCGCTCGTCCGCATCGATAACGAGCGCGCAGGCCCGAAACTCGCCCTCCCACGGCTGACCAAAAACCTTGGTTTGGCCGCCCAGTTCCGCCATATTGTCATCGGTCAACTTCACCGAGGCGGCGGCGGCGCGCACGTGAGACATACTTCACCTCCCATTTTGCGGAAACCGCACGGTCAACCTGGATCCGGTCACCGGAACAACACCCCACCGCGTCAACAATACGGGCCGAATACAAACCGTGCAACGACGTGACCCTTGCCCACCTACTTCTGCGCTATTCGATAAACGTGCCGTGCCGCCGGTTCCCAGCGGTCGGCCAGCGCCGCGCCACGGACCTCGACCTTGCGGCCTTCGAAGAGGACGTCCGCCTTGCCGCGCGTCGGCACGCTCAGCGCCAGTTTCGCATCGACCGCGGCGTCGGTCGCATTCACCGTGAGCACATACCAGTTCCCCGCGTGCCGGAACGCGGCGCAATGGATCGCGGATGAACCGCTCGCGACCACGCCCGGCAATTCCGGCGTGCCCAACACCGGGGCCAACGAACTTATCTCCGCGGTCAACGGCTTCATCGACTGCCACAAGTCGTTGGACATGGGACGGTAAATGAAATACGACACCATTCGGAACCCGTGCACCAGCGCCAGCCAGGTCTGGCCAATGTTCTCCTGCACGCTCGGTTCTTTGTACGAATCGCCGCCGGCATAGTAGTGCAGCCAGAAGTGTGCCGGCTTGCCGTCCCGCCGTGCGTCACGGTCCATGTCGCGGTACTGCTTGACCTGTGAGACCATGGCGTCCTCGTACGTCCGGTACGGATTGCGAACCGGGCACCCGCACATACCGCTGAGGTTGTAGCAGTCGATCGAGTAGATGTCCGTGCTGTTCAGCCCGCCGTAGTAGCCGTAGCCGGGTTTCCATGTCCAGTAGTTGACAAACACGGGCCGCCACGGGTCCAGTGCCTTGCAGGCGTCATGCAGTTCCTGCAGGTTCGACTCCTTCCAATCCGGGTCACGTGCCCAGCTCGGACTCGGTTCGTCGATGATGTCCCAGGCCAGCATAACCGGGTGGTCCTTGAACTGCGTCAGGTTGGCCAGGCTCTGAACCTTCCATTCCGCAAACGTCGCAAACGTCTTGGGCGACACGGTGTTGGCGGGAATCACACTGAGCCCCAGTTTCTGACACTCGTCCAAGACGGCTCTAACTTCCGCCGAGTCGGCGGGGTCCGGCCACTTGCGCGGGTTGTGGAACCACACGTGAATCGAGTTGAACCCGACCGACGCCGAGTCCTTGACCATGTCCACCGTAGCGCCGCCGCCGCCGATCGCGATCGGCAGGTACGGCTTGTCGTCAACGATCAGGCACCCGCTCGACGGGTCCCATGGCACCATGTGCGCCCCAGGCGCCTGAACCGCCGCCATGAGCCGCGTCTCGGCCACCGCCTTGCCGCTGCCGTCGACCAGGCTGATCTCCAGCGCGTACGTCCCGGGCCCCCTGCCCGCGAGCGGTACGGCGATCTCCGCCCAACCGAGGGCGTCGGGCGGCGACTCGCACTCGACCAGCGGACGGCTCGCGGACGTGACTCGCACCCGCGCCTTCGGCACCGGTGTGTACGCGACCACCTTCACGTTTTCGGGATCGACATAGTAACTGCGTGTCAACCAGGCCTGCAGCGGGGTCGCCACTTCGCTCAGTGCGAATTCGCCCGCCGCCAGTGTCACGCCTGCGGTGTCCGCAACCCGCACCCGCGCCAGGCCGCCCTCAACCGCCACGCGCGGCCCCAGGTCCACCACCGTCGTGCCCGCGGAGAGCTGAGTCGACACGGCCGCCGCCGCCGCGCCTTTCTCAGTCAGCAGTTCCACCGTCGCCGATTGCGCGATCGCGCTCCAAAACGTCACGGAGACCTTGTCGTCGCGTTCCGTGAATGCGGCGATCGCAGCCTGCCACTTCCGCAGGTCCGCCGCGCCCATGCCCTGCAGCTTGCCGAACCGTTCCGGGTCATGAAAGCCGTTGAACACGGCCGACCAGGACGAGTACTCTTCCGGTGCCTGCGGCCGATACCGGCAGACGTTCAGTCGCCACGTGTCGCCGACTTCCGGTCCATACGCGAGCGAGGTGAACGGTATAGCGATCTCCGCCGTCCAGGCGGTCGCCTCCCGGACCGTCGCGCTCTGCCAAGGACCGTTCCACAAGCCGTCCCGGTTCGCGCCATCGTATCGTCCGCCGGCCACACTCAGCGCGAACTGCCGATAGTCGCTGCCGTCCGCGTGCGCCGAAACGAACACTTCAACCTCATCGTCGGCGAAAACCGACACGTCCTTGTCGCCCTTCATCTTCGCGACAAGCCCGGCCATGTTCGGCTCCTGGCAGCGGATGCCCAGGAACAGGGCGTCCGCCGTCCGCCCGACCATGACCTCGGTCACCGCCGCTGCCGGACTCGTGGACGCAAGCTGGACAAAGCCACTGAACCTTGCCGCATTCGCCCAGCATGCATCGTCGAGTTTCCCGTCGACCTGCGGCGCGGCACTCAGCACCGGACACCCACTCTCCGGCAGCGGCGCGTTGACCGACTTGGCCGGCGCGGCGACCGCCTGCCCCGACGTCTTCGGCACGTCCACCGGGGCTGACGCGTACGCGGTCGGTTCCGTGCCTTCCTCCATCTGCGGTGCGCACACCCACAACGTGCCCCTCCCTTCCCAGGTCAGATGCCAGACACCGTGCCCCGTGAAGGCATCGGTGATAAGACCCGTCTCGCTGTAACGCTGCCACTCGGACGTCGGCTTCACGCTCGTCCATTTCGTCGGTTCTTTCTCCGAACCGAGCCCGACCAGGTATGCTTTCACCGTCCCGCCTGGTGCGTCGGTCTTCAGGTACACTGACCACGTGTAATTCCGCCCCTTCGTGAATCCCCACAGGTAACTGGTTTCCAGCGACAGACCGCGGGCCTCCGGGTTGCTCAAGCGCATGCTCTTCAGCCCCGGCAGGGCCGTGTCGTCGTCCGGACGCCAGCACCCGGGCCAGTCCGCGAGCTTCTTCTGCACACCGCAAGCCGTCCAGCAATTTGGAATGCCGGGATTCGCGTACCGCAGGAAACCACTGTTCGGAATCAGGTTCTCGGCGCTCGCCGGCAGGACAGACACCAGCGCTGCTGCCGCCAGGAACCCGGCCCCCAACAGTCCCACATGTCCCATGTGTCTCATACGTCTCATGCCTTTGCCTCTCCTTCCCTCAATCCAGGTCCGGGCCACGGATTCCGTAGTCCCAGCACTGCGGTTGGGTTTTCACCAGCTTGCCACGCGGCACGGCACCCGGTTTCAAGCGCCGCGCCAGGGCCACGCTTGCCTCTACGATCTTCGGTCCCGCGTCCGGCTCCAGGTTCGAGTAACTGGTCAGGACTGTCTCGTAGCCGCCGCCTGTCGGTGCGAACGCCTCTTCGGTCGGCACGTACCCAATGCTGCCGTTGGCCAGTTCGACCACGAACGTGAACGGGAACGGTGACGCAGCCTTGATGTCCAGCCCGAGTTGGCAGAAGAACTCCGCGCCGTTCGACAGGTACACCGCCGGCCCCACCTGGATCGCCTGGACTTCCGCACGCACCACCGGCTCCGTCCGGATCAGGTAGTCGAGGATCAGGCGCTCCTTGGCAAACGTGAAGTCATTGCTCATGGCCTTGCTCTTCAACGTCGCCTGCACCAACTCGCGCGCTTTCTTCAGACTGGCCGGCGACGGCGCGCGACGCGGCAGGTCGAGGATCTTGCTCAGCGCCGCGACCGGCTGCAACCGCCCCCGTGGCTCGCTCACCAGCACCTTCAGCGCCTCGGCGCCAACCCGCATGCCCACCTTCCGCGCCGACTCTTCGCCGAAGTCGGGAATGCGCGGGGAACGGTTGTTCACCTGCGTCACATCGCCGGCGGCGCCGTTCAGGAACACCGTCACTGGATTCCCGCCCATGGCGCCATGTATCGTCTTATCCATGAACGTGATCCAGTCAGCAGATGTGCCGCCCGGGCCGGTCGTGCCGTGACAGGTGTAGTTGATTACGCAACCCAGCAACGCCCCGTCCGGGCGCCACGCGGCCAGCACGCCGACGTCAGGGTCGATCGGGCCGGCGGGCTCGACGATGTCCGGGTGCACCTTGCCCGGGTGGGTGACCGAGCGGCCGCTCTTCATGCGGAACCGGCGGTTGAACCCCGCCGCGCCTTCCTGCCCCTTCCCGACCGACAGCAATGCCTTCTCGCGACGCCGGTCCGCTTCGTAAACGGCCGTCGCAATCTGGCGCACCACCCAATCCTGGTACAGCAGGTCCACCACCGTGCTGTGGTTCAGCGCCAACTCCTTGACGAGCGCCGATGCGCCCTCGAACTCGTCAGGGAAGGCCCCGAACAACGGCCCACCGCTGTGCGTGTGACTGGCGCCAATCATGACATTGCCGCCAGGAATGCCGCACCGCTTCTCGATTTCTGCCCGGGCCGCCGCCACCGTGCGCGCCGCGATGACGCAGGTGTCAATCCCCACCAGCGCCACGCGCGTCTTGCCGTCGTCGATCACCCCTGCCCTGACCTTCAAACGGTCGCGGTACGCACGCTGGTAGCACTTCCCGTAGCCGCCAGGCATCTCCATGCCCACCGCCGGCGTAATATCGGTCTCGAAAAAACCCGCTCTTGTCATGGCCTTTCTCCTCTTGGTTCTCGCGATCGTCGTCGCAATCTTCTTTCGATAGGGCGATGTACTTGACTCCCCCCCCCCCC
>MHBL01000019.1 GCA_001803235.1 Lentisphaerae bacterium RIFOXYA12_64_32
GACGTAGCCGTGACCGCCGGCGCGGAGTACGTGCGTTTCGAACAGGCGCCGATCGTGCGTCGAGCAGGCCAGGATGCGCAGGCCAGGTTGGAGGACTCGGAGTCTGCGGATGACATCGACGCCGTTGCCGTCGGGCAAGTCCAGGTCGAGGAGGAGCAGATCTGGGTTCAGGCGTCGGACCATTTCGACGGCGTCGTTGCCGTTGCCGGCCTCGCCGCACACCTCCAGCCCCGGGCAGTCGGCCACCAACTGGGCGAGTCCGTGGCGCATGACGGGGTGGTCATCGACCAGGAGGATTCGTGCCGCGGGGGTTGTCATCTCGTCCGTTTCTCGCATGACAGAATCGCCTCGCTGACCCTCGGCGGCATGGAACACCAAGCGGTGTCCGGGCGCGGAGTCGGGAGTTGGTAATTGCAGACCCGGGTGCGCGGGACAACTCCACCTGTCCCCGTGCAACCGTAGTCATGAAGGCGAGAGAGCACAGTCCGGGGCGGCGCCAACGTGTGCACCGGGGCACCGTGGCAGCGCTCGGCGGGCCTGGAGCCGCGACAAGACAACGACTACCCCCGCACACGGGGGGGCTACCGCTGTCAGGGCAGTTGTTCTATGAGATCCCTCGCCTCAAACCACAGGAAAACTAGCCGGGCAGGCGTGTCCTGTCAAGTTGTCCCCGCATCCGGGGGGTAATGCGTCGGTCGTGAGTGGAAGCAGTCCTGAAATCGATGCGTTGCCTGGAGAGGCGCTTGCAGGGGTCTTGCAAGCGCCTCTTGAGTCCGCGGGCCAGAGACCGTCCGCACCACGGTCCGAGCCGCCCGCGGTGCTGTCGGCGGGTGACGGATCCTGGTTCGTTTATTGCGCACAGATCGAAAAAAAACCGTCGCCCGCGACGCGACAACCAGGCGATCCGGCGTATAGTTAGCGTTGACAAAGCGACAAGGGACACCATACATTGACAACGGACCACGTTTGGGAGGTGGCGCAGGAGAACGAGGAACTTGTCCGGACCCTGATGGAAGCTTCGGGCACGACCCGGCCTACGGCTCTGGTCTTGGCTCATCGCGGCATCGGCCCGGAACAGGTGAATGACTTCCTCCATCCTGCCCTGCAACAACTGACCGATCCATTTCTGCTTCCCGGCGCGCACGCTGCCGCGGAGCGGCTTTGGCTTGCCATTCACCGTGGCGAACGGATACTGATCCACGGTGACTACGACACCGACGGAATCACGGCTGCCGTGCTGTTGGCCTGGGTGCTGAAGGAGAACGGAGCCGAGGTCGAGTGTTTCCTGCCGCACCGAATCGATGACGGCTATGGCTTGACGTGTGAGGCCATCGAGAAGGCTGGCCGCGAGAAGCGCCAACTGCTGGTGACCGTCGACTGCGGCATCACCAGTTACGAAGCAGCGCGGTTGGCGCGCGACCAAGGCTTGGACCTGATCGTCACCGACCACCATGTCCCGGGCAACGAAACGCTGTGCGCCACGGCGGTCGTCAATCCGAAGCTTTCGGGAGTGAACCCGGCCGCCGGCGACTTGGCCGGCGTCGGCGTGGCCTTCAAAGTCTGCCATGCCTTCCTCAAGTACGGTCGCGAACAGGGCTTGGGCGGCGTGGAAACCGATCTGCGCCTGGGGCTTGACTTGGTGGCGCTGGGCACGGTGGCGGACATCGTGCCACTGCTGAACGAGAACCGGTTGCTGGTCAAGTACGGTCTTGGCGTGCTCGCTCGGCAGCAGCGGCCGGGGATCCATGCGCTCTGCGAGATTGCCCGGCTCGGGGATCGGCTTCGTTCGTCCGACATCACTTACAAGCTGGCACCGCGTCTCAACGCGGCCGGACGCATGGGTGACCCCACGGAGAGTCTCCGGTTGCTGGAAGCGACGAGTATGGTGGAAGCCGTCGCTCTGGCGCGCTCGCTCGAGGACCACAACCGCAAGCGCCAGGAGATCGAAGAGTCGGTGGTCCGACTCGCTGAGAAACAGATCGAAGACCGCTATGACCTGAACACTGCCCGGGCTCTTGTCGTCTGGGACAATTCGTGGCACCAGGGCATTGTCGGGATTGTTGCCTCGCGACTGGCGCGTCGCTATCACCGGCCATGCGTGGTCCTGACCCGCGACGCCAATGGGCAGCTCACCGGCTCGGCCCGCAGTGTGCGCCGCCTGGACTTGGTTCAGATCATGGACAAGCACCGGGATGTCGTACTGCGGTTCGGGGGGCATGCCATGGCGGCGGGCCTGTCTCTGCTGCCCGAAGGCCTGGAGGTCTTCTGCCGCACGTTCGAGGACGCCGTTGCTCAGGTGCTGGGGCCGGAAGCCATGAAACCGCAGATCGACATCTGCGGGCGTGTTTCGCTGGCGGAGATTTCCAGCGAGTTCATGGAAGAGCTGGACCTGCTTGAGCCCTTCGGGCATAGCAATCCCGAGCCCGTCTTTCTGGCGAAAGGTGTCGTGACCGAACGTCGGGACCTGGCCGGCGGAAGTCACACCCGCGGCGTGCTGCGCGATCCGTCGGGGGGGCGCCTGGACTTCATCGCGTTCAGCCGGCTGCCGACCGATTTCCCGGATGAACCCTGGAACCTGGTGTTCACCCCTCAGATCAACACGTTCGGCGGCCGCAGCACTCCCCAGGCCCGCATTCTTGATGTGCGGCACGAGTAGTTCCCGGTGCGGTGGTTGACCCATCCCGTTCCCTGAAGCTACCCGCTCATGTCACTCCCCGCTTCGTGCCCCGCAGCAGCGCCAGAACGGCCCGGAGCATTGGCCCGAGCAGGCGTGGGCGCCGAAACAGGGCCCTCAGGTGGTCCAGCAGCACGCATGGCCGCAGGTAGAAACGCCGCATCAGTTTGTCGCGTGCGGCGTCGAGGTCCTCGCGGGTCAGCCCGTTCGGAACGAATACGGTGTTCAGGGTGTTCATCCGGCGCCAGTCCCGCTCCATCGTTCCAAGTACGTCGGCTTGTTGGTAGAGTTCGCTGCCGGGGAAAGGCGTCAGTTGCATGACGCTGACTTCATCCAGGGGCAGCGACAGGGCAAACGTGGCGGTGGTGGCGAGGGACTCGCGGGTCTCCCCGGGGAAGCCGGTCATGAAGAAGCCTTTGGTGCGGAGCCCAGCCTCCTTGCTCCAACGCAGGGCCGCCTCGATCTGCGTGAGGTCCAGGTTCTTGTGCATGGCTTTCAGCAGCTCCGGATCCCCGCTCTCAATCCCGTAACTGATGTGCCAGCACCCTGCTCGGCGCATGCTGTGAAGCAGTTCGGGCGTCACGCGGTCGGCACGGGCCAGGCAGGACCAGGTGATGTTCAGGCGTTCTGAGAGCAGCCGGTCGCAGAATTCGCTGACCCGTTGCCGGGAAAGGGTGAATGTGTCGTCCTCGAGCAGGATTTCTTGCACGCCATAGTTGTCTCGCAGGTCCCGGATCAGGCGCACCGCATACTCCGGGCTGTAGGCTCGGCACTGGCTGCCGAAGACGGATCGGTCGCAGAACGAGCATTGGTTGGGGCAGCCTCGGCTGAGAACGATGGACGCACAGGGCCAGCGCCGGATACGCATCGGGGCAGGGCGGAATGCCTTGGGGAAGCCGGGCAGCAGGCTCCAGGCGGGTAGGGGCAGTTCGTCCAGGTTCGCGATGATAGGACGGGGTGGATTCCTGAACTCCAAACCGTCCTTGCGTGCGGCAGTTCCGGCCACGTCCAGCGGCAGGCGTCCGTCCTGGGCCAGGCGCTGGAGCAGTTCCCGCAGAGTCGCTTCGCCTTCGCCGATTGCGATCAGGTCGAAGGCCGGGAATTCGCGCAGGCTCTCCTCTGGCAGAGCCGTCACGTGGCAGCCGCCGACCAGTACGTAGGTCTGAGGGCACTGGGCCTTGACCTGTGCTGCCAGTTCGGCGGCCGCGCAGATGCCGGCCGTGGTGGCGGAGATCCCTACGACGTGGGGGTGGAACGGCAGGAGTCGTGCCAGGGTTCTGTTCACCCCGAGGTTCTCGGCAGCGGCTTCGACGATCAGGACTTCGGCGCCGGTCTCCCGCGCCACCGCCGCCAAGCACACCAAGCCGAACGACGGTTCCGTGTTGGCAGCCTGCGCAAAGGCGCCATAGCGGTCGCTGAGCGTGAGGGGCGCGGCAACCAGGGAGAGCCGCGGTTTCATGCCGAGGGTCTCCCCTTTTCCCCGCGGCTCCGGACGTGTCGGTGCTGGCGCCAGTACTCGCCGAGGATGGCGGCCGCCGCGCACGCCACGTTCAGACTTTCCACGGCGCCGGACCCGGGAATGGTCAGGTGACGGTCCGCACTTTGCGCCAGGGTCGGCGAGAGCCCGTCGGTCTCCGATCCGAACAGCAACAGGCTCCGGGGCGGAAGAAGGGTCGTGTAGACCGAGTCGCCTGTGTGGCTGGAGGTCGCGACGATCACGAACCCGGCACCGCGCAGTTCCTGCACGGTCCGTGTCGCATCCGTGATCCGGAGAACCGGCACGGTCTCCATGCCGCCCTCGGCGGTGCGGAACACCGTGGCCGACAGCGTGGGCAACTCGGCCGCATTCCCGGCCATCAGCACCCCGGCGACACCGAAGTGTGCCGCCACTCTCACGATGGCGCCCAGGTTGTGGGGGTTGGTGATGTTCTCGAGCAGAACGAGGCTCTGGGCGCACTCGCGCTTGCCGGTCGCGGCGAGAAATGCGTTGACATCAGGCCCTGCAAGGCGTCGGGCCAAGAGACATATCCCTTCGTGATGGCAGGACTCCGTAATGCGCTCCAACTCCTCACTCGTCACGACGTGGTAGGCACGACGTGTCTGCGCACACCACTGAAGCAGGGCGGTGCAGGACTTCATCTGCCGCTGCGTCACATAGGCACGGATGATGGCGTCCCGCCGGTTTTCGAATACGGCAAGACATGCGCTCAGGCCGTAGATTTTCATCTCCGTCCTGTTGTCATGCCCGGCGCGCGTTTCACGGGTGGCGTCCCGGTCCTGACCACGGTCCGGCGGTTCCGGGTTGCGCGTTGGTCGCGGTGGTGGCGGAATGCCGTTCTGCGGTCGTGCCGATGCGGTGTGGCCTTGGCCGCCGGGGTCGGTCCTGGTCCGTGACTCCCGATGCGGGCGCGCGGGCGGCTTGGACGCGCTATCTTGGTTGTGGGGTGTGGATGGCATGACTGGCTGGCCGAACCCCGCAAGCAGGTTCAGGAATCCCGTCCTCCTTCTGTTCCATGGCCTTCGGGCGAAAGGTCAATTGATTCCGTACGTCAGCGGGCCTTCAAGAGCGGCGGGAGCGTCTCGCTCCGCCGGACCGACACGTCCGCCGTCGTGGTGGCACGAAGGCGTAAACGGTCCGCCTCCTTGGGCTTTGGTTGTGCGCCCGGGCCGGCAAGGTCGACAGGCCTTGAAACCGGGGTTACTTACCCTGTCCGTTCTTGGGTTGCTGTTCCTGCCGGGCTGGTTGGCTGTCCGCATTGGCAGCGGGTTTCTCGGTCTTGGTGGCAGGTTCTGTCTTCTCGTCTGTCGCCGGTTCAGCCTTTGCGTCGGGTTCCGCCGTTGCCGGCTCCTGCGCCCCTTCGCCCTCTGGGGCGGCGCTCGCGGCGTCGTCCTTTTTCTCTGGCTCGGCCTTGCGCTTCTCCTTCCCGTCTTTCTCCTCGGGCACGGCCAGCGCCTCGTCGTCCTCCTTCTCCTCCCTGCACTTGACCGTCTGGCGATCGGCGGAGATGAAGTACTTGAGCCTGCCGTCGGTGCAGGCGACAAAGTCGCCCCAGCCGAGCTGGGACAGCAGGAACAGCATGTCGTCTTGGAATGGTTTCTCGGCCTGAAGCGAGATGGTGTGCAGGATGACCAGGCCGCTGGGGTCTCTCTGCTGCCAGGCTCCAAAACTGGCCATGGGCGACTCGCCGTAAGGCAATCCATCCGACAGCAGGTAGGCGGTGTTCACACGTGGAATGGCCAGCCCGCTGTCGATCCCGCGACTGGTGTAGGTGTAGTCCCCGCCTGGCTCGAGACCCTGCACGAACTTCTGGAATCGCGTCATGGCGGGCTTGCTGGCGGGGACCAGGCGTCGCGAAAACTCCTCGATGGATACGCCGTAGAAGACCGCCGTGAACTTATAGTCGGAGCTGAGTCCCTGCACGGCGCCCATCAGGTTCTGGAGCAACTGGTTCCATTTTCCGCCCGCCGTCATGGAGATCGAACGGTCGCAGATAAACACGATGCGGCGGCTGGTCATGTCCAGGTCATAGTAGCTCTGGGCGTTCGTCTCTTGTTCCTCGCCCTGGTTCTCCTGAGGGTCCGGTTCGACGACGGACGGTGCCGCACCACCCAGAGAGCCCGCTTTGGCCCAGAGCTTCGAGTCGTACGGAACCTTGCCTTTGCCGCAGATGTTCTCCAATGCCAACCAGATGCTGAAAAACTCGATTTCCGAGATCGCCGTCCCGCCGCCCATCTTCACGAGAAATGGCAATGCGTCCTCGCGGCGCATGCTGCTGACGTAGCGCACGACTCCCACCCGCACCGCGGGGGTTTTACTGGCCATGGCGCGTTTCAGAGAGGCCAGGTCGACCGGGGCGCGTCGGCGCGCCAAGGCTTCCCAGGCGAAGGTGGCGTGGACTTTGTCGGCCAGCGCCACCTGGAGGAGGAACTCCTGGCCGGGGGTGCCGTGCGTCCGGCTCAGCAGGAGGAACGCCAGGGGGGGGACGATGGGCAGCGTTTTCGGTTCCTGGATGACCTGGATCAGAACGGGCTCGATCGCGTCGTCGGCTGTTGCCAGCAGTCGCACGGTGGCGAGCACCGGCAGTAGCACCGTCTGGGCGCGGAACATCATCGCGGCAAACGCCGCTTGCTCCTGCGGACTGGTCAGAAACTCCGGGTCCGGAACATCCGCGAAACCGGACACGAAAAGGGGCGCAATGTCGTACTCGCCGGCAACATCGTAGATGTGCCCCATGATCGCCGATTTGACGCTGTCGTCCCGGGCCTTTTCGTAGATCTCCAGCCAGCTTCGAATGGCGACCGGGTCGGTCCCGAACCGCTCGAACAACTCGTCGAGCAGGAACTTCAGTTCGTCGGCATTGACGCCGACGACGACCTTCTTGCGCTCCCGCACTTGGCGTGTTTCGGTGCGGACTTTTTCTGGACGCTTCTTACGGACTTTCTCCGTCGCGTCCTTGTCGAGGACCATAACGCCGTCACGCTGCACCATGACGAACTGGGGCAAGGCCCCACCCGTAGTGATGGTCACGGTTTTTTCTTCGACTTCCGTCTTGGTCTTCTCGCGCAAGCGGAAGCTGATCAGCTGGGCTTTGAGGTCGTCGAAACTGTTGATGACCGGAAATCCGGCGGCCGTCGGGCCGTATAGCGCGACCAGCAGCAGGCTGGTCCACAGCAGGATGATGGGAGCTTGGCGCATAGCAACCGTGTCGTATCGTGCGTGTCTTGGATGGGGCAGCCGTACAGCCGGCAAAGGCGGCTCCACCTATAGCTTCAGGGCCATGTGGCCGATCCGCATGGAACCGTAGTCCATGCGTGGTTCCATGTGACGGAGCAACACTTCGCTCATGGGGTCACAAACCAGCGTGACATCCACGTTGCGGAAAACGAAATGGGAAAGAAAGCAATCCTGCGAACTGCTCACGCGACATGACACCAGTTCGCCCTGCAGCCATATCTTGCGGGCACTCTCGAACAACTGGACCGTGCCGGAGAAGTGTTTCCTGGACTTGTCGGAGGATTCCTGTTCGACGGGATCGGGTTCTTCCGGGCTTCCCTTGGTCTCCGAGGTGAACTTCGAGACCGTGTAGACGTGGATGTCCCGAGGCCCGGAGCCTGCCTCGGTGAGCGCGGTCGAGATGGGGAATTTGGCGTAGACGGACGGGCGCGTACCCCTGAACTTCACGCTCCGGCCGTTGGCGGCGGAAAGCCGTTTCGTGTCCTCCTCCGAGATCGCCGCCCAATTCTGTACGGGCGAGGCCTCGAAGGCCGCCAATTCGCCGATGCAGCAACTGCTACGGGTGTCGAAGCGGTCGGTCCCAAAGCCCATCAACGGATAGACGTGCGTCCTGCCCTTGCGGACAGCCCACATCAGGTCAGCGACCGGCAGCTCAATCGTCAGGTTGCTGTAAACGGACTTCCACATCGTGATCGGCCCCATGTACGAACCCTCGGCGCTGAACGCGTCCGGCAGGTTGCCATTGAACACCTCCTGGTCATTGACCTGGAAGCGCAGCCGTGGCAACGTGGCTTCGATTTCGACGCTGACCCAATCCGGCTTTCCCTGTTCCTGGATAACCGAGAACGCTGTCTTGGTGACCACTTTGTTCTCGCTGACCGCGACTTCGTTGAACGCGTTGTCTTCGCCGGCGACAATCAGGCGCACGCCACCGTCGGCGTAGCTCAGAGAGGGGACACCCGTGGCGCAACAGGTGAAGCTGAGGTAGCCGAACTCTTCGCTCTTCGGAAGATTGGCGGCACGATAGCGCACCACGAAGCGTTTGCCGTGCGGCATGTTCCAGAACAGGGCCGAGGGATAGTCCACGCCGACGACCAGGGCTCCCGCCTGATCCGCCTGCTTGCTTGGCAACACGGCCCACTGCTGCTGCCGCTCCACCCACTTGCCGTCAAGGCCCAGGGCCCAGTCGCGCGAGGGTTGAATGAAGTCCGCCAGCTCATCCACACTGCTGAACGGGTACTCGAACCGGACCCGGAACCCGGGCAGAGCCGTGACCTTGCAGTGCAGGCCGAGGGGTGCGACGAGTCGGGTCAGATAGTTCGACTCGACGGTCGTGGAACGTTCGCCCAGGCTGGCGTTGATCCGCGGGGTCAGGAGGAAGAGGTATTCCTCAAGTTTGTCCGGCTTGTCGGCCAGTGCGGCAAACAGGTACTCCAAGGCGCCCTTGTACTCGACCATCGTGTCCTTGCGCGCGTCGACACTCAGTTCCTGGGTGGCCTCCAAGGCGCCGGTGAAATGCGTCATGCATTCGTCGAGTTTTCCGAGTTGGGCGGCCATGCCCGCCGCCCGGTACTTGTAGATCACGCGTTGCTCCGGCAAGAGCTGAGGATTAGCCATCTGCTGGATCAACGTCGCCATTTCCTGCTCGCGCGGGTCGGTGGGCACCGTCGAGCCCTTGGCCCCCGCCGGTTGCACGGGCGACCTCTTCGCACCACGGGTCGCAACGTGGATGCCCAAGGCGATCACCAGTACGGTCATCAGTGCAATGGCCGCCATCAGCAAGATCGGTTTCCGAGGTTCGGGGCGTGGTTGGGACTTGCCCGATTTTCCGGGTTTGCCGACCGTCGCAGGCTGCCCGGGATCCGGTGGTTCCTGGTTCGCGATCAGGACGCCGAACCGGTTCTTCCGTACAATGCCGATATCCTGCAGCAGTTCGGTCGCGTTCTGGTAGCGGTCGGCCGGTTCCTTGGCCATGCACTTGCGGATGATCAGATCGATGGGCTTGGACAGGCTGGGGACCTTGTCGGTGATGTGCGGAATGGGCCCGTTGACATGGTTGAGCAGGATTTGCCGCACGTCCATGCCGGGATACGGCGGTTCGCCGCTCAACAGGTAGTAGAATGTGCAACCCAGAGAGTAGATGTCGGCCCGCGTGTCGACGTTGCGCGCGTCCAGCGCCTGCTCCGGGGACATGTAGTGCGGCGTGCCCATGGCGACGGAGACCGCCGTCAACTCCGGGTGTGTCGCGGTCGACGCTTCCTCCCGGGCCAGCCCCAGGTCGGCCAGCTTGTACTGCTGCTGGCCGGAAATCATGATGTTGTCGGGCTTGATGTCCCGGTGGATGATGTTGTGCCGTTCCGCTTCCTCCAGGGCCAGAGCCATGCTGTGCAAGACGTCCAGAGCCTGCGCGAGGGGCATGGGACCCTTCTGCTGAACAAGAGTCTTGAGGTTGCCGCCGTTGATGTACTCCATCACGATGTACACCAGGCTACCTTCCGTGCCGCAGTCCAGCACGCGCACGATGTTCGGATGATTCAGCTTGGCCGAAGTCTTGGCCTCGCGGTAAAAGCGCTCGACGGCGTCGCGGTTCTGCGCGAAGCGCGGCGAGATAATCTTCAGTGCCACCGAGATGTTCAGCGTCGTGTGCTCGGCGAGGAAGACGACACCCCAGGCGCCGCGACCGATCTGGCGGATGATCCGTGTCTTACCGATGACCGTGGGGAAGATGGAGGTCGAGGAACTGTGCGGGTCGGCGGGTGGCGCTGCTTGCTCCGGTTGGGTCGGCGGCGTCAAGTCCGCGCCTGGAGGCGGTGCGTTGTCCCAGGTGATCGAGATCGTTTCGCCGACGTTGCGCTTGGGCGTCTCGCGGACAACCACCAACTCATCGGTGATGTGGAATTTCTTCCCGCACGGGCATTCCACCTTCAGCCCGATCCGGCCCGCCCCGAGCTCGTGTTCGGTCAAACACTGTGGACATTTGAATACCACCCGACCGACTCCTTCGCGGAGCTCAGGACCCCGGCTTACCTCGCAAATTTTACACACCCACCGCAACAGCGTCTAACGCTGTGCGAGGAGAGGCGCTTTGCAGCCCAAGGCAGCCAATCGTCGCCCGGGCGTTGAATACGGTAGACCGCACGGACGAACATTCAACCGCCATCGCCCTAGAAAAGGGGGGGGCGGTACGGGGCGGAGGGAAAGCGTCTTGTTTCGGTTGTGGGGCTCGGCACGGGAGCGGTTGCCGCGGTTCTCGGGGGGCGACACACGATCAGGCCCCCCACAAGGCAGGGCTGCCTGCGCCCAGTCACGCCCTGTCCGGGGCAGCCCCTACTCGATCTCCAGGCCCAAGTCCTGGTCCTTGGCGTCGAGTGCGGACGCTCCTTTGGCGACCGCTTCCGGCATCTTGTAGGTGGGCAGGTAGCGGTAGTAGACCTGCAGGCTCAGGCAGCACAGGCAGGTGATGTAGTAGGGGTTGTACTCCTCCGGTACCTTGTCCTTGCCTCCCCAGACCCCAGTCTCCCAGTGCCCGTCGCTCTTCTGGTTGGTGACGACCATGGGCGAGAAGATCTTGTTCCATTTCTTCCACGTCGTTTGGCCGGCGTGGAACATCACCTGGGTTGCGTAGTACCAGCAGTACAATGTGCCCGGGTCCGTCTTTTCATCCCATTTCAGCGTGGGCGTGTAGGCTTCGTCCAGGTTTGTGGCGCCGGTCTTGGCCTCCGGGCATCCGGCTTCGCCGATCAGCATCAGGCACAACGTGCCGGCGGAGTGCACGCCCCAACTGCCTTGGCCCGGACTGGAGTACCCGAATTTTCCGTTGGCGTAGGCGACATTGCGCAGGAAACGGCTGGCGTTTTCGATCCCCGTCGGAATACCCGCATTTTCGCATCCGGCGACGTACCCAGCCTTCATGGCCTGGACTTGCCAGCCGACAACCGACGTGTCCCAGCGCTTCGTCTTGGCGTAGTTGTAGTCGAAACCGCCGCAGGGTTGCTGGCCCTTGAGAACGGCCTCAAGGCCTTTCTCAGCGGCCGGTTTCAGGAACGGGATTTTGGTCATCCCGTAAGCTTCGCACAGCGCGTAGGTGGTGATGCCGTTGATGTAGCCGCCGCCGCCGATGCCACGCGGGTCGGTAGTCGCCATCATGGCATTGGTCAGGAACTGCATGGCTTTCTGCACCGTCGGACCGAACTCCGGCGACATTGGCGTCTCGCCGTGCGCCAGGTAGGTGAGCAGCGCGAACCCGCACATTGCGTGCGGCTGGCTCTTCGACCACGACCCGTCCGGGTTCTGGTGCTCCTTGAGCCAACGCAGCGCCTTCAGTACCGCGCTCTCTGTCACGCTCGAGCCGCCGAACCGCGCGATCGCCTTCTTGCGGCCCTCGCTGCTCCGTCCGCCGTACAGACCGGAGATTTTCAGCGGCGTGTCGCTGGCCTTGATGTCCAGCACATCGCTGAAGTCCATGGCGTCGTCGGTCTGCGCCATTTCGTTGCTGAAGTCCTCGGTCACCGCCTGCACCTGTTCCTGCGGCACATCGGGGCGCTCGACGTCCGGGACCACGTCCTGCGGCACGTTCTCCAGTTTCTGCAGTTCCTGGATGATCTTCGGGTCGAGTTCCTTGACTTCCATCTCCTCGATGGAAACCTCGACGTCTG
>MHBL01000020.1 GCA_001803235.1 Lentisphaerae bacterium RIFOXYA12_64_32
CCCTACTTGGTGTGCGCGGAGGCGTGGCCTTCCGAGACGCGGCGCCAGATCTTGAAACAGCCCTGCACGGTAGGCGCGGTGCCTTGCTATTCCGTTCCTAATCCGCTATTCTTTCCCTGTGGACAATGCGTTGGGCGGCTGGTGTATCCTCGAACGCCGGGGGCGCGGGCGGGAGTCTGGTCATGGTTAGCATCAGAGACATCGAGGCAATCGGACGCCAGATCGGCGACCTCTTCCATCCCGAGCGCGTCCTGCTGTTCGGGTCCTATGCGGATGGGCAGCCGACTGAGGACTCGGACGTGGATCTGCTCGTGGTAATGCCCGCGCAAGGCTCAACGGCCGACCAGGCGGTCGAGATTCGCCTCGCGGTGCATCCGTCCTTCCCGGTCGACGTGTTGGTGCGGACACCGCAGAGGGTCCAGGAACGCCTCGATATGGGGGATCCGTTCATGCGCCGCATTCTCGAACGCGGAAGGGTTCTGTATGAAGCCCATCACCGCTGAGTGGGTCGGCAAAGCCGAGGGCGATGCGACCCAGATGGAGCGGGAAGGCCGGGCTCGGAAGAACCCCGTGCTCGACGGCATCTGCTTTCATGCCCAGCAGTGTGCCGAGAAGTACCTGAAGGCGCGCCTGTGCGAGGGCGGTATCGAGTTCGGCAAGACGCACGACCTTGTGACCCTACTGGATTCGGTCGTGACTCTGGAACCGTCTTGGGACACGTTTCGGCGCGACTTGGCATACCTTATCCGTCTTCGCCGTGGCGTACCGATACCCGGGCGAGTCTGCAACCCGGGACCAGGCCAAGGACGCCATCCGCCGCTGCCGCCGGTTCCGACTCGCTGCCCGCCTGGCACTGGGAGTGGACGGGTGAGGGGCCGGGCGCATCCGGCGACGGCGCTCTGGCTGAGACGCGTTGCACGGGCAGTGCGCGCCAGCCAAAGCGGTGTCGTGTCCGCCGCCAGTGGACTTGCCGCCGCACTCCATGTCGTAGCGTTCTGAGACGTTTTGTCGTCTCTTTGTCACCACCCTCTGACCATGTACGCCTGGAGCACGCCGGACTCGTCGGAGTTGAAGAAGGCGGTCTTGCCGTCGGGCGAGAGGAACGGGTGGATGTGCACGCCCTTCTTCCAGGAATTGTGCGGATTCAGCAGGTAGGTGCAGGACGTGAAGGCGTCCTTGCCCGGCGCGCCGAGGGTGAAGAAGAAGAGGCGGCCGCCCGTGTCGTGCGGGCCGGCGTCGGTCACCAGGCAGGTGCCGGCGGCGTCAGTCTGGAAGTGGTAGAAGTTCGGGGTGGTGAAGCTGCGGCTGAGGTGGTTGCGCTGCGCGCCGGGGGTTTTCAGGCCCTGGTGGCCCGTGTCCGGAATGGCCTGGCCCTCGATCAACTGCTGTTCTGAGGGCACGCGCGTGCCGGTGCTGGTGATGGCCCAGGTCGAGCAGCCGCGCCAGCACTGGTGGCCCTGGCAGAACTCGTTGCCGTCGCGGCCCCACGGCAGGGTGCGGAAATCGCTGCCGTCGTCCTGGATCAGGTGGATGTCCGCGCCGAGACCGCCAACCAGGGTGGTGACCTTGCCCTGGCGGTCGTACCGGCAGTCATGGTTGTCCTGCACCAGGATGGCGTGGCTCGACGCCGGGTCGGTGGCGCGGCAGTACTGCGGGTGGATGTTGCACCAGCTCGTGCCGGACAGGATCAGGCGCACGGTCGCTTTCCGGATGTCGAACACCATCAGGCCCCACGGCGCCTCGTCCGTGTTGCCGTCGCCCAGGAAGCAGGAGAGCGCCAGGCGTTGCCCGTCCGAGGAAATGGTCGAGAGCGGGTAGATGTCGCTCGGCCGATATGCCGTGCCGGGAAGGGGCGCGTCGACGCACATGACCGTGGTCCGGCCCGTGCCGTCCAGGTTGACGCGCTTCAGGGTCAGGCGACCGCCGCCGACCTCGGTCTCGTTGACGAAGTAGTAGAGGTACTTCCCGTCCGGTGACACGGACGGCGCGGTGGCGCCGCGCTCGGTGGTGATCGGCGTCAGGCGGCAGCCGTTCTCGGTGTCGCACAGCAGGTACCGGTGCTCCGCGTCGTTCTTGTCGCTGCCGTGCGCGTGCGCGGACCGATGCAGGATGAAGCGCTTCGAGTCGGGCGTGAAGATCTGCGCTTCCATGTAGACGTGCGAACTGGGCAGCGCCTCGTCGGTGAGTTGGACGACTTCGAGGCCCTTGGGCGAATTCGCATCGATCAGGTCGGGGCGGAGTTTCATGGGGTGGCTCCTGGGGTGGAAGAGTGTTCGGGGGTCAGTGTTCGGTGTTCAGGAGGGCGGGGACGGGGGACGGGAGGTTTCAGGTTTCGGGTGTCAGGTTTCAGGATGAACGAGGACTCACGCGACGAACGCCATGCTACGCGAGCCAGTTCTCCACGTGGAGCGGTGTGATTCGGGCAAAGTGCCGGACGTTTCCAGATACCAAAGTCAGGTCGTTTGCCAAGGCGATCGCGGCGATCTGCAGGTCGGCCCATGCCAGCGGTGTCCCCGAGTCTTCGAGTTCGGCCCTGTTCCATCAAGCATGGTCTACAACTTGGGCAACACGGCAAAACCCATCTGCCGAAAGTGCTCGTCCAGAGTCAGGACGTCGCGGAGCCGCAGGCGCCGCATCACGGCAAAGCTGGTGCAGTCGGTGAACGAGAAATCCTTGTCCCTGTACCGGAAGAAGATGCTTCGCGCACGTTCGAGACCGGCCGGGTCGACCGTCTCGATGCGCAGGCGCGAACTGCCCTCAATCTGCGCCCACCAGCGTTCGGCCGCCTCCAGTCCGAGCCGGAAGCGTAGCGTGGTCAGAGTCTCGTCACAGACGTAGTCGGTGGTCAGGAGCAGGCCGCCGTCGGCCAGCCACCGGTCGCGCTCGTCACGGACAGCCTGGTTCGCAGGGTCGGTGGCGTCCGCGGCGGCGACCCATCCGGCGGTATCGACGAACAGCGTCTTCACCGGTACAGCACCTCGTCATGCCGCCGTGCCGCATCGCCTGACGACGAAGCCCCCACCGGCTCGGCCCGGTACAACGGGTCGTCGTCGAGCCGGGTCGTTGCCACCTGCTGCTCGCCGACCGGCACGACATCGAACGCGGGCCGACTGCGATAGAGCACCGTGAAACGGCGGCCCCGTCGCACCTTGGAGACAACCTCCCCAAGATGCAGCCGCAACTCCTTGGCGCTGATGGTAGCCGTCATAGATTCTCCCAAGAACAAGATAATCTTAAGTTAACCTTACCTGCGAGCGAAAGCAAGATGTCAGGATATCTGCCTGTAATGCCTCTGTGAAGCGGGCCCCTCTGTCCGAGCCGCGCGCGGTAGCAAGCGGTGCCTTGAACGGAACCGCTCGTTACCTCCCGCGGCTCTGCCGGATGTGCACCCGCGACTGACGTAACACTCTGTCTCCGCCCGCGTTGAGGCAGGCGACCGCCATGCTGCAGCGTACCCGGCGCCCGGCATCTCAGTTCGGGTCGCTGACCAGCGGGTTCGTGGCATCCACCGTGCCGGACGGACTGTAGTCCTGGCCGGCGACGGGAGCGGGGCGGCCCCAGTAGCAGTTCCCGGCGCTAACCACACCGCTGCCGCTGTTGCACAGGCCCAGGCCGTTCAGGTTCCCGAAGAAGGAGTTGTGTCCCGCGGCGCCCAGTGCGCCGCCGCCGAAGTCCAGCGTGTACGCCGCCGCGCCAGCCGCCGCCTCGATCTGCAGCCCGTCGTCCTGGTTGTTGGTGAACGCGCAGTTCGAGCCTTGCACGGCAATCGCGCCGGGCGTGTCGATGCTGAAGAGCATCCCGTTCGCTCCGGTCCGGAACCCGTTGCCGTTCAGGAACACCCGGTCGAAGGTCGCGATGAGGTCGAGAGGAAGCCAGCCGGCAAAGTCGGCCAGCACTCCCTCTGCGCCGTTGCCCTCGGCACGACAATCGCGGATCGCAGTATTCACGTCGTTGCCGTTGATCTGGAGGTTCAATCCGCAAGACCTGTTCCTGTTGGCGCGGTTGTCGGAAAGGGCGCAGACGGAGTTCATGGAGGACACATGCAGGAAGAGGCCGTGTTCGGCGTTGTCCTCCATCGTGGAGCCGGTCACCACGGCCTCCGCCGGGGTTGTATCGCTGCAACCGAACACATACATCTCGATCCCATCCCATCGCTGGGTCCGGTTGGCACGGCAATTCGTGATCAGACCTTGGGCTTTGCCGCCCCAAACACCCAAGTGAATGCCGTAGTCCTGGTTCCCGTCGGCGGTGCTGTCCCTCAAGACCGCCGTTGCCGTGGAGTTCTCATCTCCCCATTCCGCGTCCGCGGCAAGGTACATGCCAACGCGGTTAGTCCCTGCCTGGCAGTCTTGGGCGGAGACTTCCGCAACGGACGCGGCACCGGAAGCCAAGGCGCCTACGTACACCCCCCGCTCCCCATTCCGACGGCCCGACCCGCTGGCGACCATGGTCCGTGCTCTGGCTTGGTCGCCCTCAGCAGCCGACACAAACACCAGTCCTTCTTGGCCGTTTCGATCGGCATGGCAGTGCGACGCGGTGGTCTCAGCATTCGACACGCTGCCATGGCCCACGGCGCCAACCCAAAGGCCGTCGAACCCGTTGCCGTCGGCCCGGCTATCCGAGACGGTTGCTTCGGCCCGTGCATTCGCGCCGCTGGCATTGGCACGGAACCTGATGCCCGTCTGGGAATTGCCGGTCGCAGCGAGGCTGCGGAGGATGAAGAGCGCCGAACTCCCGTCGCCCTCGGCGTAGACGTCCGCATTGATGCCGCAGTCTCCGTTCCCGTCCAACACCAGATTCTGAAACTCCCCGGCGGCCCTGACAAACGCCGTTCCCTGAATCAAGGCACCATTATGGCCGTTCCGGGAGTAGTCGCCTGACATGTCGAGGCGAAAGTCCCCGCCGCCAGTCCCGACTGTTAGGACGCAGACCCCGTCCATGGACGCGCCGGTGACGTAGTTGTCTGTTAGCGTGGCCGTGAAATTGGCCCGGGCGTCCGGGGTGAGGAGTACTCCGCGGTAGCAGTCTTCGACGGCGTCGTTTGTAAGGGTGATGCCAGAAACATCGTGACCGTAAATGCCGACCTCGCCCACATCCGACGTTCCGAACACCCAGAAGTAGCTGTGTAGCAGTAGGACCGGATCGATCTCTCCGCTCGGGCCGGTGGCGGCGTGGGTGATCTGGAAGCCGGAGAGGGTCACGTTGTCGCCGGTCAGGCGGACGGTGGGGTTCGCTTCGATGCCGTGGATGGCGGGCCGGAGCGGGTCGGAGACGCGGCCGCCGAAGCCGACGAACTGGCCGTAGAGCGCGGTGCCGGCGGGGAGCTGGACGTTCTCGGCGTAGGCGGTGGTGGCGGCGGCAACCTTGACGTTGCGCGCACCCGAGTCCAACGCGGCGTCGATGCTCAGGTACGGATCCGTGAAGGAGCCGGCCTGGGCGCTGTCCACGGCATCCTTGTCGACGAAGGCCACATCCGAGAGCAAAACATCCCGGCGGGCTGGGCTGCCGCTCACTCCTGTGCCCATGCGCACGTACTGGTCGCGCATGACCATTTCGCCGAGCCGGTCGGCGAAGCGGCGCGGTGTCCTGTCCTTGCCGAATGCGGCCCTCGCACCGGCGAACGGGTTGCGGCCGGCAATGATGTCGCCCAGGTCGAACGGCACGTGTAGGCGGCAGCCGACGTACCTCTCGCTGCCGATCACGCCTTCGTCCTCGAAGACCTCGGCGTCGACGGTCAGGCCGGGCAGGACCCGTGCCTCGACGCGGGCCTTGGGGCCTTTGAGATCGCTGTCGGTGTCGAACTCGTCGTCCCAGAAATAGTAGCCGACGAACACGCGCACGTCGGCCCAGTGGTCGATGTACGGCAGGCGCACCCCGACTTCCGCGTCATAGCCGTCGCGCGCCCGCTCGACGCCGCCGTAGCCTTTCTGCAGGATCCCATTTCCCTCCCCGTACACGTCGCCCCAGGCCCAGACCCTGCCGTCGCCGACGCTCTTCTCGCCGCCTTCCGGCACGTACCAATTGCCGCGTGCATCGACCCACTCGCTCAGGAACTCGAGCCCCAGGCCGAGCTGGTCGAAGCGGTTGTTGTTGCTCGACCAGTGCGAGTCATAGTAAACGTTAGCACCGAGGATGAGAGCGACATCTGCGAGCAGGTGGCGGTAGCCGACGCCGGCGTTGATCTCCTCCTCGTGGTCGTCGCCGACCGTACTGCGCGGGTTGAAGAAGGCCAGGTTGTGGCCGTCGCCCCAGACCGGGACCAGCACATCCAGGGTGCTGTCGGCGAAGTCGTTCGCCAGGCGCGTGCCGAGCGTCAGACCGCCATCGGGGAGGTCGGACTGGGCCTGGGCGACGGGGAGAAGCGCCAACAGGGCAACAAGCAGGGCGAGGGGCAGGCCGAGACCAATGCGAGCCGACCGAGGGCCGCGCCATTCCGTGTCAGCACCATGTTCTGCCTTGGCGACGCGCGGGCCGGACCGCCTGAAGGCGGGACTACGAGCCTGGGCCGTCCGGCTTACTGGCCTGGGCTGGGGAGGCATCCGGATCGGTCCCGCGCGCCGCACCTTGGAAACGGCGGTCCCAAGATGCAGACGGAGTTCTCTGGCGCTGATGGTAGCGGTCATGGTATCCCCAGACGAAGTTGAACCCAAGTTAACCTTGCCGGTGAGGACTGTCAATCGCACCGCGTGGATCGGTCTACCCAGTCCAGGGTGCAGTCCAGGGCGCGCCGTGGCTCGGTGCGTCCCGCGCCGAAGCGGAGTACTCGGGCCGGTCCCCGGCCGAGGGCCTCGGTCCGGGACGGACCCGAGCACCCTGCTGCGGTCCCGGAGGTCCCGCGCCACCTCCCAGTCCACTTAGGGCTTACGGTCCGGCGGGCGCGAGGGTCAGGGCGTGGACTTCGACGTCGTCGAACCAGGCGACGTCCTGGTCGGAGAACTGGCTGCTCATGCCGAGGAGCAGGACCAGGTTGCCGACCTCCTCGGGGATGGTGACGGCGCCGAAGATCTCGCGCCAGTCACCGATGACCGCGGCGCCGGGGGACAGGATCACGTCCTGCGTTTCCTTGGTCCACTTGCGGTCGGCGGTCTGCCAGCGGACGCGCACCGAGACGCTCGAGCGGCCCTGGCAGCGAGCCAGAGTGCGGACCGCATAGCGGTCGCCGGGTTTCACCGGAAACGTCTGGATGAAGCAGCCGTTCTCGACGTTGGCGGCGCGTGCGGAACCGGGTGCGGTGGCGCCCGTCTCGCGGTCCCACGCAATGACGCCTTTCGACTTGTCCGTCTGCCAGAAGCTCCAGCCGGCGGGGGCGCCGCCGTCCTTCCAGTCCTGCTGCTTGCCTTCGACATCGGGCGCGGTGGCGGCGCCGAAGTCGGCGTTGCGCGCCAGGTTCACGAGCGTGCCGGCCTGGCGCAGCGCCGTGATGCGGTCGCGTGCGAAGTCCGCCGGATCGCGGGCCCAGCGCAGTGCGTCCTCGGAGCCGGGGAGCGCTTCCGCCCATGACTCCTTGTTGACGCCGCCGTTCGGCGTCGGCCACCAGCGGTTCTTCTCGCCGTACATCCAGACGTACTCGTCGGCCACGTCCAGGCCGCACGCCGTGTTGGCCAGGAGCCGGTTCACGCGCGGGCCGCCCTTGCCGTCGATGAAGTAGGGGCCTTTCTCGTTCCAGTACGCGTCGAGGTAGATGCCGAAGCTGACCTGAACTTGGGCCCGGTACTTGCCGCGGTTCTCGGGTGCGACCAGTTGCTGGCAGGCGCCCTTGATCTTGACCGCCGCGGCGTAGAAGTCCATCTCACTGTTGAACATGTAGGCGTTCTCGCAGCCGTCCACGAAGGTCACGTCCGGCGGCGCGGCGTCGAGCCAGCCGTCGATGAAGGCGGGGAACAGCCCGTAGCCGCTCCCGGCGAGTGCCGGGCGCGGGTCTTCGAACGTTACGGCCTGGAAGTTCACGCAGTTCATGAAATAGCAATACAAGGTAAGACCGGGGAACTCCGCGACGGTGGCGGCCATGACCTCGCGACCGCGTTGCCGCGCTTTCTCGTAGTACTCGTTGAACGTGTGCTTGTCTTTCTCCGTCTGCGCTGCATAGCTGAACTGCGCGAACGGCGCCTCGTACGGCTCGGGATCGTATTGCACGCCCGTGACGCCGCCCTGCTTCGCGACCCACGCGGCAATGCGCCAGTGCTCGACAATGGCGGCCCAGCCCGCGTCGTCGAACCAGTCGACGTTGCCGGGGTTCGCACCGATGGTGAGGAAGTTGTCGGTGAACGTGGTGAACTTCGTCGCCTTCAGGTCGTCGACGCAGGTTTGGAACCACTCCTTTTTCCACGGCGTGGCACTGTGCGCGCTGCGGATTCCGCACGGCTTACCGTCCTCGCGCACGCCGACGGCATTGAAGAACACGCCATCGAACGGGCGTTTCTCCATGTCGGCAATGTTCTCGCGCAGTCGTTTCGTGTCCGGGCCGTCCCAGCCGGTGGCGATCAGTTTGCGGGTCGAGCGTGCCGCGCCGGCGAACGAGGGCAGGCAGACGAGGAGAAGCAGCAAGCAGGCGCACAGAGCAGGCATGGCGCGCCGACCCGTGTGTGCGATGTGAGGTTGTCCGCCTCGGCAGAGCGTTCCGACACGTCCGATGCCCTTCATCTGAACCATCCTCCTTTGATCCCGGGATAGAGTCTGCACGTTGCCGCCGTCCCCGTAGTGCTCGTCAACTATTGCACGGCATTGGCCGGGAGGCAAGTTGGCTCCGTTCCTGGCTTGCATCTGGGCCACACCCTCATACCTTTACATCTCAGTGCCTGTGCTATGGGACCGGATGACGCGCAGGTGGGGAGGTCGCACATGAAGAGCCCGATCATCAAGAAGGTGGAACGGACCTGGGTGTCGGTGCCGCTGAAGCCGCGGCACGCGCGGCACCTGACCCGGGAGAACTGGGACTGGACCGTGTTCGAGGTGCTGCGGCTGCGCACCGACAGCAAGGCGCTGGTCGGGTACGGCGAGACCATGTGCTACTACACGTGGGGCCGCGTGCCGGAGGCCCAAGCCGAACGTGTCATCGGGCACTCGCCGTTCGAGTTCCTCTGGGACGACCGGCTCGGCGCCGGACTGCAGATGGCGATCCACGACCTGGCCGGCAAGGCAGCCGGCGTGCCGTGCCACCGCCTGCTCGGCCAGATGGTGCGCGACGCGTGCCCGGTCTCATGGTGGACGAATGACATGTCCACGGAGGACTGGGTCGAGGAGATCCGGGAAGCGCTCAGCCTCGGGTACATGAGTGCCAAGCTCAAGGCGCGGCCGTGGCGCGACTACGCGGCGCAGCTCCAGGCGCTGTCCGGCATTGTCCCGTCGGACTTCCGGTTCGATTCGGACTTCAATGCCTTCCTGCTGGATGCCGCCACCGCGGTGCCGTACCTGCTCGAGCTGGAGAAGATCCCGGGCGTCGATGTGTTCGAGTCGCCGATCCCGCAGCAGGACGTGGCGGGGGGCCGGGCGCTGCGGAGCAAGATCACGCGCAAGGTGGCGCTGCATTACGGTTCACCGCCCATTGAGACGGCCGTGCGCGAGGATGTCTGCGACGGTTTCGTGATCGGCGGCGGCGCGCTGGCGCTGCGGCAGCAGGCGGAACTGGCAGCGCAGTTCAACAAGCCGTTCTTCCTGCAGTTGGTCGGTACCGGGTTCACCACGGCGCACATGCTGCATTTCGGTGCGGTCCTGCGCCATGCCACCTGGCCGGCGGTCACGTGCCATGAGATTTACGAGGACGACCTGATTCGGGACCGGATCCAGGTCAAGAATGGTTATGCGCCTGTGCCGGAAGCCCCCGGCCTGGGCATCGCGCCGGACGAGGATGCCATCGAGCGATACCGCGTCAAAGACGGGTTTGCCCCGCCGGCGCCGCCGAACCTGTACCGGGTCACGTGGCCCTGTGGCGCACAGGTGACCTACCCGGTCGGGAAGCGCGGGACCCAGGGCCTGACGGACATCCTGGGTGTCTGGGACGACTTCGCCGCAGGAAACCAGCCGCTCTTCCATCAAGGCGTGAAGCTTGAGATCATTCCGGATGATGGCAGCCGGGCGTGGGTTGAACTGAACCGCCGTGCGCAGATCGCGCCGGTCCGCGGGTGAGCCGGGCGGGCCCCCGAACGTGAGGCCGCGGCGGAAAGGACGCAGATCATGAAAACCATTGGCGAGGTGCTGTGGTCGGAACGTACGCGCGAGGAGTTCGGTGCGCTGGCTGAGCGCGGCACCGTCGTGATCGTGCCTGTCGGGTCCGTGGAGCAGCACGGGCTGGCGCTGCCGGTGAACACCGACAATCGCGAGATCGAGTGGGTGGCGCAGGAGGCGGCGCGGCGCGCCAAAGCCCCAGTGCTGGTCACGCCCGTCATGCCGTTTGGCATTTCACCGCATCACATGATGTACCCGGGCGGCACCATCACGCTTCGCGTCGAGACGCTGCTGCGCGTGCTGGCCGAGGTGTGCGAATCGATTGTCCAGCATGGGTTTGACCGGATCCTGATTCTCAACGGCCACGGCGGCAACATGGGCACGGTCGACGCGGCGGCGCTGGAACTGAAGTGCCGGTTGGTACGCCAGATTCGGGCGGTCAACTGGTGGGAGCTGATTATTCCCGTGTTCGGTGCGGTCTGCGACGGTCCGGTCACCAAGACCATCGGCCACGCCGGCGAGGCAGAGGCGTCCTGTGTCCTGGCCTTGACCCCGAAATCCGTACGCCGCGACCGGATGCAGTTGGTCCCGGGGATCACGGACAACCCGGTCCTTGCGACGGCGGAAAAGGGGAAGCGCATTCTCGACGCAGGGGCCGCCGCCGTGGCGCAGTTGCTTGAGGAAATGGCCGCCAGCCCGGGCCGTGAGGTCGTGGGTATCCCGACGTACCCGGCATACCCACACGATCGTCCAGCCGTTGACAGACGTCGACGCACCGACCGCAGGCGTGAGCACGCCTGAGGTGCGCGCGCCTTCCCTCACTCCCGGAACAGGATGGCGCTGTGGCGGGGGAGCAGAGTGCCGTTCCCGAACGTCTGGCCGGTCCACAGGTCGACCACCGGACGCGCGAGACGGAGCGGCCGCGGGTAGTCCTGCCAGTTGAAGCGGGCTCCGAAGACGCCGTCCGGGCGCTCGACGCGCCAGTCGCTGGCCGGCATGGCGTCGGTGCCGCCGTCGAGCACATTGCTGACCGCCTTGGCGACCGGCCCGAAGAAGTCCAGCCCGGTCCTCAGCAGTTTGGCTCCGTCCGGGGAGAGCGCCGCGATATCGCCGCCGATTTCGCACATGCCGCCGGTCACGAGCGTGAGCGTGGCCCAGAGACGATTCCCGACCGCGTCGAGGTTCGGGCACCAGCCGAACGAGTCGGCGTCGGCGAGCAGGCAGTCGCCGCGGTAGAACACCGAGAAGCCGGTGGCCATGACAGCGGCGCTCCAGAGCTGCTGCCAGTTCCCGTCGCCGACGTCATTGCCGGCGCGTGAGGCCTGGGCGTGCATGCCGAGGAACGGGTTGCCCGTGTTCGTCGTGCAGCAGGTGAGCAGGTACCCGCCGGCTGGCACCAGTTCCTGGATGTCCTTGAGAAAGAGGTTGCGCAGCTCGATCGCGGTGCGGTCGGTGTTGCGGAACTCGATCTCCGGCAGTTCGAACGCCGTGGTCCAGAAGTCGCACTTGAGCCCCTGGTATCCCCAGTCGTGGAAGATCGTTTGCCAGGCGCGGCGCGTGAACTCGCGCGCTTCGGGGATCGAGTAGTCGAGGTGTCCGGAGCCGGGCAGAAACTGGTGGCCGTCCTTCAGCTTCAGGAGCCAGTCCGGGTGCTGCGCGGCGAACGGGCCGCCGCCGTCGATGCAGGGCGTGCTCCAGAGCGCGGGCTTGAGTCCGGCGGCACGGATCGCGTCGGCGGTCGCCTTCATGCCGTGCGGGAAGCGGCTGGGCTCGTGCGGTGTGGCGTAGGCCGGCGAAACGATCTCGATGCCGTAAAACGCCTTGCGGCGGCACCGGTCGACCTGGTAGCCGTCGTCGATCATGACCCAGCGCGCCTTGGGGTGGAAGTCCTTGAGCGCTCGGGCATTGGCGACGATGTAGTCGTGCGTGACGTCGCCGTGCCCGGCGGGGCGGACGTTGTAGTTCCATGAGCCCCACGCAGCTTCTTCGCGCAGGACGCTGTCACGGCCAAGGAACCCGAGGCGCTGGCGCAGCAGTTCGAAGTAGGCGTCGATCGCATCGACGGCCGAGCCGGGCGTGGCCAGAACCACCCAGCGTTCCGAGCTGAACGTGGCGCCGGCCGCGACCGGGATGGTGGGGATGCCGGAGAAGCAGTCGGCGGCGGCGAGGCGCAGTGCGCCGTCGGCGCGGGTGAAGGTCCACGCCGGCTTGCAGCGGTCCTGGCTGAGGACGCCGATCAGGACCGTGCCGCGCTCGCGGTGCGTGAACAGCAGTGCGGGGAACGGCGTGTCCTCGGACAGGCCGAGTGTGCCCTCGAACCGATCCACCGATTCGCGGAAACGGTTGGGCAGCATGGTGAAGCCGCCGAAGTAGCGCTCGCAGCGGAACAGCTCGCCGTGCACCAGATCCC
Organism: Lentisphaerae bacterium RIFOXYA12_64_32; assembly: GCA_001803235.1. Classification (GTDB taxonomy): domain Bacteria; phylum Verrucomicrobiota; class Lentisphaeria; order Oligosphaerales; family YB12-FULL-65-16; genus YB12-FULL-65-16. The sequence goes on from MHBL01000020.1 coordinate 12,572, forward strand.
AAGCGGCACCGGTGAATTTGAGCAGGCCGTCGAGCAGCGTGATGCGTCGGACGCAAAGCGGCTGCGGCGCGCGGTTGGCGAGTGTCTGCCAGAACTCGACCGCGTGCGGCCCGAGCCGTTGCGTGTGAAACGTGCACTCGACGCCTGCGTTCGCGGTTGCGGAGTCCGCAGCCACCGTGCCGCGATCGGTCTCGATGGCGGCGTGACTGCGACGGAGTTGCCAGCCGGTCCCGGAGTCGATGAGAATGGCCTGCTGATCGGTGACGATGGCCAGCTCTTTGCGCGTCATGGGGTAGGTCCCTTTCATTCGGACTTCGGAGCGGGGGGTGATGGCGGCACCGGCGCGGTGCCGGTCAGGACAGTCTCAGTCCCGACCGGCGGCGTGGCCCAGGACGCCGTGGTGCGAGCTCCGCACCGGTCGCGGCTTGTCGACCCGCGCACTTGGCGGTTCGGGCCGGCCGGTCGACCATCTCACTGGATCGGGTCGCTGATCTTGCCGTCGCGCGTACCGTCTTCGGCGTCGATGTCGGTCACCATCTGTGCGATCTCGGGTGCCGTGAGCACCTGCTTGGCGACGAGTAGCCGGATGAGCGAGGCGACGTAGAGCCGCAGTTCGTCATTCTCCTTCTGCAGCTTCTGCACCGCCTTCTTGCCCTCGAAGCGGAAGTCATCGTTCCGGCTCAGGTCTTGACGCAGCCGCTGCAGTTCATCCCTCTGGTCATGGATGTCCAGTTGCTGCCCGACGTTCCCCATGAGGAGCATTCGTCCCCAACCCATGTGGCACCTCCTTGACGTGGCGTTTCGGTCCTGGCATCAATCCTTGGGTGTGAGGCTCACGGGCCGGCGGGCAGGACGAGCCGGTCCGGGGCGTGCGACCAGTAGGGCGGCAGGGCCGGATCCAGCGTCAGCGTGTAGTCCTCGAAGACCCCCGGCCCACCCTCGGTGACCAGGACAGACCAGGCGCGGCCGGCCTTGCCGTCGGGCACGGTCACGTCCAGCGCGACTTCTTTCGCCGCCCCGGTTTCGCCGCTGGCCGCGGTCTGGTCGTCCGGGTCGCGCACGACGACCGCGGCCGTTTCGCCGGGGGCGCCGGTCTGCATGGTGAGTCGGAACTTGGTGATGCCGGCCGGAACGAAGAAGTACAGCGGCGACCCCGTGCCGATCAGCCGCAGTGTCGGGCCGGTGAACGCCGCATGGTCCGAACGCAGGGTGATGCGGGCCGAGTTGGCGCCCGTGGCCAGGTTCAAGGCATAGACGCCGTCAGCGGGGACCGGCTGTTCGACGTGTCCGGTCTCGCCCGGCTGCAGTGTGCCCTTGGCCAGCGGCTGGCCATCCGGGTCGAACAAGGCCCAGGCGGCGGGATCGGCGTACTGCCCGACCCGGTCGCAGGCGATGTTGGCCGCGAAGTTCTCGCCTTTTTTCAGCAGGGTCACCACTACATGCGTTCCGCGCAGGGGCGTCACTTGCAGGTCGGTGCGCGGTTCGACCGTCTCCGCCACCGGCCGCAGCGGTTCGCCGCTGTAACCTTCGGACAGGCGCCAGCTGCACCCCTCGATGTAAGCGCAGAAATCGAGGTTGCTGAAGCTGCTGGCCTCGTGCTCAAGGCGGAACTTGTACAACTCGGCCCGGGCGCGGCGTCCCGCCGTCGGCGAGCCGGCGCCTTGCACCAGCGCCGCGACCCTGGCGCAGAGCGTCGCGTGCTCAAGCCCGGTGCGCAGGAACCCGACTCGCGCCGCGGCGGTGGCGTCCGCCGCCGCCGCCAGCGCGGCCGCGTCGAGCAGCTTCTCCCCGGCGGTGAGCACGTCGGGCGGGAAGACCTCGTGTGCATAGGCCGCATAGCGGGTCCAGTTCACCTCTTCGAACTGCCCGGTGCGCGGCAGGATGTACTGTTCCCAGTAGTCGAAGTACGCCTTGACCTGATCCGCGGCGGGGCCGAACCCGGCGTAGTACTCGGCCAGGAGTTGGTCGGCGGTGCGCTCCGGGCGCAGGTGCAGGCGCATGAGCAGGTACAGCGTCGGCCCCTGAGTCGCCCACTGGCCGGTCAGCGAGTCGAAGTCGGTAAAGGCCATACCGCGCTCCGCCTCGTAGCGGAACTCCTCGGCGAACTGGTGCGAGTAGACGTGCGGCATGCAGTAGCCGCCCAGCGTGTAGTTGGGCCGCAGGAACAGACGGCAGCCGGTGCGCGCCCACCCGTCCCACTGGTCCAGCACCCACTTCTGCGCCTCCGGCGAGCGCGGGAAGAACAGGTCCGGCACCGTGCCGACGACAACGTGCTCGTTGAGCCGGATCGCGGGGCTCGGCGGCGGCGCGTAGTTCACGTAAGCGTAGGCCAGCACGGTCGCCGCCGGGTCCTCCTTCGCCGCCAGTTGCTGCACCGCCAGCCAGTACCGGGCATAGCGGTCCGAGACGACACGCGGGCCGAAGCGCGGGTGAATCTTCTCCGGCTGCGGGCCGTCCCAGGCGCGGCACGCGTCGCAGGTGCACAGGCCCTGAATGTCGTTCTCGCAACAGTTGAGGTTGACGAACTCGCCAGGGTTGTCCGCCTTGAGCTTGCGCCATACGGCCACAATCTGTTCGTGAAAGCCGGGGTTCGAGACGCACATTGAGAAGCGCGCGCCCGGCGTGGTCGGGCCGCGCTGGCCATTCTCGAGGAGCTGGAACCAGTCCGGGTGCTCGGCGCCGTACTTCTCCCACCAGCTCTCGAACGCGTGGCCGTACCGGAAGCGCACACACCGGCCCATGCGGTGTCGGCGCAGGAACACCTGCTGCTCGCGCCGGTTCTGCTCGCGGCCGGCGGGCGAGAACCCGCCGCGCTCCGGGGTCTTGCCGTAGCCCGGCCGCACCTGCCGCTGCAACAACTTCGGTGCAATCGTGCGGTCCGTGTCCGGGACCACAACGCGGGTGGATTTCGGGACATCGACGCCAAGCTCGCCCGGCCACAGCCAGCGCACGTTCAGCGTGGTTTCGAGCAGTTCGTAGACGCCCCAGAGCGTGCCGGCACGCGTGCTGGTCGAGAGCGGGTCCCCGGCCGTGTCTTCGCCGACGATGAACAGCGCCGGGGCCACGGTGCGGAGCACGCACGCCTCCAGCGCCAGCGTCGAGGTGTCGATGCCCGCCGCCGTCGCGGCCGCGCAGTGCCCGACGAACACACGTGTTGCCGGCTCGGCCGGCAGGGCGTCTTCGGTCGCCATGGGCAGCTTGACGCCGGTGGCCTTCTCGACGTGCCAGACCAGTTCTTCGGCGGCGTACTTGGCCACCGGACCCGGGTTCGCTGCCGTGACCACGATTGCCTGCGGTAGCCCGTCCGCAACCAGGATCACCTCCGCCGCGGCCGTCAGATTCATCGCGACCAACGCCACCCCGAACCACCCGAGTTTGCGCATGACGATTCTCCTGTTTTCGGCGGGTTGTCCTCAACACTCGCCGTTAGGGTCGGGCGGCAACTGAGTTGGCGCGCGCGACGTCCGGCATGGCGAGCCCGAGAACCGTCCCTGCCCAAACGTGACCTCCTCGACCGGGAGCAACTATCGCACCTCGCCCGGGCCCGCGCAAGCGCCCGGCGTCGTACCGGCGTGGTGTGTTATTGGAGTTCGGCGCCGAGAACAGCGCCAGCGAAACCCGCAGAATCAGGCCCGCCGCGAGGCGACCACAGACTTGCCCTGACGGGGCAACGTATACCAGCCCAGGGCAGAGCGACAGCGTCACCCTGGGACCCCGTGTTGACCGGTGGCAAACGGTTGCCAGCGCGGAGCCGATTCAATACCGACTCGGGTCGCACCGGGCGAAACGGACGATCGGGAACCCGGACGAGGCCGTCGTAGCCGACCGAGTCACGCGGTTAGGCGCAGCGCTCTGGCGTTCCGGTCTGAGTCCCGGCTTCAGCCGGAAGCCCGCCACGAGCTTCAGCCAGTGGCGCACGGCGTTGCAGAACACGCACGTGCCGACACGCCGGGAAGGGCGCCGACACGCGTGTGATATGGCAACCTCGTGCGACCGCTCGCTGAAGCGTCGCTGCCACTTCCGCCTGAAAGGCGGGACTCAGACGCAAACGCCGGAGTCACAGACCGAGATGATCCGCCGCTCGGGGGCCGCCGACGCCATGACGCGGGCGGCCGCTTGCCTGCCCGCTTCCCCGGAACGCCGGCCTACCGGTCCGGCGCGCGGCCTGGGCGCCAGCGCTGTTGCCAGGGTCGATCCGGGGCGGGCGGACCGCCGTCGCGGCGGAATCCTTTCGGAATGCGGAACTGCGGGTGCCACTCGGCGATCACCAGTTCCTTGGCGCCGTGCACGAAGTCCATGCGTGCGAGCATGCCGCCACCACCGCCCGGGCCGCCGCGGCCCCGGGCCATCCCGCCGGGTTGTGCCCCCGCGCGTCCGAAAAGTCGGTCCTGCTGGCCCACGCCGCCCGCCGCCGCGGGCCGATCCGGACCGCCATCGGGCGGGCCAGCGTCCGGCTGTCCCGGTCCCATGCCGGGCTGATCCGGTGGTTGCGGGCCTTGTCCGTCGGGTGCGGGCCCCGCGCCTGGCGGACCCTGCATGCCGCCCGGTGGGCCGCCACCATCCATGCCGCCGCGGTTGGGGAGTTTGGGCGCTTCCGGCAGCGGCAGCCGCGCGATGACCTTGAAGTTGTCCGGATGAAACCACGCTCCCTGCATGTTGGCGATGTCCTCCTCGGTGCCGATGTAGAAGACCTTTTCCTCGCCGGCCCACGCCCGGACGTCGTCGGCAAACGCTTTCTCGCGCTCGCCCGGCCGCAAGCCTTCGTACTTGGCCGTCTGGGCCTGGCGCTTGCCGGCCTGCATCGGCCGCGGTGTGTCGTCGTCCGCGTTGGCTTGCTGCGCCTCGGGGCCGCGCTCACCCCGCAACAGACTCGGGTCGGTCAGGCGCCAGCGCCGGACAAAGTCGAGGTGCTGCAGGATCTGGGGGTGCCCGGCGACCACTGCGTTGGCCGGCACGTACTGCTCGAGGCCCTGCGTCGCGATCGCCAGCACGCGCTTCTGGTGATGGATCAGGCGCAGTTCGACCACGGACGTGAACGCGCCCCAGCAGGCCTGCACGGTCATGAGTACCGCCATGACCGCGTACCGTCGCGCCGGTGTCAGTCCGTCGAGGAACGTGTGCAGTGCCCACAACCCGGCCAGGAAGTAGAGCGGGAAGGTCGGCAGCAGGAAGCGCATAGTGCCTTGCGACATCATCGCCGGCGCCCAGTAGTAGGCCATGTACAGCAACGTGACCGGGACGGTGAGCAGCGCCAGGCAACAGCCGAGCGCCCGCGTTTTGCGCACTCCGCACAGCAGTGTGATGCCGATCACGCCGAGCGGGAAGAACAGCCCGACACCGTTACCCAGCAGGGTCTGCAGGTACTGGACGAAGTGGGCCTGGAAATACCCCCAGCCGAACCCGGTCTGTTCGTTGGTGAACGAGTAGGCGGTGCGCCAGAATGCGCCGAACGACACTTGATTGCGCCCCAGCAGCGGCACGATCGGGATGAGTGCGGCCAGGCCGGCGCCCAGAATGTCGAGCCACGCCCGCGGGCGGCAGCGCCAGTGCCAGAGCAGGAAGACACCGATCCCCAGCCCGTACAGCGCTTCCGGGTAGCGCACGGTCGGAATACAGCCCAGCAGCAGTCCGCCGCAGAGCGCCTGCCACAGTCGTCCCTGGCGACTCCACAGCAGCAGGCACCAGAGTCCCCAGGTCAGCAGTGCGGTCACGGCCATGTGCGAGTCGCAGGAGATAGCGTGCAGGTTGTAGGTCGGGTTTATGGCCAGCAGTGCCGCGGCGGCCATGCCCCAGGCAAAGCCCAGTTCCGTCTGCACCAGCAGGAACAGCCCGAGGACGCCGAGCACGGCGAGGATCGGGTTCAGCGCCACGCTCGCCTCCGGCCCGAACAGGCGCGACATCAGCGCGATCGGCACGGCCAGCCCGGGCGGGTAGCGGCTGTAGTAGTCGCCGGATGGCGCCAACAGCCAGTGCATGCCGACGTACTGCACCGGCGAGTCGAGCCGGAAGCACGTCTTGCCCGTGTTCGCCAGCAACGTGCCCTGCGCGTAGTAACCATTGGCGTCCGGCGTGAAAATGGCAGGGGCGTAGTTCCAAGCCAGGAAATTCGCGTACGCGAGCAGCAGGACGATCACCCACACCGCCTTGGGGAACGCGAACGACGGCGGTCGGACGGCCGCTGCCGGCGGCGGCGTGCTGCCGCCGGGTGGCGGCGTCACCAGCGTGGGTGCTTCGGTGTCGACAGGTACGGTGGGCATGGGACAGCAGCCTCCTGCGATGAACAGAACTTGGCGCCACGCGCAACGGGGGACCATAGACAATGGACCATGGACAGGGCGCTTGGTCAAGCCGAGAAACGGAACCCCGAGCCCCGGACCTGGGCACCGATGACCTCAAACCGTCGTTGTCACGTCCATATGAACGCTTGAGTCTGGCCGATATTGTCGGGCGGCAACGCTGGGCGGGGCGCATGTCACTTCGGTAGGGGATTCCCTTTGTGGCGAGACAAGACGTTCGTACGTTATTGCAGAAGTCAAATGTTTCAAGGGTTTCCCGGGCGCCAATCCGATGTCTCGCGTTCCCGCCAGAGTGCCGCCTTCAGGCGGAAGTGGCAGCGAGCTTCAGCGAGCGGTCGACGCACGGCTCGCTGAAGCTCGCCGAGGCTTCCGGCTGAAGCCGGGACTCAGGCACAATGCACGCAGACGGATCCCGCCCCTACGGAACTGACGTAAGGCACGCGAGACGGTGGTGGGTTGCACCTTCGGCAAGTGCGGGTTATTCTGTTGTTATGGTATCGGGAAGCGCACATCCGGGTCGGGTGAAGCGGCCGGGGCAAGCCTTGGCTGGCGGAGCGAGTGGGACCATGGACGTCGCGGGCATCTCAAGACGGGCAGCGTGGCTGGTTCTTCTGCCCGTCCTGGCGTGCGCCGCAGCAGGAGACGCGGAGATGAAAGGCTTCACCGACGAGCGGAAAGCGGCGGTGGCGGGACAGTTCTACCCGGGCGTGACCGAGCGGTTGACCGCGGCTGTGGAGGGCTACCTCAAACAGCCCGAGAAGGCGCCGGATGGTGCCGCTGTCCGCGCCCTGATCGTGCCGCACGCGGGGTACACGTACTCCGGCCCCACCGCCGGTCATGCCTACGCGCTGCTGCGCGAGCGCAAGGATATCCGGCGCGTCGTCGTGATCGCCCCGTCGCACCGGGTGTTCCTGAACGGCCTGAGCGTGGGCGACTATGCGCGGTTCGCCACGCCGCTGGGCAGTATGGAGGTTGACGTGACCGCCTGCCGCGCGCTCATGGCCGCCAACCCGCTGATCACGGACCGGCGCGACGCGCACGCCTCGGAACACGCGCTTGAAGTGCAGCTCCCGTTCGTGCAGACCGTCCTGCCGGACGCGACACTGGTGCCGCTGGTCTGCGGGAAACTCGACGCCGCGGAGCTAAAGTCCGTGGCCGTCACGCTGGCTGAGGCGCTCTGGAAGCCGGACACGCTCTGGGTGATCAGCAGCGACTTCACGCACTACGGCGAGGGGTTCGATTACGTGCCGTTCCGCAAGGATGTGCCCAAGGCCCTGGAGGAACTGGACCGCGGCGCCATCGACCAGATCGTGAAGCTGGACCCGGCCGGGTTCCAGGAGTACGTCGGGCGTACCGGCGCCACCATCTGCGGGCGCCTGCCGATTGCTGTGCTGCTTGCCGTGCTCGAGCAGACGGGACGGAAGTGCCGGTGCGAACTGCTCGATTACACCACCTCCGGCCGCCAGACCCACGACTACGACCGCTGCGTCAGTTACGCCAGCATTGCGGTGCTCGACGCGGCCACCGCGGGCGCCGGCACGGCGGTTGCCGCCGCCGCCGCCTCGGAGTCGGCATTCCCGCTGACCGACGAGGACAAGGCGTTGCTGCTGCGCCTGGCACGCGAGTCGATCCGCAGCCGACTCGAGGACAGCAAGCAGGAAACGCCCGCGGACGAGACACTCTCCGCGTTGCTCAAGACCGACGCGGCCTGCTTCGTCAGCCTGCACATCGGCGCGAGCCTGCGCGGTTGCATCGGATGCCTCGAAGCGCGCGAGCCGCTCTTCCGCAACGTGATTCGCTACGCGCGCGGCGCCGCGTTCGAAGACCCGCGGTTCGACCCGGTCACGGCCGCGGAACTGGACCGGATCGACATCGAGCTGTCCGTGCTGACACCGCGCCGGTCCATTGCTTCACCCGAGGAGTTCATCATCGGCAAGCACGGGATCATCCTGGTGAAGGGTCGGCGCGAGGCGGTCTTCCTGCCGCAAGTCGCGCCCGAGCAGGGCTGGGACCGCGACACCACGCTCACGCACCTGGCGCTCAAGGCCGGCCTGCGCCCGGACGACTGGCGGCGCGACGCGACGTTCTACGTGTTCGAAGCGGTGGTGTTCGGCGAGAAGCGGCACTGAGGGGGGGGGGAGGCCTGCAGATGTCCCAGGGAAGGAGGAACTGCGAAAGACGCGAACGAAGGCGCCCTGTGCGGGTGAATCCTGACAGAGATGATGCCCCGCTACAGACGCCAGGATGCACCCGTTCGTAGTGGGCTCGCAACGCACGGAACAACGTGGAGTGCCAAGAGCCCATCTGGGGTGTCACGGCGAAGTCTCTCTACGAAGCCGGACGTGTGGCGACGGCGGGGTGTGGGGATGGTGTCTTGCCCGGCGGACAACCGCCGGGACTGCGACACCACTACGAGCGATGTCACCTACTCCGCTACGCCGCCGCCGGCCGCCGGATCCACGTTGCCCTTCTTCCTCTGGCGCAGGTTCCGGATCAGGTCCACCAGCCGTTCGCGGTAGCCGCACCAGAGCAGCATTCCGACGAAGCCGGCGAGCATGATGGCGGAGGGGACGCCGATCTGCAGGGCGAGCTTGACCTTGTACACGATGACATCGGCGTCGGTGGGGATGTCGCCGAGAGCGCGCCCGCACGCCTTGTGGCAGACGTACATGAGCACGAACCCGCCGGCGGTCAGTCCGGTCATGCGCACGAGGAAGGTCCAGAACTGCGGCCCGGCAAACGCCTGCGTCTTGTGCCGCAGCACCAGCATCAGGATGGCGTTCTTGAACACGCGGCTGAGCGGGTAGACGAGCGCCACGCCGGCGACCAGCAGGGCCGAGTCCTTCCCCAGGTTCGCCCGGGCCAGGCCGAGCAGGCACAGGAGCTGGAATACCGTCGCCACCAGGCCCCAGATCGTCGGCCACCACATGCTCTGGATCGAGAACAGGCCGGGCATGAGAATGTTCTCGATGGCAATGAAACTGAACGCCAGCGCGATCACGCGGGCCGCAAGGGCGGTCTGCGCGCAGAAGACGAAGTCCGTGTGACTCCAGTGCGCATTGATGAACAGCAGCGCGGTCAATTCCGGCGCCATCACCAGCGTGACTGCCGCCACGGGGATGGTCAGGACCCAGACCATTTCGACCGTCGCCTCGATCGTGCGCCGATGCGTCTCTTTGCCGTTCTCGTACAGGATCGAGGCGAGGTGCGGCAGCATGACGATACTGACGATCTGACCCAGGAAAACCAGTGGCAGATTGCTCAGTTGCCGGGCGAACTCGACGCTGACGAAGCGCACGCTGTCCAGTTGGCTCTGCAGCCGCAGCGTGCACACGTCACGGAACCGCGCCGCCAGGATGCCGACCAGCAGCGGCAGCACCAGGATCCAGGCGCGCCGCCCCCAGGTCGACGCCCAGACGCGGCCGCTCGTCGGGCGGAGGACCCAGCCGAAACGGCGGTACATCCCGACCGCGTTGACGGCCAACTGCGCCAGGCAGGCCAGCGAGTAGGTCGCACCGATCGCGGCCGAATCCCAGCCCAGGAACCGCGCGGCGACGACAATGCCGACGCCCCAGCCGATCTTGTGCACCGCTTCGGCGCCGTGCGGGTAGGCGAACTTTTTCTCGGCATGGAAAACCAGCAGGTACATCTCGGCGAAGAGCAGCAGCAGGACACCTGGGGCCATCTCACGCATCATGGTGATCGTGGCCGCGTGCTGCGCGGGCGAGAAATCCGGGGCCATGACGCGGACCGTGAAGGCCGGGCACAGCCACAGGAACCCGAACGTGGCGACGCCGAGCAGCATGCCGATCTCAATCACGCCGTTGGCGAACCGCGTCGCCGCGTCCGGCCCTTCCTGCGTCTTGATCTCGTTGTAGAGCGGAATGAACGCGGGCCGGAAGATGTTCAGCACCGACGGGTAGATGAACGTGGTGATGAGCTGCCGGAACAGGAACGAGTAGGCCGAGACGATCGGGTTGTCGGCGTGCCACGTGTGCGTGATCGCCACACTGACGATCAGGCTGCCGAAGCGCAGGAAAACCCAGCAGATCGCCACCACCAGCAGCGACAGACCGATTTGGCGCGCAGGTGAGTCGCCGGAGGGTGGTGCGACCGGAGTCGGGGTTGCCGTGGGGTTGTCTGACATGCTGGCGAAACGCCGCCTCAAATCCGCCTGACACAGGCTGCGCATCGGGGGATGAGGAGCGAGGCACGAGTGACAGCCGTTGGCTCTTCACCCGACACCCGGCACTCGACACTCCCGAGGGATTGGCTCACTGGTAACCCATTCGCCTCGCGTCCGTTCGGTCCGTTGCGTCTGTTTGGTCCGTTGCGGCAAGGCGACCGATGGTGGCCCGGCCTCAAGGCCCGGCCCCGAGAACAGACTCGAACAGAACCGCACGCTGCCGCGTCAGCGTCAGAGCATCGTACTCGGACTCCACTAATCTACGTGCACTCCGGGATTTGTCGCGTGCGGACTCCGCATTCCGATGCAGTTCGTCGAGCCGCGCCAGCAGGTGCTCCGGGTCGCCCTGGCGGCAGACCCAGCCGGTGCGCTCCGACAAGACCTCGCCCAGGCTGCCGGCGTCCGTGGCCAGCACCGGCGTGCCCATGGCGAGCGCTTCCATGACCACATTCGGAATGCCGTCGCGGTCGCCCTCGGCCGTGACGATGCTCGGAGCGACGAGCGCGTCGGCGGCCTCGAGCAGGTTGCGGACGTCGCGGCGTGGCACCACATCCCGCCACTGCACCAGCGTCTCGATGTCGAGGTCGCGGCACAGCCTGCGCAGCGCCGGCTCATCCGGCCCTTCGCCCACGATGGTGAGGCTGAGCCCGAGTCCTGTCTTACTGCCCAGCGCCAGGGCCCGCAGCAGGTCGGGCAGGCCTTTCTTGGCCACCAGGCGCCCGGCGTAGAGCAGGCGCATGGGCTGGTGCGGCCGGTCCGCCGGCTCACTGAACGGCCAGTCGTCCAGGACCAGTCCGTGCGGGATCAGATGCACCCGCGCGGCCAGAGCCGGACACTCAGCAACAAGCCGGTCCCGTGCGGCCGCGTTGCAGGCGGTCACGAACGCCGCGCCCTCGAGCAGTCCGGCCAGGCTGTACTTGCAGGCGTGCACGTCCCGCGCGTGGACGCTGACCGAGTAGCTGACGCCGAGCTTGCGGTGCAACTCGGCCGCCATCACTGCAGGGAGGTCTGCGAACTCCGCATGCACGTGCCGCACACCCGCTGCCGTCGCCAGATCGCGCAAGCGCCGGAACAGACGTCCGTGCCGGCGCAGCGACAGCCGCGCGCGCAGTGCCGGCACGCCGGGCAGGTTGCCGGGTCCCCAGCCTGGGCTCGGCCCGATCCCGCCGGGCGCACGCGCCCGCGGCGTCAGGAGCTGCACCGCCGGCCAGTCCGGCTCGGCCGCCATGTCGCCCGGGAACAGGCTGACCGGCGCCAGCGGCAACCCCAGGTCGAGCAGCAGTTTCAGGTCCTGCCGGACGAACGTCTCGCTCCAGCGCGGATACGAACCGAGAATGTAAAGACAACGCGACGACATGCGGTAACCCAATCATGTGTTCGGCGGCACCCCACCGGTGAACAACAGACCATGGACAATGGACCATGGACCATGGACTTTTTCAAGCGGTGACAGAGCCGCAGAGTCGCGACCATGGCTTAGGTCGTGGCAATGCGGCAACGGCTTTCGGGCGGATGTGCTCGGTCATGTGTGGGCGTTACTCACTGTTTGTCCGGGTCGTACTGGCAACGTGGCGGGAGCGG
>MHBL01000021.1 GCA_001803235.1 Lentisphaerae bacterium RIFOXYA12_64_32
GTGCCCGGCGCGGCAATGACCGTGTCGCTGGCCGTCGCGGCGTTGATGCACGCCTGGATGGTCGCTTTCGGGCCGTGCGTGCCGTCGAAGGTCGCGGCCAGGCCGTCGTAGCTGTCGTTGCCGGCCGAACTGCTGGCGTAGTACGTCGTGGCGTGGAGCTGTACCGTGACCGCCGCGCAGAGCGAGAACAGGACCAGCCGCAGACCGCGTTTGCCGTTCATCATGTTACCTCATGTTCTCAATTTCTCACAGAAGCTCGCGAAGGTCGCCAAGGGCGAGGCAACCAAGAAACCGAACCGCTGGCTCTGCCGACCTACCGCCCTTTTGTGTTGGCCTTAGCGTTCTTCGCGTGCTTCCGTTCAAGCATTCATTGTCCCATCAGGAAGATCTCGGCGTTGCCGATGTTGGATCCGAGCCACTTCTCCTCGCCGTCGTGGTACTGATGGAACTCCATGACGGTGAGGGAGTACTGACCTGACCCGAGCGTGCCGCCGCGCGGCGCATACGCGATCGAGACGGCGCCGTCGACAATGTCGAAGATGCGGATCTGCGGGTTGGCGGGTGTGCCGGGCGCAGGACTGCTGCCGGGCGCGGAGATGATTCCGTACGGGACATACGCGGCGATTTTCGTGCCGTCGGGCACAATCTCGCCAATGGCGTTGATGATGCCGGTCGCTGCTATCGTGGCGGTCGATGTGGCGCTGTCCACGATGTTGCCCGAAGGCGAGACCTGCAGGTCGGTGATGGCTACCGGGACGTCGAGCCCCGTGGCCTGGCCGGTGGCGGAGAGGCGCAGTACGGTCTTGACCCGGACTTTGCCGAGCGGCGCGACCTGGTCGGGAACCACTTGGTTGGTGACGTTGAGGTGCAGCGGCGGCAGCAGGCTGAAGTCCGCCTGACCGGTGAACGGCCCGGCGCTCGCCGCGGCGGCGGAGACCACGACGGTGTAGCGGCCCGCGGCGGAGAGCGTGCCGGTGATGGGCTGGGCCAGGGTCAGGGTCTTGGACATCTGGCTGCCAAGGATGGTGACGTTTTCGGCGGCGGTCGAGGCCGCGACCTGAGCACCGGCCGGATCGAGCACACGCCACGAAACGGCCCAGGTGGCCTCGACGTTGCTCCCATTGGCAAGAGTGGCGGAAATTTGAATCGGTTCGACGGCGCCGCCCTCAACGATGTCCTTGGGCAGGGAGACGCGGATGCTGCGCAGCGCCACGGTATCGAGGACCTCGAAACTGGCTTCGGCATGGTCCAGCACGGTGCCGGTATTGGCGGCGGCGAAGGTCGCCGTGACCGTGTACGTGCCTGCTGGCTCTGTTGTGACGTTCCACTGGAACTTTCCGGCCTCGAACAGCGGCATTGGCTGGAACCGGGTGGGGATGCCCTGCGAGTCGGTCACGACCAGATCGACGGTAGCGCCCTGGTAGGCGGTGGCGACCAGGAAGCGGGCCACGTCATAGGCGGCAAAGGGCGGTTCCTGCTCAACACCGTCCTTGTATTTCCTCACTATGACCGCACATGTGGAACCGATGACACTCACGTTGACCGCGGCCGAGTTGTTGTCTTCGTCAGTCTCGGCAACCTGGCTGTCCGCGTCGATGCTGACGTTGATGGCGTGGGTTCCGGACCCCGGCAGCCAGGGCAGTTCGAGCGCGCGTTGCGTAGCACCGGCCAGGCCCTGGACCGTCAGACGCCCGATCGGGACCGTGCCGTCGAGGACCCTGACGACGAACGCGCCGGCCGCGTCGCTGCCGAGGTTCGCAATCGTGATCCGAACCGTCACCACGGGCGAGCCGATGAGGAAGACAGTATCGGTGACCTCACCGTTGAAACTGACGTACCGGGGCGCGACGAACAGGTCCACGCCAGCGGGCGCAGTGGCATCCGGCAGCCCGGCAATGTGCAGCAGTCGGGAGGCCAGGTTGTTGGTGACATCCGTCTCGGCAACCTTGCCGTCCGGATCGGCTTGGACGAAGACCAGCGGCCCGGCGGTCAGGCCCGTGGTGTCCAGAACGACCGAGGCGACCTGCGAGCCGCGAGGGGCAATGCTGCTCAAGACCTGTGTGCCGCCAATCTGCGTGCCGCCGTTGCGCGGGTCGCCGTTGAAGAATGCCACGTCGACGCTGTTCGCCACGGCGCTGCCCGTGTTAAAGATCACCGCCGTGACGGTCACGGACTGGCCCGGATCCGGGTTCGCGGGTGCGAACGAGACGGCCGACGGGAGCACCATGAGATCAGCGCGCGCCGAGGACGGCGGCGGCTTCACGGCGACAAACGCCATCAGCACCGTGCTGGTGGTGTACACGTCCATCTCAGGCCGGCCTGGTTCGGTCCAGCGGCCGTCGCTTTGCTGCAAAGAGCCGAGCAGGGAGAGTGCGTCCGAGAAGTTCGCCGGCGGATCCCACTGGACCATGGTGCGGTACAGCTCGGCAGTGGTCACCGGCGAGGGCGGTTGCGACAGATCGTCGCTGAGGCTGAACCTGCCATCGGCGCGGAAGCAGGCTCGCAGCAGGGGGAGCGTGGCAGCAATCGCATTGTCCACGGCAGCCGGGTCGGTGAGGCCGGCCTGCTTCAGTTGCTTCAACACCCTGAGGACGCGCGCGCTGAGTTCGAGCTTGCCCACGGCCGGCTCTTCGGAGAGCGACCAAAACCCATCGGCCTTGCGAGCGGCAAGCAGGAACTGCGCGGTGGCGTCCCAGCCATCCGCGGGTGCGATGCCGCGGGCGAGCAGAGATTCAGCCGCCAGGGCGGTGTCGAGTGGGTCGGACATTTGGCCGACCGCCGTGCCCCAGCCCCCGTCCGCGTTGCGGGCGGCCAGCAACGCCTCGCCGGTGGATGCGGAGTTGCACTCGAGTTCCAAGACCATGTCCAGCGTGGTCTGGGGTTCGACAGGCAGGCGGAGCAGAAGTCCGCCCTTGGCCCGGAGTGCGGGAAGACTCGCACTGGCACCGCCCTCCGCGTCCAGCGCCAGAATGACGGCGAGCGTGTCTGCCCGCTCGCGTGCGGAGTCTGCGAAGTCGGCTGACCAGGTTCCGGACGAACTGTTTTGAGCGGACGCCAGGAAGTGGACTGCCGCATCCGTGACGGACGGTTGCGCACCTGCGGCACGCCACGCACCGGACACCAGCAGCAGACCGATCAGGGTCCAGGCGAGGCGCCACCGGCGGGCAGGAGGACATGTGTGGCGTACGGCGTGGGACCGGCCGCCGTGCGGCGCCGCCTTCGTGCGGACGCTTCCGCCGTCGCCTCGGCCATGGCGGACATGCCGGCGTGCCGTGCACGGCTGGGCGTACAGGATAGCTGGCCCCCGTTGCAAGAGCCCAGATGCCGCGTGCAACGCGGCCACTACAGCG
>MHBL01000022.1 GCA_001803235.1 Lentisphaerae bacterium RIFOXYA12_64_32
CAGATACTCGGCAGTGCCATCGCGGTACATCGGGCGCTCGGGCCTGGCCTCCTGGAATCCGCCTACGAGGCGTGCCTGGCATTTGAACTTCTGGAACGCCGACTTCGAGTTGAGCGCCAGGCGTCCCTCCCAGTCGTGTACCGAGGCGTTCGGATCGACTGCGGCTACAGGCTTGACCTGGTCGTCGAAGCGATGGTTGTGGTGGAGATCAAGGCGGTAGAGCGCATTCTGCCCGTCCACGAGGCCCAAATCCTCACCTACCTGAAGCTCTCGGGCCTCTCGATTGGCCTGCTTCTGAACTTCAACGTGCCCATGATGAAGGACGGTATTCGCCGTTTTGTTCAGGACTCCCCTCCCTGATTCGCTCCGTGTCCTCCGCGCACTCCGTGGTAGATCCCATGTGCCGGGCGACCAGCTTTCAGCGATCGGACCCGGTACCCAGTTTCAAGGCGAGGTTGGCCAGGGCCTGACGGAGGGCTACCAGCAGGGGGGTCTGTGGCAGACCCTTGAAGAGCTTCATGATCCAACGGCGGGCCTGGTGTTTCAGTTCCGCGCCCAGGTTCGGCAGGCGGAAGAGAATCGCCTTTGGACGTGAGTTTTCGAGCTGTCCTGTTGGATCCATGGCTTTCACGAGTTCGAGCAGGTGGCTGCCAGCACGTTGATCCGCCACCACGCGGCATTCGACCCGAACCGCCCACAGGGCATCACCCCACCCGCAAGCTCGTTCTTGATGACGCCGTGGGCGTGCTAATGCCGTTTTCTTGTGGGCTTCAATGATCGTGGCGTCTACATCGAGCGTTGCCATGGTCCGCGCACGGGCCACCTGGCATGAAGTAATGAATCCAGGAAGAAGGCGGATCAACGATGAGTCTTGAACTCGAAGACATCACGGGGCGGATCATCGGAGCAGCCACTGCGTCCGCATTGCTGTCCACCGGGAACTGGGGCCGGGATTTCTGGAGTCCGTCTACGAAGCAGCCCTCGTCGTGGAGCTCCGCCATGGTGGCATTCCCTTCGTCCGACAACTGGCCATCCCCATCGTGTACCGAGGCGTCGAGGTAGGACTGCACAGGCTGGATCTGTTCGTGGACGACCAGATCGTCGTCGCCGGCGACCCCGTCGAACTCAAGGCATGCCGTGATCTGGTCCCCGAGCATTTCGCAGTGGTGCGCTCCTACCTTCCTTATCCTCCTGCTTCCCTGATTTGTTGCCCCAGAGGGTCCATGGGGCCAAGCCCCCGCCGCTGGTTCGGGCTCTGCCGCCTTGGGAGCCAACCCGGAGCCCCCCACCGGGCACAAGACCACTCCCCACCATCCGTCTGTCAAAGACCGCCCACCCACGCGGGAAGGTTATCCGACTCCCCTTCTCCACCTCTGCCGCTTCACCCTGGGGGTGAACCAGCAGAATCCGCGGAACTCCTCATGAATCCATTTCCATGCGGGGTTTCAGCCCCTCTCAACTTCTTTCACCGACGATTCGGGTCTGGGACACTAGGATCTGGCCCTGCTCCGCGGAGGAACGACCTCGGTATCCAAGATAACAGCCGTTCTACCTTGCATTTCCCTTTCCATCGAGCTATATTTCTGAGGATGGATTGTCAACTTTTCGTCAAGGGCCGGGCCGGGCCGGGCCGGGCCGGGCTGGATAGCTGCTGTCTCAGACGGGTCGCCGACCCGCCGAGGCCCCGGACAGGCCTCCTTCTCTCTTCTCCCCTTCGTCGCCCAGGATGGCCAGATCGGGTCTCGACAGGTAACTTCAGATGCCAAACAACGCCGGTCAAGGTCGGAAGGTGATCGTTTTCCCTCTCGTGGACAACAAGCCGTTGCACACGCAGGGACTGACGCGCGTCGAGGAACTCGACGTGGCCCACATCGCGAAGATGGGGCCCATGATCGAGCAGATGCGGATCCAGTTCGAGGGGGTGGACTTCTCCGCCGAATTCGAGGTCTCCTTCTTCTTCAAGTACAGCGTCACGGGCCACCTGTGGTCCTCCGAAAAGGAGTTGCTGGCAGCCCAGACCGCGGACGGGCAGACGATGTCGGCCTGGTACACATCAGATCAGCACTTTGGCATGAACCTCAAGTTCTTCATGCGGTACGGCAACACGGCGGGCGTTGCCGACGAGGACGGGAGGGTCACCGCGTACCTGGAGGTGGTGCTCAAGAGCTAGGCACGTACTGGAACGGATTCACGTGACGCCGGAGGTCCCATGCCGCCCCGTTTCGCCTCGATGCCCTCCATGCTCCCCCCCGGTCCGCTCGTCCTGTCCCGTCCGAAGTCCGCTTCACCCGCCATCCGGGTCTGGGACGCGGATCGTTTCGAGTGGGCGGAGGCTTGCGCGGTGATCCCTGCGTCCCCCGGGGTGCGGGGGGAGCCCAGCCCCTTGCCTTCGCTGGTACTCCTGTCGGACCTCCCCTCGTCTGCGTCCTTGGATCTGCTGGAGGGCAAGTTACGGGCCAGTGTCTACTCGTTGGCCGAGCCCATGGGGCGCGCGGTCCCTGCAGAGGCGTTGGAGGCGGACCTGTCACCCCGGATGCCGACCTCACCGACGGATCCGCCCCCCCTGCTTGGCGAGCGGACGCGGGAGATCCCGCTGAACGCCGAGGATCGAGACTGGAACGAGCCCGAGCGGATTCGGCTGTACAGCACGCTGGGGCCGTTCAACTGGTTCAATGACGTGGCCGCTCCCTCCATGCACGCATCGACCGGCCGGGAGTTGATGCAGGCGCTGTACGAGGACATCCTCGCGGCGGCGGAGGGGGATCCGGAGGCTGAGCATTTCTATTTCGACGCATCGGAGCGCGGCGACGACCTGGGGCCGGGCACCTGCGAGAACCCATATCGCTCGTTGTGGCGCCTTCGCCTCCTGCTGATGGACAGCGCCCGCCCGAAGCGGAAGGTTGTATGCCACCTGAAGAGAGGTTGTTGCTGGACGTATGGGGAGGAGGCAGTCTGGAACGAGATGTGGAGGGGCCTTCCTGCTGAGGTCTGGGGGGTCGATGGCGGCGTGGTGGCCGCGGCTCTGGACGCGTTCACGGGAGAAGGGGAGTATACTCTGAGCATGCTCACGAGCTGCCCTGACCGCGCGAACCTGACCCTGTGCGCCTATAGCGACGAGCAGGACGTCACGGCGGCGATGCCACTCCTGGACGGTACGGGGGGCTGCGAAGGCTTCCTCGGCCTCACGCTGGACGTCCGGCACCAGCGCATCTACGCGTCGGAGATCGCTTTCAAGAACTTCCTCCAGGGGATCGTGGTCCGTGCGGGATGCCAGGACGTGTTCTACCGGCTCTCGTTCGACGACCCGCGCATGCGGGTGGCCATCGATCTCCAGCCGGACACGTCGAAGTACGAAACGTGGGGCGATTACTTTCGGGAGAGCGGCCGGGCGCTGCCCTCGGACGATGTTCTACGCCACCTGATACGCAGCTATCCCACGCAGGCCCCAGACTACTCTCGCGAGATCCTCATCGGCTTTTGCGCGTTCCGCGACATCGGGATCGGGCTCTTCTACCTGGATCCGCCCGCCACCGGGATTCCCAAGAGGATGACAGTGATCCCGCCCGGGGAGGCGTACGGGTTCATCGGCCTTGCATCTCAGGGCGCAATGGCTGTGGGCCTCAACATCTGCGCCACCGAGATCTGTGTCGACCACTGCACCTTTGATCGTTGCCAGGACGGCGTGACCGGAGGCACATGTTCGTCGGGCCACCTGATCTTCTGCAACAGTTTCCGGAACGCCCCGTATGGCGACCCATGGGGCTTCTACTGGGAGGACGGCAACGGCGTCGACCTCATCAACGCGGCGCCCAGGACCGAGACCGCGTGGGTAGGCGAGGATTCCTCCAACCGGACCGCCAAGCGGACCGCGATCTTCGACAACGTCTTCTATCACTGCCAGGGCAACGCGATAACGCTGCATTGGGGCGGGAAGTACGTGGATATCTTCAACAACTACTTCGTTGGCACGAGCAGTAGTGCTGTTGACAGAGCCGGGGTGCCGCTGCACAGCCCGGCCATTTCGATCCGGGGTGACGTGCTCACAATCGTGAGCCAGTGGGACATGGTCACGATGGGCCTCGCCGACCGGATCTGCGAGGAACGCGGGCTCACGTTCGACGTGGAACGGAACACCACCCACGGGTCCAGTATGGACGAGGTGGACTGGCTGAGCATGGGAGAGAAGGGCCCCCTGTGCTGGATTGGTGAGATCCGCGTGTACCGGAACATCGTCGAAGGCGGGATGACCACGGGCTACGGAGTCGGATTCGCCAACACGGAGATGCTGGTCATCGGGACGGCGGCCGTGAACGTCGGCCTCACCATGGACGAGTTGTGGGTGGTGAACAATACGATCGTGGACTGCACGGGTAGTGCGGTGGCGTTTTCGAAAAAACGAACGGGAAGTGGTGTGGAGGAGGTGGACAACACGGGAGGCGCATTCGGTCCGGAAGGTGCGCCGGAGAACATGCGGGTGGGCGTGTACAACAACGTGTTCCGTGAAGGGGGGGACATGGGCACGGCGCTGGTCCATGGGAAGCAGGTGCCGGAGGAGGAGCAACTCATCAGCACGGA
>MHBL01000023.1 GCA_001803235.1 Lentisphaerae bacterium RIFOXYA12_64_32
CATATTTCAATATGCTCAGTCCTCGTTCCTAGAATCTGACGGCCTGGCGCCACGCCAAACTGCCAAGTTATTCTTTCGCGGACCCTTAGCCGGGATCACGACGTGGTGATCCCGTGCTGGATGGCAAACTTGACCAACGACGGCACGTCCCTGACGCCCAGTTTCTGCATGAGGCGACTGCGATACGTCTCGACCGTCTTCGGTGAGAGGTAAATTGTCTGTGCGATGTCGGCGCTGGACCGGCCTTCGACCACCAGTTGCAGGATCTCGCGTTCGCGCGTGCTCAGCCGCTCGAGCGGGCTCTTGGCCGGCAGCCCCTGGCGTTGCAGCACGAAATCGTCGATGACCGTCTCGGTGATCTTGCGGCTGAGGTACCGGGTGCCGTTCCGCGCCGCGCGAACCGCGCTGACCACCTCCTTGCCGGCCGACTCTTTCAGGACGTATCCGGACGCGCCGGCCTGCAGGGCACGGTAGACGTGCTCGGCGGTGGCGTACATGGAGAGGATTACCACCTGGGTCTTCGGATACAGTTCACGAATCTGCCGCGCCGCCTCAATGCCGTTCAGCTCCGGCATGGCCACGTCCAGCACCGCCACCTCCGGGCTCAGTTCCTGCACCATGGCGATCGCCTTGCGACCGTCGTCGACGTCACCCACCACCGTGATGTCGCCGGCGGCTTCGAGCACCAACCGCAGGCCTTCCCGCACCACGGCATGATCGTCAGCCAGGACCACCCGAATAGACATGGTGTTCACTGCCCCCGCCTCCGGACGTTGACGATCACGGAGGTTCCTTGTCCCGACCCAGACTGCAGTTCGAACTCGCCGCCGGCGGCAATGGCCCGTTCGCGCATGATGATCAGCCCCCAGCCGGATGGTTCCATCGACCCGCTCACGGCGTCCGGGTCGAACCCGATACCGTCGTCGGTGACGCGCAGCGACACGACCCGGTCGTCCTCGCTCAACGAGAGTGACAGCTGGTCGGCTCGGGCGTGTTTGACGGCATTGGTGCACGCCTCCTGCGCGATGCGGAACAGGGAGGTCTCCACATCCAGCGGCAGACGTGGCTGCAGTTCGGTCACGTTTAGATCGAACGGGATGTCATGCCGCTTGCGGAACTCCTCCGCGTACCACCGCAGCGCGGCGGCCAGGCCGTAGTCGTCCAGCACGGGCGGTCGCAGTCGGGTCGTCACGCCCCGAACGCGTTCTGCAAGGTCCTCCACTAGATTCACCAGACCCGTCAACCGGTCCCTGACATCCGGCCTGTCGGCGGCGGGGACCATGCCCGAGAGCAGGTTCAGGTTGATGCCCACAGCCGTCAGGCTCTGCCCGATCTCGTCGTGGAGTTCGGCTGCCAGCCGCCGCCGCTCCGCCTCTTCGGCTTCAGCGAGGCGCGCCGCCAACTCACGGAGCTGTTGGCGCGACTCCTGCAGCACCCGCTCGGCATGCCGCCGCTCCGTGATGTCCTGGATAATGGTCAGCACGCGCGCCACTTTGCCGTTCTCGAAGATCGGGATCTTGCGGGTCTCGGTGGTGATCTCGCGGCCGGCGACCTGAATGACCTCCGTGGTCTTCAGTGTCCGCCCGGTCGCGAACACATCCTCGTACTCCTGGCGCACATGGGGTGGCAGAAACGGAAAAACGTCCAGCAGGCACTGTCCCGGTTCGCCTGGGTCAAGTCCCAACTGCCGGCACCAGTTGGCGAACGTCTTGCTGAACAACGTGAATCGCAGTTCCCGATCCAACACATGGATGGGGTCGGTGATGGCATCCACCGTCGTACTGTAAAGCAGTTGCGACGTCCGGATCGCCTCCTCAGCCAGTTTGCGCTGCGTGATGTCGCGGGCCAGGGAGATGACAATCTGCCCGCCTATGCCTTCGATGGCCGCGGAGTTCACTTCCATCGGGACCCTGTCCCCGTCCTTGCGGACCATGACCGTCTCGAACGTGGCTTGGCGGGCGCGCATGAGTCCGTCAATGATCTGAGGGCTGCGGCCCATGACCAGACTTTCCGGCGCAATGAACTCGGTGATCTCGTGCCCGATGAGTTCTTCCCTGCTGTACCCCAGCAGGCGGCACGTGGCGTCGTTGACGCTGACGATCGGCCCGGGGGCGGCGTCTCCGGGAACCGCGTGCACGAAGACTGCATCGGTGATCGCGTTGAACAACAGCCGGTACTGCTCTTCGCTGCGGCGCAGCAGCCGTTCAGCCTCTTTCTCCTGAGTGACATCCTGCACCGTGCTCAAGACGACCTTCCGGCCGTCCATATCGACCAAGTCTATGTTGAACAGCAGCGTCCCGACCTCACCCGTCCGGCGCCGCATTCGCGCTTGCCAGTCCCTGACTTGACCGGATTTCTTCAGTTCGGCGAGAAGCCGCTGCCGGCCCTCCGGGTCCTCGTAGAGCGAAGCGGTGTTCGTGGTCTTCAGCTCATCGGGGGTAAGGCGGCTCAACTCCAGGAAGTGCCGGTTGACCTCGATGAAAGTCCCGTCCAATTCGGCAATGCAGATTCCCACGGGCGCATTGTCGAACAGCGCCCGGTAGCGCGCCTCGCTCTCGCGCAGCGCCTCGGCGGCGTTCCGGCGTTCGGTGACGTCGCGCGCGATCACCAGCGCGCCGACGATGTTGCCGTCGCTGTCGCTGAGTGGCGCCATGGTGGTGTGGAAGTACCGGTTCTGGCCTGCGACTTGGCTGAGCGAGTCGAGCGACTCGCTCTGGCCCGTTTTCATGATACGCCGCACCGACGCGACCTGACGGTCAGCGTGTTCACGGGGGAAAAGTTCCCACATGGTCTTGCCGATCAGGTCCTCGGGCCTGCCGCCCAATGCCTTGGCGGCGGTGCTGTTCATGAACTGGAACGTCCCGGAGTAGTCGACCGTGGCAATGACTTCGTCCGCACTTTCGACCAGGGCGCGGTACTGCTCCTCGCTGTTCTTCAGGGCCGCTGCGGCGCGTTCGCGGGCGGCGATTTCCTCCAGCAGCAGGTCGTTGGCCTGTTCGAGTTCGCCGGCGCGTTGCGCGACCAGATCCTCGAGGTGATCGCGGTACTTCAGCAGTTCCGCCTCGGCCATGCGGCGTTCCGTGATGTCCTCGCCGGAACTCAGCACTCCGGCAAACCTTCCGGCCTCGTCGGACAGGACCACATTGTGCCAGGCGATCAGCCGTTCGACACCGCGGTGGGTCAGCACCGGGCTCTCGAAGTATTCGCTGCCGTCCAGTTCGCCACTGGCCAACTGATCGAACACACGCCGCACCCGTTCGCGGCTGTCGGGCGGCACAAAGCCGGCAAACCAGTCCTGCCCCAGGGCCTCCTCACCCTTGCAGCCCAGGATCTGCTCCCCCCTGCGGTTCAGCAGTGTGATCCGGCCCGTGCGGCTGAGTGCGACAATCATGACTCCAGCGACGTCGAGGCACTGCTGTGCCGTGGTCTGGGCATCGACCAGCGCGGCGCGCGTCTGCTGCCGCGCCGTGACGTCGCACAGCAGGCACCACAACCGACGCACCTTCTGCTTCCGGTCGCGCCGCACGATGGCGGATACCGCACAAGAGAACGAATCCCCCTCGGCCGACAGGAGGGTCAGTTCGCACTGCAGGTGCTGACGCGATACGGAACGACACAAGTTGGCGAGAAGACGCCGGAAATCATCCCTCTCGCCGCGGTCGACAAAGTCGGCAAACCGTCTACCTTTCAAGTCATGGGCAGGCAGACGCAGTAAGGCCGACCCCGCGGCATTGACGTTCTGGATGACGCCCCGGCTGTCCAAGACGGCCACGCCGTGGAGAGACGCGTCCATCAACTCGGTGTACGGGGCGACGGCCGATTCCTTGTCGGCGGCGGACCCGACGCTGCGGCGACCCCGTGGCTGCGCGCCTGTGGCGCGCAGCGCCTGACGCAGGTCCCCGAGGGCTTGCTCGGCGCGCTCGAGGTGTCGGCTCACCGTCGCCCGGGCGGCGGGCGCGAGACGACGGACGTCGCGCGACAAGGCATCGAGCCGCCGCGCGAGAAGACTGCAGCCTTGCGCTGGAGTGCGCCGTGTCGTCATGCCGTCTCCAGGTGTTGAGCGTCAAATCGGCGGAGATCCGAAACAAAATCCCTTACCTATCAGCCGCTTGCAAAACCCTGTTTTACATGCGGAGTGTTCAGGTGTCAGGTTTCGGGTGTCGGAAAATATCTCGCTCAACCGCACGCAGTTACGCATTCCTGAAACCTGAACACTGAAACCTGAAACCGGCGCTTGCAGGGGTTCTGCAAGCGCCTCCTATATAACTAACCCCCGCTGACGACGGATTTCAACTCGCGCGCCGGAGGCTTCAGGGAATGAGTAAAAGGCGACCTGTGCAATAAACGGAGCAGTGTGGCGCCAGCCCAGGCCGGCCCCTCCTGACAGGCAGTACCGCGGGCGGCCCTCCGCCCGCCATACGAGTCTTGTTCTACGTGGGCGCCGAGAAGCGGGCGGGGGGCCGCCTGCGGTACTGTCGGAAGGTGACGGGGCCTGATCCCCTTATTGCACAGGTCGGTAAAAAGGGGAGGGGACGCGCACTCGCGGCCCGCGATTCCGATTCACCCGTGGCACAAGGCCACGGGGGACCGGACTCTCACCGCGTGGAGCAACCTGAACGCCCGTACATGGGGCCGATTGACACGCACAGGAGACGCCGCGGAGGGGGTGTAACTCTGTGGAGCGCGGTGGCAAGTCCGCCACGGGCGGCGCGACACCGCTTTGGCTGCGACGCGTTGCCCGCGCGACGCACCCCAGCCAAAGCGGCGTCGCCGTCCTGCCCTCTGGGCTGGACTCTGCCGCCGCACTCCACATGGCGTGGCACGGATGCCGGGCGCGGCAGTTCAACTTGTCAGGGCTGGGAGCCTGGCTCGGCGAGGACCGGGGGGGGGCACGCATGGGCCGGCACGCCGCGGTTCCATCCGCGACGCATTTCACGACCGCACC
The DNA here is from genome assembly GCA_001803235.1 of Lentisphaerae bacterium RIFOXYA12_64_32. Lineage (GTDB taxonomy): Bacteria > Verrucomicrobiota > Lentisphaeria > Oligosphaerales > YB12-FULL-65-16 > YB12-FULL-65-16. Next base: position 4,946 of record MHBL01000023.1, read on the forward strand.
GGCCCCGTTGACCCGAGACGAACAGCCGCTATCTTTAGGGGCGACGCATCGGCAACGGAATTTTGTGTGTCTTGTTGGCACCCGACAATACAGGTTGAACACGGTTTGGCCACGATCCTGGGCATTTCAGCGTTTTACCACGACAGTGCCGCCGCACTGGTCCGGGATGGCGAGATTGTGGCCGCCGCGCAGGAGGAGCGCTTCACCCGCGTCAAACACGACCACCGCTTTCCCCAGCATGCGGTGGACTACTGTCTGGCTGAGGCGGGCGTCACTCCGGAGCGACTCGACGCGGTGGCGTTCTACGAGAAGCCGCTGCTGAAGTTTGAACGGCTTCTGGAGACCTACCTCGCGCTGGCTCCGCACGGGTTCAAGTCCTTCACGATGGCCATGCCGTTGTGGCTGCATCAGAAGCTTTTCCTGCCGCGCGAGATCGATCACGGGCTGGGCGATCGCTACGAGGGGCCGATCTACTTCATCCGGCACCACGACGCGCACGCGGCCAGCGCCTTTTTCCCCTCGCCGTTCCGCGAAGCCGCGATCCTCACCCTGGATGGCGTGGGCGAGTGGACCACGACGAGTTGGGGTATCGGCCGGGACCACCGTATCGAGTTGAAGAAAGAGGTCCGGTTCCCGCACTCGCTGGGCCTGTTGTACAGTGCATTCACCTACTACACCGGCTTCAAAGTCAACTCCGGCGAATACAAAGTCATGGGGCTGGCGCCGTACGGCGAGCCCAAGTACGTGGATCGGATTCTCGAACACCTGATCGACCTGAAAGAGGACGGCTCATTCTGGCTCGACCAGAGCTACTTTGACTACTGTGCCGGCCTGACCATGACCAGTGAGAAGTTCCACGCGCTGTTCGAGGGCCCGCCGCGGGAACCGGAGTCCCAGCTGACTCAACGCGACATGGACCTGGCCGCCAGCGTTCAGGTGGTGACCGAAATGGCCATGACGCGGATGGCCCGGCACGTGCATCGCGAAACAGGCCTGGAGAACCTCTGCCTGGCCGGCGGTGTGGCGCTGAACTGCGTCGGCAACGGCCGAATCCTGCGGGATAGCCCCTTTCGGAATCTCTGGATTCAGCCCGCCGCCGGAGATGCGGGCGGCGCCATCGGGGCGGCGCTGTTCGCCTGGCACCAGATCCTCGACAAGGGCCGCACACCGACCCCGCACGACAGTCAGCACGGGTCGTGCCTGGGCCCCTCCTACACCCGGGCCCAGATCACCACCTACCTGGATTCCGTGGGAGCCAGGTATCTGGCGTTCGACGACGAGCACGCATTGCTCGAGCGCCTCGCCGCCATGCTGGAGGCGGGCAAGGTGATCGGCTGGGTTCAAGGCCGGATGGAGTTCGGCCCTCGCGCCCTGGGCGGCCGCAGCATTCTGGGTGACCCGCGGAACACCGAGATGCAGAAGAACATGAACCTGAAGATCAAGTTCCGCGAGTCGTTCCGTCCCTTTGCGCCCAGTTGCCTGGAAGAACGCGTCAGCGACTATTTCGAGATGAACTGTGCCAGTCCGTACATGCTGCTGGTGGCGCCGATTCAGAGCGACCGCCGCCAAGCCATGACCGACGAGCAGCAGCAGCGGTTTGGCATCGAGAAACTGAACGTGGTCCGCTCGGATGTCCCGGCCATCACGCATGTCGATTACTCCGCACGCGTGCAGACCGTCGACTCCGAGCGTTTCCCGCGCTACTACCGGCTGTTGAAGGAATTCGATCAGCGCACCGGCTGCGGTGTGCTTGTGAACACGTCGTTTAACATCCGTGGCGAACCGATCGTGTGCACGCCGGAGGACGCCTACCGCTGCTTCATGTTCACCGACATGGATGCGCTAGTCCTCGAAGACGTGCTCTGCCTCAAAGAGGAGCAACCCCACATGCCGGGCGTCGAGGAGTACAAGAAGGAGTTCAAGCTCGACTGAGTGGCGAACAGCGATCGGTGCCGATCCCGATGGCGAGCAGGAGACAGATCATGGCGAAACGAACCGGTATTCTGGCAGAATTTTTCCTGTTCCTTAAGGAAAATAAGCTCTACTGGCTGACCCCGATTATCATTGTCATGCTGCTGCTCATTCTGCTGGTGACGTTGGGCGGCGGGGCAGCCGCACCGTTTATCTATACGCTGTTCTAGAGGTTCAGAGGTTCAGAGTTTCAGAGGTTCGGGGGGGGAAGGTTGAGGAATACGTAACCGATTCAGCATCGGAAGGTTACTTCCCGCCCCCCGCCCCCTGAACCCTGACCGTCAGGCTGGGCAACGCTTCGGGCGGCTGTGACGAGGAGAGCTGATGTCTCTGGTCCGCATCAATTGGAAACCGACTCCCCGCGAACTGCGCTGGTTCGGGGTGGCCATGATCGTGGGGTTCGGTGTCATGGGCACGCTGGCGTGGGGCGGGTGGTGGCCGGCGGAGGAGCCCCACCCCCGAGCCGCCGTCGTGCTTTGGGGCGTCGGCGGGATCGCTGGCCTTCTGGGCTTGACCGGCACCCGCGCCGCACTGCCCGTCTACTGGGCGTGGATGGGCGTCGCCAAGGTCATGGGAACGATCGTCAGCTACGTGCTGCTGGCCTTGGTCTTCTACGTCTTATTCTCGCTCATGGGACTGGCCGCACGGCTGATCGGCAGAGACAAGCTGCAATTGCGCCGCAGAGCGACAAATACCTACTGGCAGGACCTGGCACGGGGGCCGGCACGACCGGACTACGAACGCCAGTTCTGAACGAATGCCGTCGGGGAGAGGGCGGCATCGGCTCCTTGCGTTGCCCTGGCGACAGGCCCCGCCATCGCCTCCCTCTCAAGCCTGGTCGTAATCGGTCCGCGGCCGGTACCAGATGTTGCGGAACCGCACCAGGTCGCCGTGGTCCTGAAGTACCAGCGGGCCCTGGGCCGGGTGCGGTGTGTACTGCGTTGCCTGACGGTGCTTGGTCGGGCCTTGGAGCTCGCGGTGGTGATGGAGAACCAAGCCGTTCTGGATGACGGTGACGAAAGCCGGTCGGAGCAGTTTGTCGCCGTCAAAGCGCGGCCCCTCCCAAATGATGTCGTAGGTCTGCCACTCCGCGGGCTTGCGGCAGGCGTTGACCAGGGGCGGGAACTGCCCGTAAAGGGCGCCGGTCGTCCCGTCGGCATACGTCGGGTTCTGGTAGCAGTCCAGCACTTGAATTTCGTATTGGCCCAGGAGAAATACGCCGCTGTTGCCACGCCCCTGACTGTTGCCCACGACGACCGCCGGTTCGGCCCACTCCACGTGCAACTGGCAGTCGCCGAAGGGGTCCCGGGTCCGGATATTCCCCGTTTTCGGAACGACTTCCATATAACCGCTGTCCACTTTCCACTTTGCCGGGCTGCCGTCCATAGATTCCCAACTCGAGAGGTTGCGGCCGTCGAACAAGACCACCGCGTCGGAGGGAACCCGTCCCGGCGCGTCTTGCGTGCTCGCTGTCCCGGGCGTCACGACGCGCGGCTGGGGGCGCTTCGAGTCATGGACACGGTACGGCCAGCCGGGGATCAGGGGGGTGTCGTCATAGCCGATTTGCGGTTGCTGGGACATCGAGAAGCTCCTTACTCTGAGATGGGAACGTCAGGGCTCCCGCGGGCAACTCACGGCCCTGCCGGGGCTCAGTACGCAGTGTGGCCGAAAATGTCGCCGTCATTGGCGCGCATTTGGGAGTACTGCCTGCTCTCCACGTGGCCATCGATGAACGCGAGATTGGAGCGTTTGTGGTGGCGCCCGTCGTTCCGGGCCGTGGCTACGCTCGCATCGGTCCAGTCGTCGGGCCAACCCACCGCCGCGCAGGAAGGACACTCGACGAACATGCTGGCGACCAACGCCCCACCCTCAACAACCGCCGCGTCGCCGATCAACCAGATGCGGTCGGGACGGAACACGACCGAGATCTTCAAGTTGGCGTCCTTTTGGATGACGTGATTCTCGTTGACGCCGTAGCCGCCGCCAGCTCCGCCGGCGGCGGCGTAGTACAGGTCGCCCTTGGCCTCCACCTCGGGGCACAACCACACCCCGTCCCGGACGTCACCGGTGTCCACGTCGTGCCAGGAGTTGATCTCCGTGAAATTGCCGGCCGCCAAAACATTGGTGTAGAACGTGCCCGGCGCCTCGCCGTAACTGCTGGCCGGCAGGTAATCGTCGCTGTCGTTGGAGTACATGCAGAACCCTAACCCAATCTGCTTGAGGCCGGACACACACTTGGAGGAGCGCGCCTTGGAGCGGGCCATGGACAGGGCCGGCAGCAGCATTCCCGCCAGAATGGCGATAATCGCAATGACCACCAAGAGCTCGATCAGTGTGAACCGCGTACGGAACACCTTCGGACTGCCGTAGAGCGACTCGCGCCGAGTGCACGGGGCGGGCGGGGCGGCAGGATCCAAGCTCAAGCCAGGCTCCGCCCTCGTGCGCCCAAGAGAACCCCGTGCCGGTCCATAGCCGGCATGGCGCCACGTGCCGGACCTGCGCAGTTCAACCATCACGCAATCCTCCCTGCGCGCCGCTTGGGGCGCAGCTACATGTAACGTCTCGCGGACTCGACCTATCGCACCCGCATAGCACACCTTGCCTAAATAGAATACGCAAGAAGCAGGACTAAAGCAAGCCAAAACACCAAACTCCTGTGTTGCTAGCGGGCCGCCTGGCGCCGCCACCGGCTGGTCCGGGCGGCGGCGCAGAGTGACACGCGAGTAACATGGGAGTCTCGCTCCCGCGGGTGTCGGAGCGAGCCGCTCCGACCACTTTAGGCGTCAGCCCAGGTCAAACTTCGACCTTATCTCCACCCGCAACTGACGCATTACGGCGTGGTCTTGTGTTCGGCTTGAAAGTCGGCGGTCCGTGGTGCATTGTCCGTGGTCCATCGACTGCTCTGCGAATTGCCTTGGAGGAGCTCCATGACGGACGAGGCCCGAGCCGAGGATCCGGGGATGGCCCGGCACGCCGGTCCATTTCCCTGGTCGGTGCGGTTCTGGCTGTTTCTGGCGGCGTTTGCGCTCTACGCCGGGGTTGGGCACAAGCCGGGCGTCAACGAGGTTTCCCGGATCGGGCTGACGTGGGGGATTGTGGAGTGGCACAGTTTCACCATCGATCCGGTGGCGAACGAGACGGTCGACCGATCCTACTGCAACGGGCACTACTACTCGGACAAGGCACCCGGTGTCTCGTTTCTGGCCATTCCTGCCTTTGCCGTGTACCGCTGGGTTGAGCCGGCTGTCTCCTGGCACATCGCACGGTTGGTTGACGCGGCGTCGGGGGAGCAGGGGCGTCTGGCGCTGGAAGGTCTGCTGCGGTTGGTGCGGGTGTGGGTGCCGCGGGCGCTGACCGTGAGCCTGGCGGCGGCGTTTTTCGCCGTGTTCATGGCGGAGTTCCTGCGTCGCCACTGCGCGGACATGCGGATGGCCGGCTTGCTTGCTCTCGGTTGGGCGGCAGGCACCATGGCGTATCCCTACGCGACCGTGTTCTACGGGCACATGGTCGCTGCCGTGGCCCTCTTCGTGGTGTTTGCGCGAATGACGCGGGTTGCCGCAAGCGGGGCGGAGACGGCGCGGCGGTTGGACCTGTTCCTCGACGGCCTTCTGCTGGGCGTGGCGGTCGTGACGGAGTTCCCCACCGGACTGATCGCGACCATTCTGGGTGGGTACTTCCTGCTCGGCCTGGGGCGGGCTGTGCAGTCGCGAAGGTTGGCGTGGCGCGAGGTCGGCGTGCGTTTCGCCCTGTTCGTTGGCGGCGGAATCCTGCCCGCGATCCCGCTGTGCTTCTACAATGCCGTGTGTTTCGGGCATCCCCTGCGCCTTGGATACGAGACGCTGGCGAGCCCGGCGTTCCAGGCCCGCATGCGGGAGGGGTTCTTCGGGATCACGGCACCCCAGCCGGATGCCATGTGGGGGATGACCTTCGGAACGTACCGGGGCATGTTTCCGGTCAGTCCCTTCCTGATGTTAAGTCTACCGGCTCTGGCGCTGGTGCTTTGGCGTGTGGCCCGGCGCCGCGAGTCGTGGGCTTCGCCCTGTGCCGTTGCGGCGCTGATCGTGGCGGTGTACTTCGTGTTCAATGCCGGCTATGCGTTCTGGTTCGGCGGGTCCGCCATGGGACCTCGGCACTTCGTGCCCGCGTTGCCGTTCCTGGTGTTCCTGATGAGCTGTCTGAGCCGAAGGTGGTGGCCGGTGCTGGCCGTCACCGTGGCCGTGTCGGTGGCGTTCATGGTGGTGTTCAGCCTGACCGATCCGCAGGTGCCGGAGCGGGTCTTGGTCCCGCTGTGGCAGTATTCGCTGCCGCAACTGCAGCAGGGCCGCACATCGGTGACCGTGTTCCATTTCCTGGGTTTGGCCGGTTTTGTCCCTGTCATCCTCTATTTGCTGGCCCCGTTGACCCTGATGGGGATAGCACTGTGGCAACTGGATCGGTCGCCGTCGCCTTGCCGCCGGTGATCAGCAAAGGTAGCTTTTCCGTGGAGCAGGTTCCGGAGTCAGAGCGCGAGCAAGAGCAGAAGCCAACAGGAGTTTCATCATGGCCGACAAGATCAATGTCATGGTAATGGGCGGGCACACGACCGGGTTCCACCAGTTCGAAATCATGGGGCCGATATACCGAAAGTTCCTGACCGAAGCAGGGTTTGACGTGTTGATCACCGAAGACCGGCAGGATTTCACCCCGGACCGCATCAAGCCCTTCGAGGTGATCGTTGACTACACCACGGGCGAGGACCTCACCCCCGACCAGGCGAAAGGGTTGTTGGGCGGCATCATTGGCGGCAAGGGCTTCGTGGGCGTGCATTCGGCCGCGGATTCGTTCAAGGCCACGCCTGGCTACATCAATATGGTCGGCGGCAAGTTCCTGACGCACCCTTCGGCCTGGCCCAAGCTGACGTTCAACGTCAAGAACCGGCACCATCCGGTCATGGACGGGATCGAGGACTTCCAGATGGAAGAGGAATTGTATCTGATGGAGACCTACGGGCACTTCGAGATTCTGCTCTCGGCGTGGTTCAAGGGCTTCGAGCGCCCCATCTGCTGGGTCAAGCCCTACGGGCACGGCCGCGTTGTCTACACGGCTCTCGGGCACGCCCAGCAGCAGACGGAGAACCCGAACTTCCAGAGACTGGTCGTCAACGCCGTGCGGTGGTCGCGAAACCCGGACACCGCGAAGTAGGGCGCACCGTACGGCCTCACGGCGCGTTGGGGCCGGAGGCGCCATGGAGTGACGGCCTGGCCCTGCCGGACCGCAGGGCTGTGACGTGTCCCGCGGCGGTTGACGGGATCCCTCAATCGCCGCACCTTCCGCCCCGCCCCCCCCCACGACCTGATTCCCCGGCACCCCTTCGGCGCGGGCAAGAGGCGCTCAGCCCCGACCCCGGAGATTGACCGCGTGCCGACGCCGCTTTCCCGGGTCTGTTAACAAGCTGTGCATGGCCCGCGGGCGACCTCTCGGTCTGGTGTCATAAGTGCCCCCAAATCGGCCATTTGTGGGGATGTCAATAAGTCGTCCGTTCCCGGCGCAGACACCGCCTGTCCGGCGAAGGTTAGAATGATGTCAGGTTGCAACATACTGGTAATCAATGTGTTGCGGTTACATACGAAGCCACTGGCATCCCAGTTTTCAATTGTGGATAACCTGTGAATAACCTGCAAACAAGTGGGGGGGGACGAAAGGTCAAGAGGTCGCGCGTTTTTTTTCGTTTCCAGGGACCACTTGAAAAGGCGGATTTGGGCACTTCGGGAAGGGGTTTGTGCGGCGACGCCCAGCGGTTTTGCGTCGGCACGTGTGCCGGCGGTTGACGCGCGGCCTGCGCGTCATGCCGGGCGATTGCGGATCTGGCACACGGACAGGCAGAAAGCTTCCAGTGCCAGGCGTTCGTTGACGTGGCCGTCGAGGCAGCGCACCAGTTCGTTGGCCCAGGCGACGTTTTCGTTGGCCTCTTCCCACGTCAGATCCCGCAGGCAGGCGCCCTGATCTTCCGCGGCGGCCAGCAGTTCCGGATGCGGGAGCGCGGCGGGTTCGACGCCGCCTGCGGCGAGCTGTTCCTGCAGGAACCAGGTTTGGAGGGCGTCCCCCACGTCGCCGCGAAGCCGGGTGTACTCTGCCTGCACCTTGGCTGTTCGGCCTTCCTCGAGTTTCTTCTTCAGGGCCTTGTCGTCCGCGGCCACCGTGTTCCAGCGTTGGTCGTGCTCGTCCCCGACGGTTGCTTCGGCCTGCTGCTGCAGTCCGGCCAGGATTACGGACAGGCGGCTTGCCGTTGCCAGTGCGATGGCCGCACCGGCGTTCCGGCGCAGTCGCGCCAAGACCGGGAACAGGCCCACGTTGATGACGACGTCGTAGGACTTCCGATTCTCGAGCAGCGAGACGTTCTGGCAGCGTGAGCGGATGGTGGGCAACAGTGTGCGGGGTGCTGCCGAGTAGAGGAGCAGCAAGGTGTATCGCGTCGGTTCTTCGAGCGTCTTGAGGAAGGCGTTCTGCGCCTGTTCATTCATACAGTCCGCCTCGGCGAGGACGCCCACTTTGAGCCGGTCCCGGGACGTGGCCAGGCTGAGCTGGTGCTCGAAAGCCCGGACTTCGTCCACGAGGATCTGGCGCGACTTGGACTGTGGCCGGAGGTCGTACCGTTCCGGGTAGCACTTGCGGTCGAACAACTGGCACGGCTCGCATCGGCCGCAGGCGTCCCCGTCCGCGGTCGGTTGCAGACAGGCGCAGACTCGGGCCCAGGCGGTGGCGAACTCCTCGAGCAGCGTCGGGCTGTCGCCAGCCAGCAGGTACGCGTGGCCGACGCGGTTGTGCAACCGCGCGCCCAGCAACCTGGCGCAAACTCCGGGGAACCGATCACGAAAGTTGGCCAATGACACCGTCGATGATCTCCATGATCTGCCGATGCACGTCCTCAGTTGGGGCGTCCGTGCGCACGATGCGGACTCGTTCGGGGTTCTGCCTGGCCAGGGCCAGGAATCCGTCGCGCACGGCGGTGTGGAACCGCAGCGATTCGGCCTCGATCCGGTCCGGCACGGCATCGCTGCCGCCGCGGGTTCGGGCCCGGCCCAGGCCGGCCTCGGGGTCGAGGTCCAGCACGATCGTCAGGTCGGGCCAGCGCTGCCCGATGGTGAATTTGTGCATCTGGCGAATGAAACTGGCGTCGAGGTTCCGGGCGCAACCCTGGTACACGGTGGTGGAGTCGGCGAACCGGTCGCAGATCACCACCCCTCCGGCGACCAGGTGCGGCAGGATGATGTCCCGCATGAGCTGGGCGCGGCTGGCGCCGAACATCAGCAGTTCCGACTCGGCGCAGACCGCGCCAGGTTCGCCAAAGTGTTTGACCAGGCGCCGCAGTTCCTCGCCCAGCGGAGTGCCGCCGGGTTCGCGGGTCAGCACGACCTGGTACCCGCTCTGCCGCAGTCGGTCCGCCACCAACCGGACGTGCGTGGACTTCCCGACCCCCTCCGGTCCTTCGAGGGTGAGGAAAAAGCCGTTGCGGATCTGCCTGGGTGTCGTCATGCATTCGTCCTGGGCTGTACCCGATCTGTTTCGCCGAACCGGCATCTCTGGAATATAGTAGGGCACAAGTTGCTTCACCAGCACGCGACGGCAGCGGAAGGCAATGCGTTCGTCAAAGGTGGCCCTCTGCCAGAGTCGCACGCGGGAGCAAGCGGTGCATTGGGGGGAGCCGCTTGTTCCCTCTCGCGGCTCGGCCGGAAGACGGTACCCCTGCATTTCGCACCCTGCGCTGGCGCAGTACCACCGGACTCTGGCACACTTGGTGCGGACGGGATGGACGTGGTCTACCTCGGAATACTTGCGGCGGGGATTCTGGTCGCAGCGGGCTGGGCTGGCGGCATCCGTCCATCGGTATTGTGCCTGGTTTCGGCCTGGCTGGCGCTCGGCGTGTTCCGCGCCGCGCGCCGCGGCTACGGCGGGCGACCGGCTCAGCCCGGAGTCCTTCTGCTGGCGTTGGTCGGCCTCACAGCCGCATGGCTGCTGGCGACCGCTGTCCCGCTTCCCGCGTCGGTGCTGAACCGTGCCGGCGAAACCCGCGCCGCTATCACCTCGCGCGCCGCCGCGGCCATTGACACGGCGACGGGGCTGGGCTGGACGCTGCCGGCGAGGGGCGGGTTCTCATTGAGCCTGAACCGCGCCGGAACGCTGCGGACGCTGGCCCTGTTCCTGGCTGTCTGCGCGGCCGCGTCCCTGTCCGCTTGCCTGATCCACCCGCACCGCCGACGCTTGCTCGGCTTCCTCGTGGCGTTCGGGGTGGCGCAGGCCGGCGCCGCGTGCTTCAGCCGCTACGGCGCGCCGGCAACGCGCCTGTGGTGGGTGTTTGATGTCGGGGGGGCGGCCACCTTCGGCAGTTTCATCAACCCGAATCACTTGGGGGGACTGTTGGCCATGCTCACACCCGCCTGCATCGCCCTGGCCGCGGTGGAGATGCAGAATCGGCACTGGCGATGGGCGGCGGTCTGGATGAGCGCACTGGTCGTTTTGGTGGTTGGCATCGTGGCGTCGCAGTCGCGCGGCGCCTTTATCCTGCTGGCGGTGGCGCTGGTCGTCTCCGCCGCCATGGTGTCACGGCGCGCGTCGCGGACGGCGGGGGTGGCGATCACTCTGTTGCTGTGCCTGGGGCTCCTGGTCTTCTCTGCCATTGACCTGCCCCGCATCGACACCGAACTGCGGTCCCTCAAGGAGAGCCGACTCGACAGCCGTATCGATGTGTGGCGAGAGGCCGGTCGGGTCTGGCGGGATTTCCCCCTCGTCGGCGTCGGGGCGGAGGGCTTCCGCACCGTCTCCCGCGCCTACGATACGGGGGCGTTCGGCTACACCGCGCACCATGCGGAGAGCACGTACCTGCAGATTCTGGCAGACGGCGGCATTGCCGGGGTGCTTCTGGCGCTGTTGCTCGCGGCGGCGTTTGCCGTCTGTGCTGTCCGCAGCTACCGCGCCGGGCATGTGCACGATCCCGAGTTCACGGCCGTCATGGGGGGAGTCTCGGTCGCGCTCGTTCACGGATTGTTCGACGTTCCGATACACGTGTTGCCCTACGCGCTGGTTCTGGCCGCATTGGCCGGGATGCTGGCGGCACTGCGACGTCCGAACGCGTCGGGAAGCGGTCCGCGCGTCACGCCCTGGCGGCCGCTGGTCGTGGCGGCGGCCATTCCGGCGCCGCTGATGCTGTGTGTCTGGCTGCTCTGCGGCCGTGACATGGGTGAGCGCGACCGGTACGCGTTCGTCGCCGCCGCCGCGCCGACTCAGTTGCTCGACAACCTGCGCTGGACTCCTGCCTACTGGGCCAACTGGTACTACCTGGGTTGCGCCGCGACGGCCACGCGTGACGCGGACCGGTCCCGCTTCGTGTTCGGCGAGCGGTGCCTGACGCGGGCCACAGAGATGGACCCCGGCAATGCGCACGCCTGGCAGAACCTGGCCGTGCTGCGCCGTCGGCTGGGCGACGAACCGGGCACCGCCGCGGCGGTGGCGCGGTACCGAGAGCTGGGTCCCCCGCCGGTTCCAGCCCCTGAGGAAGACCAGACCACGCCGGAAAACGCAGCGCCGCCCTCACCGTAACCAAGCGCTGGCGCCCCCCCAGAGGCCACCCGTGAACTCCGCACGCGCTTGCACGGCCGCGGGGTGCAGTCATATTCTCCTGTTCATTCCCCGTCGAAAGGTCAGCGGTCACGGCATGCTCAAGACGTTTCACATTCGAACCTACGGCTGCCAGATGAACGAGCGCGACTCTGAAGCGCTCGGCTGTCTGCTGGAGGAACACGGCTACACACTTGCGCCGGGCGAAGAGACCGCCGACATCCTGATTTTCAATACCTGCAGCGTTCGTGACCAGGCGGAGCGCAAGGTGTTCGGCAAGGTCGGGCTGACCAAGCGTCTTCGCCGTCAGCGGCCGGAGGTGATCATCGGCGTGATCGGCTGCATGGCGCAGGAGCACGGTGCGGCGCTGCTCGAACGGTTTGCGCACCTGGACTTCGTCGTCGGGACGGACCAGCTTCACACCGTGCCGGGGATTGTGGCGGAGATCGCACGCGAGCGGTCGCGCCGCGTGGCGACCGAGACCGGCGCGGACGACACGGAAGCCCTCTCTGGGCATCGGCCCGGCGCGGTCTCGGCCTTCGTCTCCGTGATGCGCGGCTGCAACCAGTTCTGCTCGTATTGCGTCGTGCCGCAGGTCCGCGGCCGTGAGCGCAGTCGGCTGCCGGAAGATGTGGTGCGCGAAGTGCGCCAGTTGGCGGGGCAGGGCACGAAGGAGATCTTCCTCCTCGGTCAGAACATCACCGCGTACGGGATCGCAGAGGCGCGGCGGGACGGCACTTATTCGCCGGATGCGTCGCCGTTCGCCGACCTCCTGCGGGCGGTGAACGACGTGCCGGGCGTGGAACGGATTCGGTTCACGTCGCCGCACCCGAAGTTCATGAACCAGGCCTTCCTCGATGCCGTCTGCGAGCTGCCGAAGGTCTGCAAGGCGTTCCACATTCCGCTGCAGTCCGGCGCGGACCGGATCCTGGAACTCATGCACCGCGGCACGACGGCCAAGGAGTACCTGGCGCGCATTCGGCATCTGCGCGAGCGTTTGCCGGAGGTCGGATTTTCGACCGACATCATCGTCGGTTTCCCCACGGAGACGGATGTGGAGTTCGCCGCCACACGCCAGGCGATGAACGAGGCGGGCTTCGACATGGCGTACATTTTCAAGTACTCGCCGCGGCCGGGCACGAAAGCCGCGGAAAAGCTTCCGGACGATGTGCCGCAGTCGGTCAAGGAGGAACGGAACCAGATTCTGCTGGCCGACCTGGTCGCGCGTGCGGAGTCCGCGAACACGCGCTACCAGGGCCGCACGGTACGCGTCCTGGTCGAAGGTGAGAGCAAGCGGAACTCGACGCGTTGGACCGGCCGCTCCGACACGAACAAGGTCTGCATTTTCCCGCGTACCGACGGCATGCAGCCCGGCGACCTGGTCGACGTCGTCATCACCCGCACCACCGCCAACTCGTTGTTCGGTTGCGTGGCGGAAGAAGCGTGAAGGGAGGTCTCAGTGTTCGGGTTTCAGGAAACGTGATGATCCCGATGCCTTCGAAGATCCCGATGATCCCGACGGAACTCCCTTCCCCTGACGCCTCATCTCTCAACACCCGGAGACCACGTGATGGATTTTTACGAAGTGCTCCGAACACGCCGCAGCATTCGAGGCTACCGACCGGACCCGGTCCCGACGGACAAATTGGACCGCATCCGCGAGGCGGTCCAGCTTGCGCCCACCGCCTGCAACCTGCAGCCGTTCAAGTTCCTGTTCGTCGAGTCGCCAGCCGCCAAGGCGTTGGTCTGCGAGTGCTACGGCAAGCCGTGGCTGGCCGAGGCGCCGTTGACCGTGGTCGCGCTCGGGCACCCGGGCAGCGCCTGGAAGCGGTTCGACGGCACCAGCGCGCACGTCATCGATGTGTCCATCGCCATGGAGCACCTGGTTCTGGCCGCCGCCGCGGAGGGGTTGGGCACGTGCTGGGTCTGCGCGTTCGATCAGAAGAAACTGCACGGCAAGCTCGGGCTCGGCCCCGAGTGGGACGTGGTCGCGCTGACGCCGCTCGGGTTCGCCGCCGTACCACCAAAGCCGTTGCAGCGGAAGAAGTTTGAGGAGCTGTTCGAGAGTCGGTGAGGGAGGCGGCTGGCCGGTCGGGCGAGTCTGCCCCGTCCGTTTCGTCTGTTGGGTCCGTTCTGTCCGTTTGAACCCCGAACCTTTGGCACACACACTATGCTGGAAAACAACCGCGAAGAGATCCGCATCGCCCACCCTGACGGCACGTGGGCCGCCACGCATCTGGCGGAGCGGCTGGCCGGGCCCGAGTCGCTGTCGATCGGCGGCCAGGCCGTTCTGCAGCAGTGTCGCTTCTACGTCGACGACGTGGACGACGGGTCCGGTGTAGTCGAGAAGTGGCGCGCCAGCCGCAAGGGCGGAGTCGCTGTGGTTCTCAGCGAAGGCTACTTCCCGTTCGGCGCGAACGTCCGGTTCCGGCAGGGGGCGCGCTACGCGGCGAACCATGTCCGGGTGACGCTGGACATCGCGTGGCCGAAAGGGGCTACGGTGCGGCGGCACTTCGGCATCGGTTCGCTCATTCTGCCCGGCCGCTGGATGCGGTTCTACTCGGTCCCGCCGGCCGCGCATTGGGCTGAGGGCGTGCAACCGGAGTGGCGCGACATCCCGGCGCCTGGCGAGCAGCCGTTGATGATCGCGCACTGGCACCGCGCACCGCTGGCGTTGGTCTTCGAGCGCGAGGACGGCACAGCCGTTGAGATCGGCACCGGCAGCGACGTGTGGCGCTGGGAGCACGGTTTGGGGCAGGGGCCGGAACAGGGCAGCTACAAGGTGAGCCTCGAGAAAGACGGCCTGCACCTGCTCCGCGAACCGCTGATGTGCTGCGCGGAGTTCGCACCCGAGGCGCGCGACTACCGGTTCTCCTGGTATGTGGCCTGGCGGCCGCCGGGCGCGGCCCCGGCCTGGGACGCGCCGGGTCCCGTGGTCGTGGACCTGGACTCGCCGGTGCCGCCTGCGTCCGGCGCGGCGGCGCTGTCCCTGGTTGCGGACTTCGCAGCGGTCGAGTGGGCGTCGACCTGCCGGCGAGTCCCGAGCGCGCTGGCCTACGTTCGCGGCGAGCGGACTCCGCACGTCTGCTGGCACAGCAGTCAGGTGCAGTCGGCCGCACGGCGCCTGATCCGCCGTCTGGCTGCCGCCGCACCATCGGGACACCTTGACCTGCACGGCGTCACACCCGGCCTCTGCTGGGACCCGGCGCATCTGGACCGGCACAGCGACAACGGCCTGGCGCACTGGGACATCAACGCCATTCTCGAGTTCGGCGAGTGGGCGCGCCAGCAACTGGGCTTGGGCTGGCACATCCGCGCCGACGCCGGGCCGTTGGCCTGCCTGCCATCCCTGCAGGGTCTGTTCGGCCCCAACGGGTTCGAAACGGAAGCGTGATGCGGCGTGGCGGGTCTGGTTCGCGGGCGCACGTCTCGAAATTGATACACATCTATTTGCGCCGCAATTGGATATGTACCGTAAGCGGTGTGCGTGAAATGCAATGGGACCCGGCGGGTCGAGGGAATCGAGTAACTCGAGCGAATCGAGTCTCGATTCTCTCGAAAAAAGGAAGGCTTCTCATGTTTGGCGGTACATGCGGGTATTTCAAGTTGGATTCGTGGGTCATGGCGAACATTGCGCAACTTGGCACCCAGCGGTTTTGCCGGCGGTTCCTGAACCGCACCAACGATCCTTGCGGGCGGCAATTTGACCAGATGACGCAGGCGGCCCGTTCGGGGTGTGCAAACAACGCCGAAGGTTCCGCCCGCCACAGGACCTCCAGGGAAACCGAGATGAAGCTCACTGACGTGGCGCGGGCGAGTCTGGCGGAACTGGCCGGCGACTACATCAACTGGCTTCTCAACCAAGACCTCGTACCATGGGAGAAGAATTCGCCCGAAGCACGGGCGGTGTACGAGGTGCGCTTGGACACCCCGGACTACGGCGATGACGTGGTGCACGATGCCTGCGCGCATATCCTGGCGCAGAAGAAGAAGTTTGCCACCTGGCTGGACTCTCCGGACGACGTGGTCGTGGCAAACGTCCTGCTGATCCTGCTTGCCCGGGTGATCAACATGCTCAACCACCAGATGGAGAGCCAGGGCGAAGCTTTTCAAGAGGAAGGCGGGTTTCGCGAAAAGCTCACGGCGATCCGGCACGACGTGATGTCGAAGCAAGAAGAGGCGCCCGTGTGTCCCGATTGCGGCGCGCCGATGCGCCGGCGCAAGGCGAAGGCGGGCAGAAACGCGGGCCAGGAGTTCTGGGGGTGCTCGGCTTACCCGAAGTGTAATGGGACCCGGAAGGTCGAGTGAATCGAGTGAATCGAGTGAATCGAGTGAATCGAGTGAATCGAGGGAATCGAGGGAGTCGAGGGAGTCGAGGGAGTCGACAGGCGATTCCATCGATTCTGTCGATTCTCTCGATTAACTCGACAAAACCGCGTTGTCTTTCCCTCGCCGCGCCGCCACGCCAGGCGACAATGGCCATCGACCCGCTGGTCGATCCCCCGGCCGAGGGTTTCCCCGGCGGCCTTTGACGGGGTTACGGCCCCGGGCCGCGCCTGGTCCTTCGTGATGAATAACTCGGTCGACCGTCATGGCGGATGTCCGACGGTGAAGTAGTACGCGGACCCGACCAGCATGGGCAGGAGTCCGCCCAGGACGCCGCCGGCGATGAATCCGATCATGAGCGGTTTCAATTGCTCGTACAGTTTCGCGCCGCCGTACTTGGTGACCGCCAGCTTGGTGAGCCAGGCCAGCATGAATGAGAACCACAGATAGTAGGCCGGGAACCCGCCGAGAAACACAAACGCCATGGGGTGCAGTGGCCACCACGCGAACCGCAGCCGGGCCAGACTGAAGATGAGCGCCACCGTCATGGCAATGAGGAAGGCCGAAACCTGTTTGCCGTCCGGCGCGAGATGGGCGAAGCGTGACCAGCCGTGCAGGGATTCGGCGGTCTCGAGCAGGCCCTGGGCGCGCAGCCGCTGTTTGATCTCGACCATGTTCTCAAATGGAAACGACGCGGTGCGGCGGGTCCAACTGGTGGTGGGCGAACCGGTGGTGGGCGCGCCGCACTGGTACTGCCAGTAGATCGTGCAGGGCAGGGCGATCAGGAGCGAGAGCACGACCAGCATCGCGCCCCATTTCAGCAGGCGTTTCAGGTCCACCTGGTACAGGTCGCCGAGTTTCAGTGCCTGCACAAAAAAGGGCATGGGCGCCCAACCTGGCCCACTCACCAGGATCGTGGAGACCAGGAACATGATCAACAGCGATTGGGGCCCGAGCGCCGTGGTGCCGCAGAAGGCCCAGATCATGACACAAGGATAGACATAGGTGCCGACCATGAAACAGCCGGTCTCCGCAATCAGGCGGCTGACCACGACGTGGACCATGAACGCGAGGAACGTGTAGACGATCGCCAGTTGCCAGTCCAGTCCGGCGACCACAAGCTGGATGATAAACAGTAGCGTGCAGGCCAGGAACGCGCGCATCCCCCAGACGGCATAGGAATCGGTTCCCTCCCGGGGCCTGAGCGCCAGGCTGCTGCGCAGGACATTGACGTAGTAGTGGCGTCCGGTGTACATGACCATCAGCACGATGGCGAAATAGCCGCCCGCGAAGATGGACTGCTGGATGTTCGGGCCGAGCATCCGGGTGCCCCCGAACGCGACGCCGTGCATTTCGAACAGGCCATAGATCAGCGCAAAGGCAAACGGAGTCACCGTCATCGTGAAGGAGACATCGGCGGACAGGAAATAGGCTAGGCCCAGGACCGGGAAGATGATGCAGGGCTGGAACAGGGTCATGCCGTTGCCCTTGGTGAGCGCCGGCGCCAGGCTGGCGAATGCCGAGAAGTCAAACGAGGTCTTGATGGGAATCAGGAAGTCCGGGAGCCATTTCAGGAGGTAGTTGTTGAACTGAATCCCGAATACCAGCAGGAACCCGATCCAGAACAACCGGTTGCCGAGGAATGCCAGCCGTCCGTTTTCGTCCGGCAGCAGTGCCTGGGTAAAGGTCGTGATGGGGTAGGGCAGTTGCTCGTGATGCACCCATTGCTTGTGGAACACGGCGGCCAGTCCGAGCAGGGCCAGGGTGGCGGTGAGCATGATGGGGACCCAGAAGACCAACGTGCGGCCCCACGCGGACCATGGCACGTCCAGCGGGGAGATGCGGCGGTCGCCGACCGACAGCCCGGTCAGGTAACCGTCCAGCGCCCGGTCCTCGTTGCCTTTGATGTCGGCGAGCATCTGGGGCGGGGCGATGGCCAGCACGTCCTCGCTGGCCCAACCCGGCCGCACTCGATTGTCGTGGTGCGGGAACATGGCAGCCGGGGGCAGGTACTGCACCAGCCCGCGCCCGGGAATCCCGCACGCGAGCAGGATGAGGCAGACGATCACGGCCAGCTCGCGTCCCGACAGGCACACGCCTTTCCCGAACCGGCAGAGCAGTGGGTAGAGCGTCAGCAGGAAGAGAATCAGCGTCCCGTAGACCGCCACCGGCATCAGCGACGAGATGAACAGCCCCTGCCCGATCACGCCGTCGAAGAAGTAGCAGAAGGCGCTGATGAAGACGACGCCAAGAACACCGATGATGATGCTGCGGGTAGACATGGATTCCAATGTCGGTCGCGGCTATTGCCTTGGGACTATTTTGCCACGAACCTTGTCGAGCAGGGCTACTCGATTCTTCGCCAAACAATCACGGTTCACCACAGAGAGCACAGAGGTCACAGAGGATCGCGGTAGAAAAACACCATGTCATCCAATACGCTTTCAATCAATACGTTAGTCTCTGTGCTCTCTGTGAACTCTGTGGTGGAGAATCGAATTGCCCTGCCTTGTCGAGGACCAAGAACCATTGCGAGACGAGCGGTATGTCCAAATTCCTGCTAATCAAGGAAAGGCAAGAGCTTTTTCCCCAGCAGGAAGAACTTCCGGTCTGGATACCATAGGACGGCGTGGCCATTGCGTCGGGTCAGGCTCGCATACAAGGCGAGATCGGTGCGCCCCTTTCCGTAGCCGAGCGCCACACCGTCGTTGTCCATAAGGAATCGCGGCGGTGAGAACCACAAGGGCTGCTTGGCTGCCGGCTGATAGGTTCCCCGCAAGATCCAGAGGGGGCGCCTATGCCAGAGTGAATCGCCCGGTTTCTGTGTGTCGCCGCCGACCCACGGCCCGAAATTGCCGTTGTGATTGTGAATGAAGAGCGTGTAGACACCGTCCTCCGCCTCGTAGATTGGCGATGGGCTGATCGGATGGAGCATGGACACGCTGTCGTCCTGGTAGCGAAGCACTTCAGGCGTGGACCATGACTGGCCGGCGTCGGGCGAGACCGAATAGTAGGGGTGGCCGGTGAAGGTGCGCATGGCGCAGAACAGTCGGCCGTCCGGAAGCTTCACCAGGGACGGTTCTTGCGCGACGCTCATGGCGCTGTTGCCGGGGAACGCGACACGCAGGGCCGCTTCGTTCTCGGCGAAATAGCGGACCTTCAGATCGCGCACCGGTGGGTTTTCGTCCGTGTTTTCAAACCGCATGAATTCGACCACCGACTCCCATGCCCAATAATGACCTTTCGGCGGCTCGTGGCGCACCTTGGTGGACAGCCAACGGGTGAACCCAACGTAATACTTGCCCTCGGAAAGGCGTTCCGGCTTTTGCCAGACGATCCAGTTGGCCGGCATGCTGGGGTCGGGATCGTCCCAGACGCTTTTCGGCATCGGAACAGTCTCTTCAGCCGACCAGTTCTCACCCATGTCATCGCTGTATTTCCCTGCCATCACGCCGGTGAATTGATGAAGGACATCGACCAGGCCAATCTGCTTGTTGTAAAGCACATAAATACGGCCGCTTTGTGAAACGAGGGGAAAACCCCAGCTCGTCATGCCCTTCCCCGTTTTCGGATCCAGATCTTTTCCGGGGCCGGCGATCGTGCGCGGACGCGACCAGGTGAGTCCCTCGGTGGTACTGCGGGAAAAGACGATGCGGTGATCCGGCTGCCCTTCAAAGGTGCTCTGGGTCCAGACCGCCATGAGCGAGCCATCGGGCCCGTCAAAGACGAGGAAATGCTCATTGCCGCCGTCGCCAGTACTGCCGTCGAGGCTGCCCGGCACATGAACGATGTAGTCGGGGTTTGTGCGTCTGAGCTCCCGTTCGAGACTTGATGGGTTCTTCACGGGTTGATTCGACATCATTGATCTTGCCTCGCTTGTGTCTTTGGGTTGCGGAAAAGAATCCGGCCGTTCACTGCCAGTGGAAGACGAAATCGCCGCGTATCGCGTAGATCTCGGCGTTCGTGAGTTCCACCTCCACACGCGCCCTCTCCTGCGGGAGCGCGGCGGAGGTCTGCTTCGGGATCCAGCGGGGAACGTGCCACAGCTCATCACCGCGGAAGGGGACGCACTCGGCATATGAGAATCCGGGCAAGGGAATCCCCTTTTCGTCGGACAACTGCACCCGCACGGTTCCGAATGGAGCCCTGACGTTCAACCGCAGCTCCGAGGAACGCAACCGGATGCAACGTGTCATCAGGGTGCCGATGTGATTCGGGCACTCCAGGTACATGAAACCATCGAGGCGCAGAGTATGGAGCATGAGCGCGGCATCCTCCTTGTCCAGGTCCAGGTAGTGCTCCCCGTACGAGCCGCCGGAATAGATGCGGATCCTGTGCTCGTCGTCGACGAGCATGGAACTCGGGTACACGCACCCGCCGCCATGCTCACCGCGCGGGTTGCGCGTGACGAAGGGTTCCCGGAATGTGCGGTTGAACGCCGTGCCGTCGTAGCTGTAGGCAAGCTGGGCGTCGATCACCCCGAGGCGCTTCACAAACCCGATCTCGCCCGGATCACAGTGCAGAAGCCACAGCAGCCCGACGTACATGTCCTCGTACTCGAACACCGGCATGCCGTAGAACTGGACGAGCGGTTCGTCGAGCGGGTCGGGATGCAGCACGACGCGGAGCTCGGAGAAGGAACGGAAGTCGGCGGTCTCGGTGAAGGCGATCCGGCGGTTGGTCGGTCCCGGGCGCGTCACCACCACGTACTTGCGTGCCTTCCTGTTGTAGAAGATGCAGTACGGGCTGTCCGTGTGCCCGCCGCCGCGGTCGAATGGCTCGAACTCCCAATGGATCCCGTCCGCCGAGACGCCGAGCCCCTCTGTGAACGTCTTCCCATCGCGGAACACAGTGATGGCCTTGATGCGGCGCTGCGGGTCCTTTTCCCGGGGATCGAAATAGGCCGGGGCCCGGTCGTAGTCGTTGCCCCGGTGGAAAACTTCATTTGGCGCGCGGCGGGGATTGACGGTGGGCAGGTGGGACAGATCAGGCTTGCGCCAATGGATGCCGTCGTCGCTCTCCGCCAGCAGCAGAACGGGCTTCTCATTCTCCACAATCCCCTGGTACAATCCCTTCCATGCGGCCCCGTCCCTGAAGACCAGCGGGAAGTTGTAGATCCCGCACGTGAGCCCGTCCGTCAGTGTCGCCTCTGGGACCCACTGTGGTCTCCCGAGTCTTCGGACGACATTCCGATATGATTCCAGGCACCAGTCATCGAAGAACAGCATCGTGCGCACGTGGCTTAACACTCCTTTGATAGTTCTCCGGGATTCCAAACTCGCGTTTCCCGGTCAGTCTTGTGATGGTGGCCGCGACGCTGTCCTCTGGGTGTCGCGTGTCGGGTGTCGAGGGGGGGGGAATGTCCAATGCTACCAAGGTTTTTCGGTGCTGCGTGTCCGTCGCACTTGGCAAACGCGTCGGCATCGCGGCGAATCGTGGCCATCGACGGCGGCATGTGGAGTGCGGCGGCAGAGGGCGAGTCAGCGCCCGGGGACGCCGCTTTGGCTGGAGTTTCGTCGCGCGGGCAATGCGCCTCAGCCAAAGCGGTGTCGCGCCGCCCGTGGCGGACTTGCCACCGCGCTCCACAGGGTGACGTTGCCAAGAACCTTGGTCGCATTGGGGGCGTTCCTTCCCGACGCACGGGCGGGTGCATCACGGTTGCGTTGGTGCGTTTGCGGGCGGTGGCAGGGCCACGATGCCCCAGGTGGCCAGGCGCGGCAGCGTGAGGCGCACGGAGTCGGCGTGCGGTTCGGGGGCCAGGTCGGTCGGTGCTTCGCCCGGCTGCCAGTAGGTGGCTTTGCCGATGACTCCCCAGCGCTGCGGGTGTTTCAGAGCGACGGTGACGTGGGTGTACGCCTCGGGCTGTTTCAGATCCGGCGTGCTGTTCCAGTTGACGACGTGGATGATGACTGAGCCGTCGGGCGCGGCGCGCGGGAAGAGGTACACCTTGGCGGGGCCTTCGAACTGCAGCAGATCCATGTCGCGCGTGGCGAGGAACCGGTCCAGGTCGGCGTCGGCCCGGACGAGGCGGAAGCGGTTCTCGGCCGCGACGCGGTCCAGGCAGGCGCGGTCGTCGGGCGCCAGCGTCTCGACCGGGCTGAGCGTGACGAGTGCCTTGACCGTGCGCAGGTCCGCATCGCGCAGCGGGATGCGCGCCTGCTTCGTGGCGGCCACGACGAGGTGGAAGGGGATCTGCCGCGCGGCGAGGTTTTCGCAGAAGCGGGTAACGCGGGCCGACGTTTCCACGTCGGCATTCACCAAGACCGCGATCTCCGCAACGCTCTGGTACGTGTCGAACAATTCCGGGTGTTCGTGGATCAGGTCGTACAGCGCGCCGAACTCCTCGCGGGTGCCGAAGTAGCGGGGCACGCTGCCGGTCTCGTCCGAACCCATGTAGATGTCCCACGGCACGAGATGGAGTTGTCCGAGCGCGTACGACAGTGCGAGGGTTCGGGCGCCGTCAGCCGTGCCCTGGAGCACGGGTGTCGAAACGAACTGCAGTCCGAGCGCGTCGGCGGTCTTGTTGCCCGCCAGGCTGGCCGCGAAGGTGCGGTCGTAGACCTCGCCGTGGTAGAAGTCCACCAGGTCGGAGTGGACATGGGAGCCGTCCGCGGCAGGCATGGGGATGCAGTCGTTTACCGAGATTGCGATGTACTTCTGCGGCGACCATTCGTTGAGCTTGGCGCGGAAGTCACGGTAGAAGGTGCGCGTGCTCTCGATCTGGAACGCGATGAAGTCGGGTGTGAGCGGCAGTGTCTTGAACTGCTTGCGGTACGCGGCGGCATCCGGGACGCCGTGGTCCTTCAGGTGCTGGCGGTAGTCGAAGCTGTCGATGGCGTCGATCCCGAGCGCCTTCAATTCCTCCGGGGTGTGGGCCTTGCGCAGGTAGTCCCTGAACCCGGCCCGGCAATGCTCGCAGAAGCAGACGCCACCATACCTGACCCAGCTCGCGTTCATGGCCGCATCGTCGACATGGAGCATGTCCACGCCTATGTCCACGTGGGCCTTGGCTGCAGTGAAGAACAGGTCCCGGAACGCGGGGTGGTTGCAGCAGCCGGTGTAGTGCGGGGGCTTGAACGTCACCATCCAGGACGGCATGTTCTTGTTCCCGTCCAAGTCTTCGTGACGCCCGGACGGATCGCCCGCGGCGGGCTTGTCCGGGGTCGCTTTGTCCGTGCCTTGCAGGCCGTTCAGCGTGCCCTGGTAACGGAGGCCCGCGGCCTGGATGGCGGCGGCGTACTCCTTTTTCGTGCCGTAGACCCACAGGCAGTCGGTGGCGTGGAACGACTGCATGACGGGCAGAGCGTCCGGGCGTTGCCAGCGCGTGGAGAACGGGATGCTGGAGCGCTTGAAGACCAGCGGTCGTGCCGGGTCGGGTCGGGGTTGCGGGAAGCGGGGGCGTGCCGTGGTGGCCGCCGTCAGGTCGGCGGCGGCCGCCGCGGCGATCTCGTCGCCGGACAGGGCGCGGTCGTACAGGCGGAAGTGCGCGAGCCAGCCGTTGAACGGACGAATCGTCAGGAGATTGCCGATGACCAGGTTGCCCCACGCCTGAGGGCGGGGGCCGGTGCGCGGTTGTTCGCCGAGCAGGACCGGGGGCAGTCCCAGCCCGCCGAGGTAGCCGCGCACGGTGTCCTTGTCAACCACGACCGCGTTGAACCGCCAGTCCGTGAGCGGCGGGAACTTGGCCCGCTCCATCGCCTTGTACTTGAAGGTGTGCCCCGCTTTGTCCTGGCCGGAGCCGAAGCTGATGCTGAGGCCGTTGACCGCGGGTGTCCAGTCCCATCCGGACTCGGTCATGCCCAGGCGCGCACTGACGCCGTCCGCGGTCGGGTTCTGGCGCGCCCAGAGCATGATCGTAAACGTCTCCAGGCCGGCGAGTTTGTCGCCGGGGAAGACCACCGCGCTGCCGGCCGGGGTGGTGTCCTGGCCGAACACGCCGCCGTGCCGGGATGCCTGGGTGAAGTCGAGGCACTCGCCCAACGCCCCGTCGTCGAACACGGCCGCCTCGCCGGGCGCATACACCGCCAGGGTCGCGTCGCCGCCGAGCGAGCCGCGGTTCGCCAGGCTGCCCGCCAAGGGCAGATCGATGAGCGGCGGTGCGGACTGCGCAAATGCCAGAGACGCGGACAGCACGGCGAGGGTCGACAGGCAGGCGAGGCTGAGGTGCATGGCGATGTCCTTTCCTCGTAGGTTTAGGCTTAGGCACGCGAAACGCGGCGCTGTGGATGGACACCCAACCTCAAGCCGCACGGCATCGTGGCGCCCCCATGCTCGTAGTCCCGCCTTCAGGCGGTCCGGATTCCGCGTGGCCACGAAACAAGACGGGGACCGCCTAAAGGCGGAACTACGAGCCTGGGCCGTGCCGCTCACTGGCCTGGTTGGGTGGCATTCGGATTGACCTCCCTCACCCACGACGCACAGCCGTGGCACCCGTTCGGGCGGCGTTCAATCCCGGCCGCGGGTCCAGGACGACTTCATCGGGGCCATGAACTGGCCGCGGTGGACCCACTTCACGTGCCCGTCAACGTAAAGGAAGTTGCACCCGTAGGCGTGCAGCGGCGTGTAGCCCAGGTCCCAACTGCCGGGGCCGATGCAGGGCCAGTCGCCGGTGTCGCCGGCCGGGTGCATGGTGCGCCGGTCGGCGAGCATGAGCATGTTG
The DNA here is from genome assembly GCA_001803235.1 of Lentisphaerae bacterium RIFOXYA12_64_32. Taxonomy (GTDB): domain Bacteria; phylum Verrucomicrobiota; class Lentisphaeria; order Oligosphaerales; family YB12-FULL-65-16; genus YB12-FULL-65-16. The sequence continues at coordinate 29,493 of MHBL01000023.1, forward strand.
TCGTAGTCGGCGATTTCGCGAAGCCGGGCGCAGCCGCCGCGCGGGTCATTCGGTGCGGCGCCGCCCGGGACGATGAAGCCCAAGCCCCAGTCCGAATTGACCGCATACCCCGAGTAGTTCCAGCCGTAGTCGGACGCACCGCCGCCGTTCAGCGTCGGACAGGTGCGGACGCCGCGGTCCTTGCCCGAGTAGATGTCCAGGAGCGTATACCACATGAAGCCACTGGTTTGCATGGCGGGCAGGGTCTCCTCGTTGTCGCCAACGTACAGGTTGGTGGCGACCCCGAGCTGCTTGAGATTGCCCAGGCACTGGACCTGCTGTGCCTTCTCCTTGGCCTTCTGCAGCGACGGGAGCAGCAGCGACGCCAGGATCGCGATGATCGCGATGACGACCAGTAACTCGATGAGTGTGAAACCCGGACTCGAGAGACCGTGCCCTCGCTTCACGCAAGTCTCGCTGCGTTGTGGGTGGAATGACATGGGGCGTCTCCTTCTGGGCCAATCGCTTCTCGCAATCCTCGTTGCCATCGTTTCCCGATGTCCGCAACCTGGCAAACTCCGGATCGACGGGCGATTGCGAAGACGATTGCGACCGCGATTTCCTGTTCGTCAGTCGCGTTTCACTATGAACCCGCCTCGACCAACGGTGTTAGCGCTTGGCGGCGTGTCGGGGAAGTGGTCGTCCCCGATCGGCCAGCCACGGGGGGCGGCGGAGCGGCGACCGCAATATCCTCCAGCCCCTTGCGCACGTGCTCGCGCATGGCACGCTCGGCTGCCTCCGGGTCGGAGCCGGCCAGTGCCTGAACCAGTTGCAGGTGCCACCGGGACGGTTGCCGGACCCGCGCGAAGTCCACCAACTGGGTCGAGGCCAGAAACAACTGCTGCAGATTGACGCGCGCGAGAGTCTCCACCAGTTCGGTGCACCCGCAGAGACCGTCGATGGCCGAATGGAAAACGTAGTGTTCCGTCGCCAACTGGCCGGCATCCGCGGGCGGCTTGGCAAAGAGTCGGTCCAGTGCCTGGGCTTGAGTGAGCAGGGGCGCGAAGTCCACCGCCGCGCGGCGCGAGCACACCAGTCGCGCCGCCATGCCCTCGAGGGCTTCGCGCACCAGGAACAGCCCTTTGAGTCGGTCGACGTCGAACGGCACAATGCGCGTGCCCCACTTGGGAACGTTCTCCACCAGGCCCTGGTTCTCGAGCATGCGAAGGGACTCGCGGACCACAATGGGGCTGCAGCCGAGCTCCCGGGCCAGTTGCCGCTGCGACAGGACCTCGCCCGGCGCAAAGCGCCCCTGCAGGATGTTACCCCGCAACTGGTTCGCGCACTGTTCCGTACGTGTGAGCATCGGTGCTTCCCGTCTTTGCTATGTCTGATATATCATATATACCACAGGGGTGGGATAATGTCAAGTGGCGGACAACAAGAAAGGGGCGATGCATGAGCACAAGTCGATCGTCGTGCTCGCAATCGTCGTCGCCATCGTCACTCGATCGAGAACCGCCGTGAATGGAAAAGCGACAGACGATTGCGACGACGATCATGTGAGACGATTGCCGGATCGAGGATGACCGGGCGACGCTGAAACGGAAACGACGCCGGACGAGAGAATGTGGCCCCGGTCGACCGAATACGGCGACCAGTGCTCGGCGGTTGTTCCGTCCAAAGTTATGTATTATGACATTTCAAAGGACATTTATTGCACTAAAATGGAGTTGTGTACCACAGAACAAAGAAAATAGACTCAGGATCCAGCTTCTTCCTCTTCGGGCCGCGCGGGACTGGGAAGACGTTCTGGCTCCGGCACACATTTCCCGCTGCGGTGTACGTCGACCTGCTTGAAGCCAGAACCGCGACGGAACTGCTGGCCGACCCGCAGCGCCTCAGCGCGCGCATTCCGGCCGCCGGCACCGAACCGGTCATCATTGACGAGATTCAGCGTGTTCCCGACCTGCTCGATGAGGTTCACCGACTCATCGAGGCCCGTGGTCTGCGGTTCGTGCTTACTGGTAGCAGCCCGAGGAAGCTGCTTCGTGGGGGGGGGGGAACCTGCTCGCGGGCCGTGCCCTGACCGAGCAGTTCTTTCCGCTGACGGCGGCCGAGCTTGGGGCCGATTTCTCCTTGGAGAAAGCACTCCGGTACGGCATGCTTCCCACGCTGTACGACACGGCCAAGACGGCGGATCCCGGACGCTACCTTGTGACCTATGTGGAAACGTACCTCCGCGAGGAGGTTATCGCGGAAGGTCTGACACGGCAGGCCGGGGCATTCGCCCGGTTTCTCGAGGCTGCCAGTTTCTCTCAGGGCCAAGTGCTGAACATGTGTGAGGTTGCCCGCGAGTGTGCCGTTCACCGTCGGGTGGCCGAGAACTACTTCGGGATCCTCGATGATCTGTTGCTGGGCGTGCGTCTTCCCGTGTTTGAGAAGCGGGCCCAAAGGCGGGTGATCGCTCATCCCAAGTTCTATTTCTTTGATGTGGGCGTATATCGGGCGGCGCGTCCGTGCGGGCCGCTGGATGATCCGGGGCCGATTGAGGGCGCGGCCCTGGAGAGCCTGGTGCTCCAAGAACTCCGGGCCACGAATCAGAACTTCGGCCTGGGGTATGACCTGTACTACTGGCGAACTCCCGGCGGCATGGAGGTGGATTTCGTCCTCTATGGCACCCGCGGGGTCGTCGCCGTCGAGGTGAAATGCAAGCGGCGCCTGACCGGGCACGACCTGCGCGGTTTACGCACCTTCCTTGCCGACTACCCGATGGCCAAGGGATACGTCTTCTACGGTGGCGATCACCCGCTGCACCTCGACGCGATCACGGCACTGCCGGTTGCGGACGCGCTGCGGCGTCTGCCGGAACTGCTCTGAGAGGGTCCGCTACGGCGCGACGTGCGGATTCCGCGCGGGTGGGCCTCACCACGGTCCGGCGCCGAACTCAAGGCCGGCCCGGACCATGGCGACGAGGTTTTCGGGCTTGCAGCTCGAGTGGATGCTGTTGCTGGAGGAGAGCAGGTAGCCGCCGCCGGGCGCGGCGTCGCGCATGCACTGGCGCACCGCTGCGCGCACCTGTTCGGGCGTGCCGAACGGCAGCAGGTGGCCGCAGTCGACGTTGCCGATCAGGGCCATGCGGTCGCCGACCCGGGCTTTGGTCGTCTTGAGGTCCATGTTGGCGATCGGTTCGATGGGGTTCAGGCCGTCTGCGCCGGAGCGTGCGATGGACTCGAGAATGGGGTACAGGTTGCCGTCGCTGTGCTTGACCGCCAGGGCGCCTTCCTCGTGGATCACGTCGACCATCTTCTTCAGGCGCGGTTGGAGCATGGCGTCGAACACGGCCGGGCTCATCATGGGGCCCTGGTTCGCGGCATAATCGTCGCCCAGCACGATCACGTCGGCGCCGGTGCGCACGGCGCGCCGTGCCAGGGCGATATTCGCCTCCAGGACCATGTCCATCAGGGCATTGGCGAAGTCCGGCTCGGCGAGCAGGTCCATGAGCATATTCTCGATGCCGTGCAGGTAGGCTGACCACATGAACGCGGCGCGCTGGTGGAAGAGGATGGCGCGGCGGCCCTTGTAGCGCCGGACCAGGTCGGGCAGTGCGCCGAGGCGGTGCGGCGCCTGGGGGTCGGGCGGCGTGTACCGGCGCAGGTCATCCCAGGTCTCAATCGGGCCCTTGACCGGGTGATCGAGCGCTTCCGGGCCGCGCTGGTAGAGCACGCCCCACTCATCGACCCAGTGTTCCGGGCCGCGCGCCTCGACCTGCTGGAACCGCGCCCCGCAGGCGACGGCGTCCATGCCGAGCTTGTCCATGCAGTCGGCCGGGTCCAGGCACCCCGGTACGGCCTTGGCTGCCACGCGCGGATCGATGAGGAATTCAACCACCGGGACACGGTCGACCGGCTGCCGTCGGATAGCGGTCAGAACACGTTCTTGAGAGGTCATGGGATGGGGCCTTTCCGCGATGAGGTGTCGGGTGACGGGGTGTCGGGTGGAAGGGAGTGCTGTGGGGCGGTGCGGCTTTCCTGAACCCTGTACGGTCCTGTGAGATTCGCGTCCGGTGTCCTTGGTTCGTTCGGGGTCGTTGCCAGTCTCGAGGCGGCGCGTCACCCGGACCGCGTAAACGCGGGACTACAAGCCCGGCGTTGTCAGAGGCAGGGCTGTTTCAAGATCCGGCCCCGCGTCTCGGAAGGCCACGCCTCTGCGCACACCAAGCAGGGGCGGCCTGTCCTCAGGCCGCCCCCCCGGCGTGGGGACACGCCGGGGGTACTCGCCGCACGTGACGGTCACGAATCTTGAAACAGCCCTGTGTCAGAGGTTCGTAGTCCCGCCTTCAGGCGGTCTGAGAGCCCTGCCGCGAGTTTCGCCCCGAGATAATCCGTCGCGGCGGACGCTCAACGCTGAATACTGAACACTGCGCCCGGCTGTCCCGGTCACGCCGGGCCGCCGGCGCGGTGGTTGGCGATGGCTTCGGACACGCGCAGGGCGCGGTCGTAGACGCGCAGCGTGCGCACCGCCCCGCCGAGTCGCGCCGTGCCGCCGCCGTTGGCGTGACGCAGGTTCGGGCTGAACCGTCCCCAGCCGAACTGGCGTGACTCACGGCCATCGCAGAGAACTCCGTCCACGACGAACAGGATCAGTTTCGGCCCGCCGTCGACGATGGCGACGAGGTGGTGCCGCTTGCCGGGCCGCAGCACGCCCGGATCGCAGTCCCAGCGGTTCTCGGTGCGGCCGTCGTTGAGGACGGCTTCGACCGTGCCGCGCGCTGTGGTCTGCAGGGTCAGGCCCTGACCGGTCGCATCGCGTGTGTCGAGCACGGACTGCCCCGGGGCCAGGTCGGCGAACTCGAGCCACGTGTCGATTGTGAAGCCACGGCGCAGGTCTTTGGTCCCGTAATCGGCACGCTTGTGGTCGCGCTCGAGGAACGCAGGCAGTGCGGGCATCGCCGTCTCGCGCGGCATGGCCTGTCCCGCGGCGGGCAGGTTGAGCCGCAGTCCGGTCTGTGCGACCTCCGCAGCGGTGAACTGGTTCCACAGTCCGGCGAGGAGCGCGGGCTCGATCTCGTGGACGCGCGCAATATCCTTCTGCGTCTCGGTCAGGTACAGTTTGCCGCCGTCCTCGACCAAGTCCGGATAGCTCATGCGCACGTACGTGTCATCGTCGTAGACAACGATTTCCGGCTGCGACCAGCGGATCTCACGGCCCTTGGGTGTGTCGATTTCCTCGCCGCCGCACAGCCAGACGGGATTGCGGTCTTCGTACGCGATGTTCGTGGCATTGGGATGCTTGCCGATGAAGACGCCGCCGTGGTTGTGGAACCAGTACAGGAACTTGCCATTGCTGCAGTTCCAGGCGAAGTTCGCCGCGCGCGGGTGCTTCATCAGCCGTCCGTCGGCATAGCGCTGGTAGCGCGGTTCCGTCCAGGTGTGTCCGCCGTCGCGGCTGTAGGCCTCGACCGGATACCCGTCGATCGAGCGGTAGACGACATGGAACGCGCCATCGCTCAGCACGCAGTAGCTCTGTTCTTCGCTGACCGGCCCGCCGCCCGGCGGCGTGCGCAACCCGATGTCGCCGTCCGGCAGCGTTTCCCAGCGCAGCTTGGCGGGGTCGCGCTCGGTCAGGATATTGTCGCTCTTCAGCAGCACGCCCTCGGACTGCGCGAAGAAGCCTTCGCCCATCTTTCCAACCTTGTGCAGCGAGACGAACGCCGCGCCGCCGTGCACGATGGGTTTGCCGACATTCCAGAAGAAGCAGAGCTTGCCGCCGTAGACGTTCTCGCGGTCGCAGGCGAACACGCGGATCGGGATGTCGTAGCGTTCGGCCGACCAGCTCTGACCGTGGTTATCGCTGTATTTGAACACGAAATGCCCGAGCGAATCGACCCGCTTGTAGGACGTCTTGCCGTCGTGGCGCTTGACTTCCGGGACGCGGTCCGTGTTGTGGTTGTAGAAGACGTAGACGCGGCCGGACGGGACCTTGAGCATCACGGCGTACGACGCTTCCGGGCCGTCGACCGGCTCGACGTCGACCGGTGCGCTCCACGTGCGCCCTTGGTCCAGGCTGCGCAGGGTGACCACGTGCTGTCCCGGCGCGCCCTCGCACCCCGCGCCCGTGGTGACGCAGCACAGCCAGGCGCCGTCGTCGGTGCGCACAACGTACGGCTGATCGCTGTACGATTCGGTTGGGATCTCCCAGCCGTTCGCAATGTGACGCGGATCGGGAATTGTACCGGTGCGGATCGCTTTCATGAGTCGCTCCTTTGCAGACAAAGACCGGAGACAAAGATCTGAGACAAAGATCTGAGACAAAGATCTGAGACAAAGATCTGAGACAAAGATCTGAGACAAAGACCCGGATTTCGGTCGACCATCTTCGTCTCCCCATCTTTGTCTCTAGTCTTCGTCTCTCCGTCCAGTCCGTTCTTCCGTTTTCATGCCGAGTTTGGCACTACCGGTATCCCACTCGTATTCTGTCCGGAACACGCGGATGACACCGACGTTTGCCGAGTCGAGTTCTCTATCAACAGACTATAGACCCGTCCAGCCCAATCACGCCATGCTGGAAATCGGACAACTATTGCAGGAATCGGACATTCTTCGGGAAATCGTGCGGCGTGGGCATGGTTCGGGGGCGCGGGTTGGCTTTGGGTTGTGGGCAACGCCCGCCCTGGTCGCATCGGGGGAAAACCGATCAGGGGCGTGAAACGACTCGTAATAACGCTAATCAGCACTATGCTATATGGCATAACGACGTTCGATGCGACAGGATTGCTCCGTGGTTGCGGAGGCCAAAATGAACCCTTTCAAGTATGGCTCGACAGTATCCGATGAGAACTTCTGCCCTCGCCCTGGGCTGGCGACTCGTATCTCCAGGCACGTGACGAGCAGGCAGAACGTCCATATCGAGGGAGACCGGCGCACCGGAAAGACGTCGCTGGTGCTGGAAGTCTGTGCCCGGCTGCGGAACATCACTCTTCTGCACGTTGATTTCATGCTTGTCAAGAACATTGACGATATGCGCGGCAGGCTTGTCGACGGGCTCTCCAAAGTTTCTCTCCACGCTGGCGTATTCGAGCGATTGGTCAAGGCGTTGGCCCACCTTCGCCCGACGGTCAGCGTGAATCCGGCAACCGGCGAACCAACCCTCTCCGTGGCGCCGGCCGGTGACGCAAGACCGGATGGCAAGAGCCTGGTTGAGTTGCTTGAGTTCACCCGGGCCGGTTTTTCGGGTAAGCGCCCGGTCATTTTCTTTGATGAGTTTCAGGATGTGCTCAAGATTCCGAATGCCAAGACCTTGCTGGCGATCCTCCGGAGTTCAATTCAGAATCATCACGACTGTGTTTACATCTATTCGGGGAGCTCCAGGAGCGACATGGATTCGGTCTTTCGTGATCCTGACAGCCCGTTCTTCAAATCCGCAATACCTGTTCCGGTGGGGACGATTGAGCGCAAGGACTTCGTTCCTTTCCTGATCGGAAAATTCAAGCAGGGCGGCAGAACGGCATCGGTCGACATCATCAATGCCCTGTTGGATATGGTCTCAGACAATCCCGGCGACTCACAGGAGCTGTGCAATTGCCTATGGGAGACCACAGAGAATGATGCAACCCTCGTGTCGGCGGACATAGAGAATGCCCTGAGCTTGATCTTTGCTCGTGAGTTCAAGTACTTCGAGCAGGTCATAGACTCGGCAACACCCATACAGAAGAAGTGTCTGCACGGTATCGCCGCGTTGGACGGCGTCGGGGTCTACTCGAACCGTTTTTTTGAGTTGACGGGCGTCCACAACCCCGGAACCATCACGAAGGCCATCAAACGTCTGCAGGACAACAGGATTGTCCACAGCAGCGGCAAGAAACTCGTGTTCGCCAGCCCGTTTCTCAAGCTGTGGCTTCTCAGGAACCCTCATTTCTAGCGCCCCCGGGCGCCAATAACGTGGCCGGGCAGATGGCCGATGGATTCTCGCGACCGGGTGCCCGCCCGCCAGGGTTGCCATGGCTAATAGCTGTCATGCCTTGTCCTGCCAGGGAGGCCTTCTGGGCCACGTTACTGTGTTGCCCCGACTTCTCTACGAAGCGGCCCGCCCTTCGGGTTGCCATCTCTGGGCGCCCAGCCGTTCCGGGGCTTCTGCGACCTTCTGCGTGTTCTGCGGGCTTTTCTCCGCGGTTGCGATCCCGCGGCATACCGGTATGCGCCGAACTGCGGCGGCGGCGTGTGTTCCGGGGCGGAAGGGATTGCGTCTCTTGGCGCGCGGGTCTAGATTCCCGAAACAGACAGGGGAAATCGGAAGGGCACGGCCATGACACTCACGGCGTCGCGACTCGGGATCGTGTCGGCTCTTATGCTTGCGTCCACCGGCTCGTTCGCGCAGGATCCCGCACCGCCGCCGGCGGCGGTGAACGGGTGGGTCAGCGTCGCGGACTTTGGCGCGTCAGGGTCGAAGTTCGAGACCACGGCAACGACGACGGCCGATGCGAAGGAGATCACCGTGGCCGACGTCGGTGACTTCAAGCCGGGCCAGGGCGTGACCGTGTCGCGGTGCAACGTCCGCTACGTCTCGCCACTGATCTGGGGCCCGACCGAGCCGTACAGCACCTGCAAACCGATGAAGGACGCCCTCGAGTTCCGCGGCTACGACGGCAGCACCGGGAGCTGGTTCGTGTACCTCCTCGAGATCGACGGCAAGGATCCGCTGACCTTCCGTTGGAGCGACACACTTGTCCATCAGGGCAAGTGGCAGGGCGTCAAGGTTCCGATCACCTGGGACTGGCAGCCGCTCAGCAACGGCCTCGAGGTCAAGTTCAACAAGCGCGACCTGGAGCCGGGGCACATGCTCACGTTCGGGGCCCGTGACCAGCTTACGACCGTCATCGAGAAGATCGACGGCAAGATCCTGACGCTGCGCGATGCTGCCAATCGTGCGGCCACGGACGCGGTGGTCCGGCACGACGACACTGCGGCGCTGCAGGCAGCCATCAATGCGGGCATCAAGGAAAAGCGCAACGTGTTCTTCCCCGCCGGCTGGTATCGGCTGTCTGGCAGTCTGCATGTCCGGACCGACGCCATCTGCCTGGAGGGTGTGAACGGTGTCGACACGGTCATGGACATCACCAACGGCGTCGGGTCGGTCTTCCACGTCTACGACACCCTGAATGCGACCGTGCGGAACTTCCGCATGATCGGGCACACCAGCATGGACGAGGCCGCCGGGTCGTTCACCACGTCGCGCGGATTCGGGTTCTGGGCCTGCGCGCTCAAGGGCTGCAATGCCATGGGCATGGAGCGCAACGAGAACCTGTGGATCGAGAACGTGCACGTCAGCCACATGGCGAGCGAAGCGTTCTACTCCTCGGGTACCATGCGCACGAGCGCGAATGAGCAGCCGCGGTATCAGAAGTCGCTCGTGTACCTGCGCTGCTCGGTGACCGACTGCGCTGCCAACGCGTTCAACAACAACGATGTCGGCGAGAACACCAGCGTGCTGTACTGCCGCATCGACGGCGCCGGCTGGCACGCGGCCGAGATGCCGACCCGTTTTTTGAAACTCGTCGGCAACTACGTGCGCAACGCCGGCGCGTTCACGATCGGGGACATGAGCCACCGCTACGACGACCTGCACAACCTCGGTTGCGGCCAGGCCGTTGTCACCGACAACGTGTTCGAGGGCATTGGCAAGTCCGGCGGCATCGCGGTCAATCATGGCTCATCGCAGGTGACGATTGCCAACAACCTGTTCATCAACTTCAACGGCAACGCCATCACCGCGTCGAGCACCACGGTCCGCACCTCCTTCCCCTCCAACACGGTAACGATCACGAACAACATCATCGACCTGACGTACGCGGGCGAGAAACCCGCGTCGCGCACCGGCATCACGGTCAGTGCGTCGAACACGATCGTGGCGAACAACCAGGTCTACGTGCGTGGTGCGGTCGACCCGCGCGTGACCGGGATCCTGATCGCGGACCCGGCGCTGAACGTCACGGTGCACGATAACCTGGTCCGCAACTGTCAGCAGGGGATCGTGACGCGGCGCGCCGGGTCGCGGGTGACCGAGGTGATCGATACGACCACGTTCCTCGAGAACGGCCTGCCGCTGGAGTGGAAGAACTCGCACCTCTACCGCGGCTGGAACCTGGCGTGGACGGGCGGCAGCCCGGCGGGCGTGCCATCGGTGATCGATGCGTTTGACCCGGAGACGCTCCGGTTCAAGCTGAAGGAACCGCGCGAGATGAAGGTGGGCGATGCGTTCCAGGTCTTCCCGTCCGGCCCGGCGAACTGGAGCATTCACGGCAACACGATCGCCGGGTGTGCGGATCCGGTGCGACTCGACTCGTATGGCAGCGAGGCATCGTTATTCCGCGACAACATCGTCTCGCGCGGCGACGCGCAGGGCGTCAAGCAGGCGATCCAGGTGGCCGGCCAGTTCAAACTGCTTGGCAATACCATTTCCGGGTTCGACGAGGCGGGTTCCAGTGCACTGCTGCTCACGCCGGACCCGGTCGGGCGCGTCGCGCGCAACCTGATTCAGCGCAACACGTTCGAGCGGTGTTCGGCCGTGGTGAAGGAAGCCCGCGAGGGGTTGTGGAAGGAGTGCGTAGCGGACGGGAACCTGTTCGTGAACTGCCAGGCGGCCCCGGCTACCGGCGGCACGGTCATCACGCGCGAGCAGACCGAGCCGGTGTTGTTGCCGCCTGGACCGCCACCGGCGCCGCGCTGTACCAGGTCGGAAGCGCCGGGGAACTGATCCGCGGGGAATGATGGCGTTATTGGCGGTGGAAACAAACCTGTTCAACGTGGGAGAACCAGCGATGACAATGTGTGCCCGCGAACAACTCGTCTTCTCAGGCAGGAAGTGCGCCCCGCCATGCAGGGTGCGCCCCTTTGACCATCTGCGGCCAGTCTCGGGACGTGTTGCGGCCAGGCCGCGCTTCACGTTGATCGAACTCCTGGTCGTGATCGCCATCATCGCCATTCTCGCGAGCATGCTGCTGCCGTCCCTCCAGCAGGCCCGCGAACGGGCCACGCGCATCGAGTGTTCGGGCAGGTGTACCCAGATGGCGACGGTCTTTGCCATGTACGCCGACGAGAGCGACGAATGGCTGTTGCCCCACTACGATTCCGGTACGCGCCCGTCAATCTGGTATGACCGGGCGTTCAAGTACGTGCCGGAGTTGTTCTCAAAGCCGGGGGTCGGCAACGGACAGAGCCCGGCGCGCCCGGATTGCCCGGCGGATACGAAGACATCGGCCAAGTCGGCCGTGTACGGCGGATACTCGTTGACCCGAACCTCGGGGTATGTTCACGACACGTTGGGTATCATCGGCGGGGCCAGGCTGTGCAGAACGCCGGAGATCAAGAAGCCGAGTGAGACCTTGCAGTTGTGTGACGGCTACTACGGCGGCATGTGCTCCTTTGTGTGGGATACCGCCAACATGGCCTTCATCGACGAGATGCCCAAGTTCAGACACTCTTACGGCCTGAACATTCAGTACTACGATGGCCACGTGACGTACTTCCCGCGGCGCCCGTCCTCATGCGTCCGCTGGAACCGGGACGGCCAATTGTGAGTGCCGTGGCGTGGCGACTGGATTGGGCGGAGACGCAGAGGACTGGGCGCACGGAGCACGAGGAGAAGAGGATCCATGACCTCGACACTGCCGCGACTCGGGATCGTGTCGGCACTGGTGCTCGCGTCGTTCGACGCCTTTGGCCAGGCCCCTGCACCGGCGTCGGCGGCCCCGGGCGGGTGGCTGAACGTGCAGGACTTGGGCGCGTCCGGCTCGGAATTCCAGACGACCGCGACGACGACCGCCGGGTCGAACCAGATCACGGTCGCGGACGTGGGCGACTTCAAAGTCGGCCAGGGCGTCATGGTGTCGCGGTGCAACATCCGTTACACGTCGAGGGACTTGTGGGGGCCCGAGGAGCCGTACAGTCACCATCAGGCCCTGGGCGACGCCGTGGAGATCCGCGGCTACGACGGCGGCGTTGGCAGTTGGATCGGGTATGTCCTCGATATCGATGGCGCCGAACCCCTCACGTTCCGCTGGAGTGACGATCTGACGCGGACGTGGAAGGGCAATAAGGTGCCGGTTACGTACGACTGGCAGGCGCTCAGCCAGGGCTTGGAGGTGAAGTTTGGCAAGAGGGACTGGAAGCCGGGCAACTTTGTCACGTTCAGTGCACGTGACCAACTGGTCACAACGATCGAGCGGATCGAGGGCAGGACTCTGGTCCTGAAAGATTCGGCCAATCGCGCGGCTGCCGATGCCGTGGTGCGGCACTGTGACAGTCTCGCGCTGCAAGCCGTGATTGACCGTGCGATTCGGGACCGGAAGAACGTCTCCATCCCAGCGGGGCGCTACCGGTTGGCGGCGGGGCTGAATGTCCGCAACGCTTCCGGGATCGTGATCGAGGGCGCCAGTGGCGTCGAGACGGTGTTGGACATCACAGAGGGTGCCGGAGCTTGTTTCGGTCTGCAACGGGGCACGGAGGTTACGATCCGCAACCTGCGCCTGGTCGGTCACACGGGCATGGCCGAAGCGGCAGGGTCTTTCAAGACGGGCACCGGAAACTGGTACTGGCCCTGCGCGCTGCGGCCGTGCAATGCGGTGAGCATCAGCGGGACGGAGCGCGTGCTGGTCGAAAACGTCCACGCCAGCCGGATGGCAACCGAGTGCTTCTTCTCCGCCGGGCCGTTCCGGAAAGGTAAGGAGGCGCCAGCCGAATACACCCGGTCCGCCACGTTCCTGCGCTGCTCGGTGACCGACTGCGCCGCGAATGCCTTCAATAACTGCGACTTTGCCGAGAACACCAACATCCTCTACTGCCGGATTGACGGCGCCGGCTGGCACGCGTACGAAGGCTCGGGCCGGTTCATCCGGCTGATCGGCAACTACGTGCGCAACGCCGGTCCGTTCACGGTCGGGGACATTCCCGTTAGCTGGACTCGGTCGCAGCTCGCGCACTTCGAGGAACTCGGGGTTGGCCAGGCGGTGGTGGCGGACAACGTTTTCGAAGGAATCGGGCGCTGCGGCGGCATCGCCATCAATCACGGCCCGACGCAGGTCGTCGTCGCCAACAACCTGTTCGTCAACTTCAACGGCAATGCCATCACGGCTTCGAGCGACACGGTCCATTGGTCCTTTCCGCCGCAGAACATCACGATCACAGGGAACATCATCGACATGACCTGTGTCGGGGAGCGGGTCAAGTGGGGGGTGACGGGCATCGCGGTCAGCACGTCCGACACCATTGTGAGCAACAACCAAGTCTATGTCCGCGGCGGCGTGGATCCGAAAGTGACGGGGATCCGGGTGAGCGAGGCGGCGCAAAACGTGTTGATCCACGACAACCTGATCCGGAACTGCGGGCAGGGGCTGTACGCCCAGCGACTGGAGGGAAAGGTCACCCAAGTTGTCGATTCGACCCACTTCACGGCGCAGGGTGTCCCCTATCCGTGGCGCTACTCCGGGTTCTACAAAGGCTGGCGTGTCGTGTGGCTGGGCGATGGCAAGCCCAAGACACCGTGCCTTGCCGACGTCTTTGACAATGACACGCTCCAGTTCCGGCTGGCTCAACCGTGCGAAAGCATGCAGGCTGGCGACAAGTTCGCCCTCTGCCCGCCTGCCGCCAATTGGCAGATCCACGGGAACACGATCACCGGCTGCCAGTCCCCCGTACTGCTGGATTCCCTGGGCAGCGAAACATCGGTGTTCAGGGACAACCTCATCAGCCGCGGCGCGGCGCAAGGAGTCAAGCAGGCCATCCGTGTGGCGGGCCAGTTCAAGCTCAGCGGCAACAGCATCTCCGGGTTCGACGAGCCGGGTTCGAGTGCGCTGCTGCTGACGCCGGACCCGGTCGGCCGCGTGGCGCGGAACCTTATTCAGCGCAACACATTCGAGCGCTGCGCCGCGGTCGTCAAGGAAGCCCGTGATGGGCTGTGGAAGGAATGCCTCACGGACGGCAACCTGTTCGTGAACTGCCAGGCCACCCCGGCCACCGGCGGCACGGTCATCACGCGCGAGCAGACCGAGCCGGTGTTGTTGCCGCCGCCGCCGAAGCCGACACTGCAGGCACCCAAACTGACCGATCCTGTGACGGTCGACGGCGCGGTGGACGAATGGCCGTGGCAGGACAAGTCCCGCGCGGTCGCCCTGGCGCAGTCGCCAACGGGCGATCCCATTCCGCCGCAGGGCTACGCGTGCGCCGCTTGCGACGACGCGAACTTCTACCTGGCGATCCGCATCGCCCTGCCCAGGGACGCCAAAGCTGTGGGGGGCGAGAAGTGGGGCGTGGGTGACGGTGTCGAGGTCTCGTTCCAGCACGCCGAGGGCCAGACGGCGTCACCGATCTTCCTGGTCTGGGGCGACGCTGCAGGGCGGTTCGAGAGCGGCCCGTACGGCGGCGCAACCCCGGCGCAGGTCGCGACGCTGCAGAAGGGCGTCACCTACGCCGCCAAGCCGGGTGTGGGCGAGTGGACCTGCGAGTGGAAGATTCCGCTTGCCGCCGCGGGCTTGGATCCGGCTGCGGTGAAGAAGCTGCGGCTTAACCTTGTTGTGCACGTGGCGGCCGGCGACGCCTGGGCCGCCTGGACCACTACCGGTGCGGCGCTGTACCAGGTCGGAAGTGCCGGGGAACTGATCCTGGTGAAGTGAGCAAGGCGAGTCGGCCCCTACTCTTGCGCTCCGAGCGCAGGGCACCCCGCAGCGGATTCCCGTTCACGGACGCGGTATTGACGCGGTGACACGCCTTCGCGGCGGCGAAACAGGCGCGAGAAATACAGCGGGTCTTCTATCTGAAGCTGTTCCGCGATCGCTTTCACGGACAGTCCGGTCTCCCGCAGCAGACGCTGGGCCTCCTCGATCTTCAAGTCCAGGGCGTATTGGGACGGCGCTTTGCCGAACATGGCGTTCCATCTGCGCAGGAACGTCCGGTACGATATGCCCTTGTCCCGCCGAAACGCTTCCATTCTCAGATGCGTCCGGCAGTTCAGCCGGATCCATGACGCCGCCTCGCGCACAATCCTCTCGTCCGGGTCGTCGGAGGACGGGGCCAGTGCGGCGATCTGGCATCCCATGATGAGCTGGTAAGCCGCGCCATCGATCCTGTCGCCGTTGCCCGGTTCGTGCGGGTGCTCCATCAGACGGGTAGTGGCCAACCGGCTATGAAAGCACGATGAAAGCGTGGATTTCCAACGTAGCGCGCCAGACTCAGGGGACTCTGTCCCCCGAACCCCCTGGAGTTTTGCGCATTGGGACTCTCACGCAGGGGGGCAGGTCCTGCTTCTGCTCTGGATGTTGGCAGAGGGATGCAGGCGCAGGCGGCGTGCGGTGGGCGGGAAAGAGCAGAGGGCAGTTTCCTGCCCCCTGCGTGAGAGGGCTGAAGCGGCGCTCGGGTCGCTCTCCAGCGTTGCCCTATCCTCCGCTCAGCCGCCGGTACTGTAGCCGGTGGGG
>MHBL01000024.1 GCA_001803235.1 Lentisphaerae bacterium RIFOXYA12_64_32
CCCCTACTTGGTGTGCGCGGAGGCGTGGCCTTCCGAGACGCGGCGCCAGATCTTGAAACAGCCCTGGTGGCACGGAGTCAAGACTTGACAGACCCCGGTTCCGGTGGCACGTTGAAGTACGGATATGCCCATCGCGTTGCGGCGTTGTGGTTCGGGACCACCGCGCGGAACTCCGGCGGGCAAGGGAAGGACTGGAGGAAGCATGTCACACGCGTTTCGCCTGTGTGCCGCACCCATCAGCCGGCGGCGTTTTACCCTGATCGAGTTGCTGGTGGTCATCGCGATCATCGCGATTCTGGCCAGCCTTCTGCTGCCGGCCTTGCGCACGGCCAAGGACAAGGCCAAGTCGACCGAATGCCAGGGCTCGCTCAAGCAGCAGGGCGCCGCGTTCTACATGTATGCGACCGATTACGAAGAATTCATCCCCAACCCGTCCGACGGTGTGCACCTGTGGTTTCAGTACGTCGCGTACTACGCCGGGGTCGGCGACTGGGGCGTCACCGTGTGGCCGACCATTGACCAGATGCAGCGGACCGTGTTCTGGTGCCCGTCCTGGAAGCCGCCCACCGTGTCGTACAGCGGCTACGGCATGAACGTCTACATCCCGCCGATGACCGGTTGGGCGGACGTCTACAGCCCCACCATCAAGCCGATGCTGCGCAAGTCTCTGAAGCCCGATGCCCAGATCCTGACCGCGGACAGCGGCGACTGGCACCTGGCCACCGACCCCACGGCGGTGACCACATACGGCGACTACAAGTTCGACCGGTTTCGACACCAGATGGGGGCGAACATCCTGTTCTGCGACAGTCACATCGCCTGGATGTCCGGCGGCCAGATCGCCGGGTCCATGAGCAAGCTGTTCAAACCGTAGCCAAAGCCCGTTGCAGGAGTGTCGGGGATCGGCCTGCGAGGCCGACGCTACAGCCGATCGTGAGATTGCGTTCGTCGCGGTAGCGGTATAGCGCATCTGTCGCTGCCTCAAACCGCCCCGCTTGCACCATTACCCCAGAGCCTTACCTTACTTCCCTGTCGACGTGTCACGGCCCATCGCCAGAGGCGACCGCGTTGACAGTCCGGCTCATGAAGTAACGCGAAGATGCCACCGCCCAACCACGGAGGTCCTCCATGAACACGTACCTGGCAAGAACCGGGATCAGCCTGTGCATCGCCCTGCTGCTGCCGGCCGTGTGGGCGCAGAACGCGCCGCCCGTCGCCGCTCCAAACACGGCGACCGGCGCCGGCATCACCGTGGACATGGGCCTGACACGGCTGCAACTGGATGCCCACGGGCGACTGGCCGCGCTCGTCGACACCGCATCCGGCCGGGACATGGCGCGGAAGGGCTCGGACTTCTGCCGTCTGCAGACGGAAGCCGGGTATCTGCTGCCCGAAAGCGCCACGCAAGCGGGCGACACGGTCACCTTCACGTTCCCAGGCGGCATCACGCTCGTGTACAGGGTCACGCCCGGTGCCGGGTTCTCCGTCTGGGAGGTATCCGACCTGAAGGGCCTCGACATGGCGAAACTCGAGTCGGTCCGTCTCTGCGACCTGAACGTGACCGGACTGCCCACGCTGCGGACACAATTGAACGCGGTTGCGAGCGACGAGAACACGGTGGCTGTCTTGGCCACGCACATCAACGTGCATGCGGTGTCCGTCGCCGGGACGAATCGCGGCTCGAACAAGCAGGGCGTGACGCACTCGTTCGTCCGCGACCGGCAGCAGATCAAGAGCGGCCTGCAGGCGGCCCGCTTCACGGCCACTTCGAGCTTGACCACGAACGACGGCTATGCGATGCGCGGCCGGGCGTTGCGCACGACGCAAGACCTCACGGGGCTGAAGACCATCAAGTTGTGGGTGCATGGCGACGGCCGCGGCGAGAGCCTGAAAGTGCAGCTCTTTGACGGCAAGGGCGGGTACCGTGACGACTACATCCCGATCACCTTCACCGGCTGGCAGGAAGTGGTGTGCGAGAAACCGGGGCTGAGCACGCTCGACGCCGCGCACGTCACGCACATAAACTTCTACTACAACAGCATGCCGGCAAACCAGACGGTCGAGTGCTGCCTCGATGATGTGCGCGCCGTATTGGACACGCCGCAGGGCGTACGCGAGGTCGTGCTGGAGGACTTCGAGGACCCGGCCTGCGACCTCTGGGACGCGGAAGGCGCGTTCCTGCGCGTCGAGACGCTCAAGCGCTACGGCATTCTGCCCGCGGGCTTCGGTATCGTCGCCTGCCCGAACGCGCGCCTGCCCGAGGCGATGGAGGCGTTCCAGCGTGCCGCCGGATTGCCGAGTCCGCACCCGGGCGGGACGTGGAACAAGACCTCACCGTGGACGAAGCGCAGCTACCTCTTCATCACCAGCTTCGCGGAGAAGGACCAGGACGAGACGATCCAGTGGGCGCAGCGCGGTGGCTTCCCCATGTGCCTGATCTGCGACGGGAGCTGGAACCTGAACCGCGGCCACTACGACATCAACACCGTGAACTTCCCCGACGGCTTGCCGGCCCTGCAGCGCACGGCTGAGAAGTTCCGCGCCGCCGGCATTCGCGTCGGCATGCACTTCCTGGCGCCGTCCGTCTACCCGCAGGACCCGTACGTGCGGCCCAAGCCGGACCCGCGCCTGTTCAAGGACGCTCGGGTCCCGCTCGCCGCCGACGTCGACGCGAAGGTCGACTTCATCCCCACGGACGGTCCACCGCCCAAGGAGTTCCCGGCCGAGGACGGCGGCTACACGGGAAACGGCACGTTCCTGCAGATCGACGACGAACTCATCCAGTACGGCGAACTGCGCACCGAACCGCCCTACGGTTTCGGCGCCTGCACGCGCGGCGCGAACCAAACGGTGGCGACGGCACACGCGAAAGACGCGGCAGCCCAGCACCTGTTGCGCTCCTACGGCTACTTCCTGTTCGACCTGGACACCACGCTGGCCGACGAAGTGACCGGCCACGTCGCCCGAACCGCCAACGCCATCAAGGCGGACATGCTGTACTTCGACGGCTCGGAGCGGCTGCAAGGCGACCACTGGTACTACAACGCGAAACTGCACAACCTGTACTACACCAAGCTCGACAACAAGGACACGCTGCTGCAGGGCTCGAGTTGCAGCCACTTCAGTTGGCACGTGATCGCCAGGAACGCCTCGGCCGACGGGCACGGCGACGTCAAGGGCTACCTGGACGAGCGCCTGCCGACCCTGAAATGGTTCGAGAACAACCTCATGCCGATCGACATGGGCTGGTACTACGTGTATGCCCCGGAGGTGACCGCCGACCAGTACGACTACATCCTGCAGAAGTGCCTGGGCTTCAACGCGTCCATCTCGGTCCAGACCAACCCGGCCTGCCTGCGCACGCACCCGGAGATGGGCCCGATCTTCGACCTGGTCAACACCTACGAGCGGCTCCGACTCTCGGGCCTGGTCCCGGCGGAAGTGTCCAAACTGCTGCGTGAGCCGAAACGCGAGTACCGGCTGCTGCGGAGTCCGCTGCGGCTGCGTCGGACCGTGTTCGGGCCATGGACCGACTTCGCGGGTGATGGCGCAGCGTCGATGACGTTCGACATCGAACCGGCGGCGCCCGGCACGCGGCTCGGGCTGCAGCTCCGGTGCGGTGGGCTCGCCGCACCGGGCCCCGCCTACCGCGCCGCTGACGCCGTCGTACTGGAATCGTTCGACGACCTGGCGCCGTACGTGGGCGATCCCAAGAACGAGTCTGCGAAGATCGCCGTGGGCCAAGGCGGGTACGCGGCGACCAGCCCGGGCGTCACGCAGGAGTTCACGCTGGTCGAAGGCGGCAAGGACGGCGGCAAGTGCGCCTCGTACACCGCGTCAGGCGCCGGGGGCTGGAGCTGTATCGGGCGCCGATTCGACCCGCCGCTGGACATTTCGAAGCACCAGGGCATTGGACTCTGGCTCAAGGGCGATGGGAACGGCGGCAAGTTCAAGCTGCAACTGCGCCAGGACGGCAATGCCACGGACTACTACATCAATAACGACTTCAGCGAGTGGCGCTACATTCAACTCCTGCGCCCGGAGAAGCCGCAACCGCACGTGGTCGACTACGCGAAGATCGACTACCTGCTGTTCTACTTCAACGTATTGCCAGCCAAGACGACCGTCACCTGCCTGATCGACGATGTGAAGGCCCTGATGCGCCTCGACGAGGGCACGGTCGAGAGCCCGGAGTTGCGCGTCGGCGAGCGAGCGAGCGCATTCCCGGCAGTGCTCAAGTCCGGCGAGCGCCTGGTGTACTTCCCCGGCGAAGTGCCATATGTGGTCCCGAAAGATCAGGGCGCGCGCCGGACGTTGCCGGCCGTCGCGGACCTAGCCGTCGAGGCGAAACTGAGCGCCACCGTGCGCCTCCCCGCCGCGCCAACCGGCAAGGCGAGCTTCCGCTGGGTCCTCGACTCACCGGAGGAACTCCCCCTGCCCGACGCCGCGCTGCAGACGCCGCTCCCAGCCCTCTGAGCCTCGATGATCTCGAAGATTTCGATGATCCCGACACCTCTGGCATAAGGCCACCACACCATGCAGAATTTCGAGTTCCAGCTTTCGACGCGGATCGTGTTCGGGCGTGACACCATCAAGCAGACGGGTGCGGAGATCGCACGTTCCTGCCGCAAGGTGCTGCTGGTGTGCGGCAAGGGCAGCGTGCGCCGGAGCGGCGTGTTCGATGCCGTAGTCGCATCGCTGCGCGACGCCGGTGTCGCGTGGGTCGAGTTCGGCGGTGTGCGCAGCAACCCGTTGCTGTCGCAGGTGCACGAAGCGGTGCAGTTGGCGAAACGCGAAGGCGTGGACGGCATCCTCGGCGTCGGCGGCGGCAGCGCCATCGACAGCGCCAAAGCTATTGCCGCCGGCGCCGCCAGCGACCGCGACGTGTGGGCGTTCATCGACGGCACGGCGACCGTCGAGAAGGCGCTGCCGGTGTTCGCCGTCATCACGCTGGCCGCGACCGGGACGGAACTCAACGGCCTGGCGGTCGTCACGAACGACATCACGAAGCAGAAGTGGCCCCTTCGCTCGCCGCTGATCCAGCCGCGCGTCAGCATTCTGGACCCGACCGCGACGTTCTCCGTACCGCGCGACTACACCGCCTACGGCGGCGTGGACGCGTTCTCGCACGTCGTCGAAGCGTACCTGGTGTGGCCAGAACCGAGCACGCCGCTGCAGGACCGCATGTCCGAGGCGTTGGCCATGACGATCGTCGAGGCCGCCGAAACCTGCGTGCGGAGTCCGCACGACTACGAAGCGCGAGCCAGCCTGATGTGGGCAGCCGCCCTCGGCTGGTGCGGACTGATCCCTGCCGGCGCCGGACGCGCCCGGCTCCCGAATCACATGATGGAACACTCGCTGAGTGCACTGCACGACGTGCCGCACGGCGCCGGGCTGTCCGCCATCATCCCCGGCTGGGCGCGTTACATGGTCGAGTCCGGGCAGTCCGGCAAGCTGCCGCGTCTGGCCCGGAACGTCTTCGGCGTGAACGAGAAGGATGACCGCAAAGCCGCGCTGGCCGGCATCGCCGCGTTCGAGGCATGGTGCCAGCGCCTGGGCAGTCCGACGCGGATCGGCCAGTTCGGCAGCATCCCGAAGAGCGCCCTGCCCGCGATCGTTGACAATGCGGCCGTGACCGCCATCGCCTGGGGCATGGGCGACGCCTACCCCCGCGACGTCATCGCCGCCGTGCTGGACGGGTGCTGGTGAGGGGGAAGCGGGGGTTTCTCACCCCCGCCCCCCCGACCAAGGGGCGACTCGTCTCCCCTTGGAACCCCTCGATTTCCCCACAGGACACGGCAGGGCGCGCCGGCGCGCCCTGCCGTGTCCTTAAGCCACCCTCTCTCTCCGGTCGATGCCTACGTACGTCCCGCAGACCTGAGCTGCCTCAGTTCGGACCGAGTCAGACGTCCGGCAATGGCGCTGCGGACCAGGCATGCGTGCCCCAGTACGCTCGCGGTGTCAAGCGGCGTGCTGTCTTGCCGCCGCCGTTCACCGGCCTGCGGCGGGCTTAGCCTTGGCCCCGGTCATGCCTTCGACGATCTGGCGCGTGACGCGGCCTTGCAACGGTTGCCCGTCGAGGAAGCGCAGGATCTCGTCCACGGTGAAGCGTCCGAGCCGGCGCCGGCCGTTGCCGGCGAACCCGGCGATGTGCGGAGTCAGGAAGCAATTGGGCAGGTCGTAGAGCGGGCTCTGCGGTGTCGGCGGCTCGGGGTGCGTGACATCGAGGTACGCCTGCAGCGGCCGGGCGCGCAGCGCCGTGGCCAGCGCCTCTTCGTCGACCGTGGCACCGCGACCGGTGTTGATGAACAGCGTGTGGTCCTTCATCGCCTGGAACTGCACCGCACCGAACATCTTCTCGGTGGTCGGCAGCCAGGGCACGCAATTGTGGATCACCTCGCAGGTGCGGCAGACTTCGTCGAGGGTTGCGGCGCGCGCGCCGGCCTGGGCCAACTGCGCCGGGTCCGCCTTGGGATCGCAGACCAGGACCTGCACGTCGTGGAAGTTGCGAAGCAGTCCGTGCAGGTTCCGTCCGACGGCGCCGTAGCCGACGATGCCGATGGGCAGGTCGTACAGTTCGCGCACCGGGAAGTCACGCTGGCGCGGCCGGTTCCGGTCCTGGCGCATCGCGTTCGACAGTGGGATGATCTGCTTCAAGGCCAGGATGGTCACGGCCAGTGCGAACTCCGCCACGCCTTCGGCTAGGATGTTGTTGGCCGTGCTCAGCGCCAGGTTGCGGCGCCACACCGCCTCGGTCGCAAACGGCGCCATACTGCCAGCGGCGTGCATCCACAACGCCAAGTCCGGCGCCGGTTCCAGCAGGTCCTCTTCCAGGGCGCAACCGCCCCACCCGGTCATGACCACGCGCGCCCCCTTCATGGCCGCGCTGATCTCGTCGCGCGAACGCTTGACCGGATCCAGACAGAACACCACCTCGGTGCGACCGCGCAGCCGTTCCCAATCCGCGTCCGAGAAACACTCTGTCGTGGTTCCAGCCCCGATCAGCACCGCAACTCTGGCTTTGCCTGGCATAGATTCCTCCTGTGAAGCAGAAGGTATCACGAGGCCAAGGGCTGTCAAGCGGGGAGTGGGTCGGTCGCGATACGTCTGTCCGAGCCGTCCCGCCGTACAGCAGGATCAGCAAGCGACCTCCCAGGGACCGCTCCCTCACCGTATGACCCGGTGGTCCGCCGCCCGGGGACGCTCACGTGAAACTGAAGGGGGCCGGGAGCCCGCGAGGACGCGGGCGCTCCAGGAACTGGCACGGGGGGGCTGACTTTGGAGCGCCCGCGTCCTCGCGGGCTCCGGAAGCATTGTGGCCAGTTTCACCGCGGGATGACCGAGCGGTACGCCACCCGGGAGCCGCTGACGCATTCCTCGCCACGTCGTCTGGGTGTTGCGTCCTGGAGGGTTGCGGGCTATCTTATTTTTTCGCAGCTCAAGCATGGAGTCCTTTTCCCCCGCAGGCAGGGAGTGAATCCCGGAATGAAAGGCCACAACAATCTGCTGGACCGGCTGGTGGAGCGCATGGACCTGCTCGACCCGTCCAGTGTCCAGAGTTATCTGTTGCGAATGACGCGCGAGAAAGGCTTCCTGGAAGCCATCTTCGACACGATCCAGGAAGGGATCATCGTCGTCGACCGCGCCCTGAGCGTGCACTACCTCAACACGGCGGCCCGCCAACTCCTGGGCATCCAGGAGAACGCGACCAACCAGCGGATTGACCGGTACCTGCGCGAAGTCGAGTGGGGCCCTCTCCTGGACGCGGACCCGAAGCAGTGGGAGCGCATTTCGCGGCAGGAGATAGAGGTGTTCTATCCCACGCACCGGTATCTGAGTTTCTACGTCGTGCCCATCAGCCCGGGCGTGAAGTCCGAGACCGTACCGCTGGCGACGTTGATCATCCGTGACGTCACCCAGATGCACGTCGACACCGAGAAGACGATCGAGTCGCAGAAGGTCGAGGCCATCACCATGCTGGCCGCGGGTGTGGCGCACGAACTCGGCAACCCGCTCAACAGCCTGAACATTCACCTCCAGCTCCTGGTCCGCTGTCTGGACCGGATCGGCGCGCCGAGCGCTCCGGCCCCGAAGCCCCGCGCAACCCGCGGGCGCAAGACGAAAGGCGCGGGGACGCAGGCGCCGCCGGCGACCACCGACAGCGTGGCCGACGCGCGGGAACTGCTCGACGTAGCCAAGCAGGAAGTCGCCCGACTCGACGCCATCGTGCACCACTTCCTGCGGGCCGTGCGCCCGGTACCGCCCCAAATGCAGCCTGTCGACCTGTCCAAGCTGCTCGGCGAAGTGCTGGCGTTCATGCGCGCCGAAATCGAGAACCGGAAGATCGCGGTCGAGGCCTCGTGGCCAGACGCGCTCCCGACCGTCGCGGGCGACCGCGACCAGCTTCGGCAAGCGTTCTACAACCTCATCCGCAACGCCGTGCAGGCCATGGCCAGCGGCGGCCGGCTCGATATCCTCTGCAACGAGGACAGCAACTTCGTCAATCTCCGTTTCCAGGATACCGGCCAAGGCATCGCCCCGGAGAACCTGAGCCGGATCCTGGAGCCGTACTTCACCACGCACGCCGAAGGCACGGGATTGGGGTTACTGATCGTCAACCGGATCGTCCGCACGCACGGCGGCGAACTGCTCATTGAGAGCGTCCCGGGCGAGGGCGCGGCGTTCACCATCCGGCTGCCGTTGCGCGAGCGGCAGGTCCGCCTGCTCGAGGCGGCCAAGTCCGCGCAGGAAGCCAGCATCCCGCTGGATGCCGAGTCCCGCGACACAGGAGGCTGAGACGGCAATGCCCGCACGCGAGCCCACACGGCCAACCATCCTCGTCATCGACGATGAGAAAAACACCCGGGACGGCCTGGACAAGGCGCTTTGCCACAAGTACAGCGTCCTGCTGGCGGAGAGCGCCAACGCGGGGCTGGACATCCTGAACCGCGAGCACGTCGATGTCGTGCTGACCGACCTGCGCATGCCCGGCATCGACGGCATGGCGTTCACGCGCGAGGTCGCCGCCCGCCAAGACGCGCCCCTGGTGATCATGCTGACCGCCTACGGTTCCGTGCAGACGGCCATCGAGGCCATGAAGGTCGGCGCCTACGATTACCTGACCAAGCCCGTCAACATCGACAACCTCGAGATGATGATCGAACGCGGCCTGGAGTCGCGCCGGTTGCGCGCCGAGAACGAGCAACTCCGGCGTGAACTCGACCAGCGGTACGGCCTGGAGGGCATGATCGGCAACTCCAGGGCCATGACCGAGGTGTTCGACACGGTCCGGCAGATCGCCGACGCACGCTCCACCGTGTTGCTGACCGGCGAAAGCGGGACGGGCAAGGAACTGATCGCCCACGCCGTCCATCGCCTGAGCGGCCGCAGCAGCCAGCCGTTCATCGTCGTGCACTGCGCGGCCCTGAACCCGAACCTGCTCGAGAGCGAACTGTTCGGCCACGAGAAAGGTTCTTATACCGGTGCGCACCAGCAGGTCTTGGGGCGCTTCGAGAGAGCAAATGGCGGCACGCTGTTCCTCGACGAGATCGGGGACATCGACCTGTCGACGCAGATCAAGCTGCTGCGAGTCCTCGAGACGCGCACGTTCGAGCGCGTCGGCGGCAACACGCCGATCGAGACGGACGTGCGACTCATCGCGGCGACCAACTGCGATCTGAAACGCCGCGTGGACGAAGGTCGGTTCCGTGAGGACCTCTATTACCGGCTCCACGTCGTCAGCATCCGTCTGCCGCCGCTGCGGGAACGCGCGGAGGACATCCCTCTGCTCCTCGACCACTTCCTCCGCAAGGCGGCGGAGGAGAACGGCAGAACCCTGTCCGGCTTCAGTCCTGAAACCGTCAAAGTCCTGACCGCCTACGCGTGGCCGGGAAACGTTCGCGAACTGCGCAACTGCGTCGAACGCATGGTGGTGATGTCACGCGGTTCGAACCTGACACTGAAGGACGTGCCGGCCGATGTCCGCACCGCCATTTCCGACGCGCTCGAGAGCAAGGATGGCGGCGCCGAGGCGGGTGCGAAGGCACCATCGTTGGACATCGACGCGCACGAGAAGAACCTGATCGCGCAGGCGCTCAGGGAAACGCGCGGCAACCGCACCGAGGCCGCGCGCCAACTGGGAATCAGCCGCCGCACCCTGCACCGCAAGCTCCACACCTACGGCCTGGAAAACCTGTGAGGGCCAGTCGAGGCGCACTTTCACGGACACCGGACCGGTGCGCCAAGAGGAGAATGAGATCATGAAGCATTCCGGCACGATGGTTCTGGCGGCAGCGGTGCTGGCCGCGGGGTTGGTCGCAGGCTGCGGCAAAGGCGGTCAGCAGGCGCCCGCCGCCACTGCCGGCCCGGCCGCGACTGCGGAGGCCGCAACGAAAAAGATCACCGTCTGTCTTCTGCCCAAGAAGAAAGGCGTGCCGTACTTCACCACCTGCGCCAAGGGCGCGGAGGAAGCCGCGCGCGAACTCGGCAACGTCGAGCTGATCTACGACGGCCCGACGGACGGCGCGCCAGAGAAGGCTGCCAGCATGATCGAGAAGTGGACGCTGCAGGGCGTGGACGTCATTGCCGTGTCGCCCAACGACCCTGAAGTCCTGGCCGCGGCCATGAAGAAAGCGCGCGAGAAAGGCGTGCACGTCATCACCTGGGACGCCGACGGCGCGGCCGGGACGCGCGAGTTCTTCGTGAACCAGGCCACGGCCAAGGACATCGGCTACGCGTTGGTCGACACCATGGCCAAGGACCTGGGCGAGGCGGCCGAAGGCGAGGTCGCGATCATCACGGCCACACTCACGGCGGCGAACCAGAACGAGTGGATCAAGTTCATGAAGGAGCGCCTGCCGACCTATCCGAAACTGACGCTCGTGGGCGTGCAGCCGTCGAACGAGGACCAGAAGCTCGCGTTCCAGGCGGCCCAGGACCTGATGAAAGCGCACCCGAACCTGCGCGGCATTTTCGCCATCAGCTCGGTGGCATTCCCCGGTTCGGCGGAGGCAATCAAGCAGGCGGGCATGGGCGGCAAGGTGCTGGTGACCGGGCTGTCCACCCCGAACGACATGCGCAGCTACGTGAACGACGGCACGGTCAAGTCCGTGATCCTGTGGAACACGGTCGACCTCGGGTACCTGACCGTGCGCGTCGCCGATGCGCTCACCACCGGCAAGCTCAAGTCGGGCGACGCCATGTTCGACGCCGGCCGGCTCGGGCAGCGGCTCGTCGCCGGCGACAACGTCCTGCTCGGCCACATCCTGGTCTTCACCAAAGAGAATATCGCCCAGTTCGATTTCTGACGTGGCGCGGGCAGTCTCTTGCCCGCAGGGTGCGACCGCGACTCAGTCAGTGGCTCGGCGCGTCCCGCGCCGAAGCAGAGTATTCGGGCCGGTCCCCGGCCCAGAGTCTCGGGCCGAGACGGCCCGAGGGCACCCTACTGCGGTCCCAGAGGTCCCGCGCCACTGCTACGGTGCGCGCGACCCGCGTTCAGGGAACTCTCCTACGCCTTCGCGCAGAGCAGGATCGCCACGGTTTCGCCTGGCTCGACGTAAGGGTGGTGTCCGGTCATGGCCACGTCGCAGTTGTCGCGGCCGACCCCGAACTGCCAGAGCATGCCGGCGGCCGGCGCACGGATGTCCACCGTGGCGAGGTTGGCACTCGACAAGACGTGGCCGAGACTGTCGCCAGCCCGGACCTTCATGCTAGGCGCCAGACGCGCGGCGCCGACGAACAATCCCGCGACCGGCGCAGGCACGGGCACCTTGTTCACGGTGTCCAGGAACACCGGCACGTGCGCCGGTTTCGGCTGGCCCCGGAACAACCCGATGGCACAGGCGAGGTTGCACAGAAGTCGGAGTCCCTCCGCCGCCTGCGCCGCGGTGACGCGGTACTGGCCGGAGAACTCGTACGACATGCCCGGTACGCCGCGCGAGCAGGCGTAGCCGGCCAGGGTGCAGTTGTCGGGCGGCCGGACATGAATGAGTTGCGGGCCCAGGCTGCGGGCAAGCTCGCGCAGTCCGGGCATCTCGCGGATCAAGAGCGCCGGCATCCAGCTCCGGTTCCAGGTGTGCAAGTCGAGCACGTGCGTCGCGTGGGGAAGCAGTGTTGCCGCAATGGCTGCGGCCACGCGCCGGGGTGCCGTCCCAGCCCTCCGCCCCGGCCAGTACAGGTTCATGTTGAGCCGGTTGCTGCGCGGGTGCGAGTACGGCTGTTCCGGGCTCATCCCGAGGTGCGGCCGGTGCTCGCGAATGGCCGGAAGGTTGCCGAACGGCACGGCCAGGATGCGCCCGGTCACCAGTTTCTCCCCGGCCACGGCGACGAAGCGGCGCATGGCCTCGATGCCCTGCAGCTCATTACCGTGCTGCGCCGCCACCACCAGCAGGCACGGTCCGGCCTTGGGCGCGACGACATCCCAGTACGGAACCCGCAGCACCGCCCCGTCGCGCAACGGCACGCCCAGGGCCCGAACCTTGACGGTTGCACTCATGGTGATGGCTCTCCTTGCTTGCGACGCTCTGCTGACTGTCGCACGGTCGACCGCGCAGTGGCTCGGCGCGTCTCGCGCCGAAGCGGAGTGCCCTCGGCCGGTCCCCGGCCGAGGGTCTCGGGCCGGGACGGCCCCGAGCACTCTGCTGCGGTCCCGGAGGTCCCGCGCCACTACCGCGCCACTCCTACACCTCGCGCAACCCCAGACGATCGAGCTGTTCCGCCGGCGCCTTCAAGTCCAGCAGGGTCTGCTTCAAGGTGCGCTGCATGTCGCGCAGCTTGCCGGGGTTCGCGTCGGCCAGGTTGACGAGTTCGTTCGGGTCGGTGCGCCGGTCGCTGAGCCAGGTTGGGGTTGGCCAGGACTTGTGCGTGACCGTGCGTCGCCCGTTCTCGTACGGCCCCAAGTCGTAGTGCAAGAACCTCGCCAGGGAGTGACCGTACCAGTACAGCGGTTGGTTCGCGGGGACAGGCGACTGGTGCAGGACCCACTCGCCGTCCGTAATGCTCACACTGCACCCGAATTGCCCGGCGACCGCGACCGCGCGCGTGCGAACTGCAGAGTCCGCCAGCACCGGCAGCAGGTCGATGCCGTGCATGGGTGCGCGTTCAGGCCGCGACGGCAGGGGCCGCCCGACGGCGGAGAGCACGGTCGGGTAGATGTCCACCAGTTGCACCAACTGCGCACGACGCTCACCGCGCCCCAGCGTCGGGTGCGCCATGATGAACGGAATGTGCCCGACCGCGTCGTGCTCGTGGGTCTGCAGCTTGCCGAGCCGGCCGTGGTCGCCGTTGTATGTGCCGTGGTCCGTGGTGAAAATGACCAGCGTGTCCTTCCACATGTCGAACCGGTCCAGCGTGTCGAACAGCTTGCCGAGCTGGCGGTCGAGGAACACGACCTTGGCCGCGTAGCGCGCCCGGTATGCATTGAACTGCTCCGGGGCCATGCGCTCGCGGCACTGTGAGTACGGTTCGCAGATGGACATGTTGGGGACCGAGTATCCTTTCGGATCAAACATGCGGAGGATGTCCTCGGGCGGGTCCCACGGCTCGTGCGGATCGAAGATGTCCAGGTGCAGGTAGAAGTCACGGTGCGCCCGGTTCGCGCCGAGCCAGTCGCAGGCACGGTGGATGGTCTGGGCGCAGAAGTAGTCGTCCTCGCCCCGGCGCACATGGTGCACATTGCGCCAGTGCCGTTCGATCTTGCTCAGGCGGTCGGGCTCGGGGCACGCGAACCCGTCAACCGGGGCGGTGTGCCAGGCGTCGGCCTCAATGCCCCGGACAAAATCGAACCCGGTGTAGCCCATGTGGTAATTGCCGGCGCCCTGCTCCCAGAGGTGGAAGTGGTCAGTGATGAGATACGACACCTTGTAGCCCTGCGCGAGGGTCCACTGCACCGAACGGTTCGGCGGGCCGGAGACCTGGCGCGGCAGGTCCGGATCGTCGTCGTCAAGCGGACTCCAGCCGCGATCGAGGAACTCGAACCGCCCGGTGTAGATGTCGCGCCGGGCCGGCATGCAGGGCGTGCTGCCGCAGCAGCAGTTGTCGAACACCGTGCCGCGCGCCGCGAGCCGGTCGAGGTTCGGCGTCGGCACGACCCACGGCGGCGCCTCGCGGCTCCAGCACTCGTTCAGCGGCCGGCCCAGGTGGTACCCGCCGCAGTGGTCGCGGCGCAACGTATCGCAGAGGATGAGGATGACGTTCACGGAGTGCAGATCTCCGTTCCGGCGCAGGCCAGTGGCGCGGGCAGTCCCTTGCCCGCAGTCTCAGGCAACTCCCGCCATATCCGCCGGCCAAGGGACTGGCCGGGCCACGGCTGGAGCAACCACTCACTCCCGCGGCGGGAAAGGGTTCAGGGGCGTCCAAAAACCATGCGGCGCTGGCAGTTCATGCGGGTTGCTCCGGGTTGCAGGGTCTTCTCGGAACAGACCCACCGGACACCACGGAGGGCCTGGGAGACAGGCGATCGGTCTCCTCCATCGTACCCCGACCTTCCCCGCCCGCGATAGCGTGCCGCAAAGAGTCCGGCACCGTCACTTTTTCCCCTCGGTAGGCGGGTGTCCGCCGCCGCCCGGAGCGCGCGAGAATTTCACGTGCGCCGTACCAGGGTCTTGAACTGCAGGCGGCCCGACGCGATAGAGCACCCACAGGAAATCCACCTGTGCCGTCTCTTCGATCGGCCCATCGGCCGTTCCGCCGTTCCAGTCAGCGAGGACCAGCTTGCGCGTCGGGCCATAGGCGCCGATGCCCCAACGTTTCCAGTCCTCGTCCGTCGCCGGTGACACCGACCATTTCCCCTTGGAACCCCCAAAACTCCAGTCGCCTTTCTCGCCTAACTCCAGCAACCGCGTAACGGCGGCGTTTGCGCCCGTGGCCGCAAGCAGCGCCCCACCGCCGCCCTTGTCGTAGAAGAGCCGTTCAGAAAGGATGCGCCAACGTCCGACCAGTTCCTGAGGGAGAGGCGTGTCCTGCGGGAGAGGCGCGGGTGTGGCCGGATGGTCTTCGGCAGCCACCAACCACGCCCAGGCCATCATAGTCAACCCGAGCCGGACGAGTGCCGCGGAGTTCATTGGCAGAGATATCATGTTAGCCCTCCCATGTCCCCCGTGACGTGGCGTCGCGCGCGGTGCCACGACGGGCCCGTCTGGGCCGTTCTCAACCTCCAACCGCACCACCCTTGCCGCGGCCGCCGCGACCTTTGGGCGGTTGTGGTTGTTGACCCCCTCCGCCAGCCTTGAGCAGGTGGCGGAAGGTCTCGGTCAGGCTCTCCGTCGACTGAATGATGGAACATTTCGGATACTTCTTGCTGAATTCGACCCAGCTACTGAGTTCTTCGGCGCTCGGATCGCGCCCAAAGGCGATCTTGAACGCGTCGGTCACCATCTGCGTCGGGTCGCTCAACGACTGGACCCTCAGGTTGTTACCGATGGGCATGGTGAAGTTATTGCCGATCGGCATCGTGAATGGCGTTACCTGCGTCAAGGGCGTTACCTGCGTCAACGCGGCGCCCGTGTTGCCTATCAGCGGCGTCACGTTGGCTAAGGGCGAGGTGTTGTTCAGACCCGATATCAACTTTTGGATATCATCTCGGGACAGCGTCTGGGACATCTGGCCAACCTGATCCAGCGTGTAGACCTGCACCCCACCCACCTGCTGGGGCGCTGGAACGTTCGCCGCGGCGGCCGGCGGGGCCGCCGGCGGCGCAACCGGTGCTTGGGGCGCGGCTGCCTGGTTGGCCTTGTTCCTCTGATTGGCCTCGGTGTAGGCTTTCAGGAACTTATCGTAGAAAACAAACACCGCGCGATCATCGGCACTGGCTTCACGTGGAACGCGTTGTGCCCGCTGATCGGCGGCCCCTCCCTCGATGTAACCCATGTTCCGGACGTGTTTCACCGCTTGATCGTAAGCATCGCGATCCTGGTTCTTGAGGCCCTGGCACTCGCGTATCCGCTGGGTGAACTCAGGATAGTTGTCCCCGGCCCGCGCCGTGCCGACCAACACGGTCAGCGCGCACAGCCCCACCACAACCCGACGGCTCCACACTTGCTGTTTCACGATCCGATTCCTCCTTGCCTAATTCGGTTCTGCCACGGTAAGGGTCCGCGGACCAAGGCCGCGACGGGTTGCCCTCCGGGCAAAACGTCTCCGAGCCTGAGATCGCCGCATCCCCCCCCAGATGTCGCATCACAATTACGGTAAGAGAATCGTCAGAATACGCGGCAAGATACACCCTGCATCGCGGAGTAGCAAGACCCCGCGAACGGGTTCGGCGACGTTTGTCGAAACCGTGAATCGTTGATGGCGAATCGTCGGCACGCTGAACTCAGCTTGGCGCGAAAGACGGGCCGCCGATGTCTTCCTCAACGTGGTTGTGGCTGGCGGCCTGCCCACCATTCACGATCAACCATATCCCAGCCGCGGAAACGCTTCTGACCGAGCCGGACGGACCAGCGTCGGTCAGTCCAGCGGCGGGAAGCGGTTCAGGTTCGTCCACGGGTGAATGATGAAACGCAGCACGGTGCGGGGCGGATGGGCCTTGATGCGCACCGCTTCTTCGAGATAGCTCTCGCGGGTGCGGCCGAACAGCGTGTGCTGCGAAACCTGCGTGGCCAGGGCTTCGGCGTGCTTGTGCGCGAACTCGGTCACGTCGTAGAGCACGGCCGGTCCTTCGATGGCCGTGTTCTTGTAGTAGTAGAGATGCGGCGTCCGCCAGGGCGCGCCGAGGTCGGCGCAGACCGGTTCGCCCGCGTGCCAGGCGGCTTCGAGGCTGAGGTCGCGCGTCGCGATGTGGTCCCGGTGCCGCTCGCGCTCGCCGTGCGTGAAGATCGCTTCCGGCCGCACCTCGCGAATGATGCGCATCACTTTCTGCAGCATTTCTTTGCTGTTGACCAGCCCCATGTCGGGCGCGCCCAGGTTCACGTAGCGCGCCACGCCCAGTACGCGGCGTGCGTCTTCGGCCTCCTTGGCCCGCAGCGCGACAACCGTGTCCTTCAGCTCCGGCGTCGGGAACCCTTCGCAGCCATTGGTCATGATCACGACCACCACTTGCGTGTTGTTCGCCGCCATCCTGGCCATGCCCGCGGCCATGACCAGTTCATCGTCCTGGTGCGCGCCAAAGACCATGATGCGTTGGTAGTTCATGCGCTCCTCTCCGGGTTGCGGAGGTTTGTCGGAACGGACGAAACGGACACAACGGACCAACCGGACGCAAAGGAGGCAGCCGGCCTGACTCCTCCGCACTACCTCGGCGCGGCGGCCAATTCCAGCACGACCCCCTCGCCGGGTGCAAGTTGCAGACGGAACACCGATTCATCCCCTTCGCGACGGGTCGGGATCGCGATGCCTGGCAGTTCGAGATCAAGCACCGCCACCTGCGGGCCGTGGAATCGGATCTCGTCCGTCGCCGCGTCGAAGGCGTCCGCGTTCAGGGCGGTCAGGAACCACCGGTTCCCGACCTTGTCTTCTCGCAAGGTCAATGCGAACTTCGCACCCACACCGTAGAACGCCCGTTGCTTGGCGCCCCCGGCCACGTACCCCAGAATCTGCTCCTCCGGCTCCGCTTCGTTGTAGACTTGGCTGAACAGAGCCACGGTTCCCTTCCCCAGCGACGCACGGTAGACCGTCCCTCTGGGCGGGTACGCCCCGACCTTGCTCTCTGTCGGATCCTTCTCGGGGACCCAAACCCGCGCGTCATACTTCCAGCTCCCCTCTCCGAACGCCGCCTTCAGCAGCGTACCGTCGGGCTTACCCCACGGATCATAGACTCCCGCCGCACCGACGGCGATCAACGTCCCGCCCGCCTGCACCCAGTCCCGCAGCCTGACCTGCATCTCGGTCGGCATCGACGTGGCATTCGGCAACAGGATGACATCTGACCCGTCCAGACTCTGTTTCCCGTTGAGGATCAACCGTTCCCACAACACCCCGTAGTCCCAGCCGTTCTTCTCAAGGTACCTGGAAAACATGAACGCCTTGGCCCGCAGGGTGTGAGTCGGGTATCCGTTCAGGAACGACGCATTCGACTCCAGAATGTTCACGCGCGGGGTCACGAGCGGGTAATCCAGGAGCGGCCGCTCGAACTGGCGCAACCGCGCGACGCTGACCGGGATGGCCATCGTGGAGTACCTGAGTGTCGCGTGCAGCCACCGGGGATCGGTCCAATACCCTTCGTCGCACCATCCGGGGCAGACACCGTACCAGACGGTGAAGAAGGACCGGCCGTCCGCCGC
This sequence comes from Lentisphaerae bacterium RIFOXYA12_64_32, assembly GCA_001803235.1. GTDB lineage: Bacteria > Verrucomicrobiota > Lentisphaeria > Oligosphaerales > YB12-FULL-65-16 > YB12-FULL-65-16. Next base: position 18,219 of record MHBL01000024.1, read on the forward strand.
CATGCCGAAGAGTTCAGCCTCCCCGATGCGCCGGGCTCTCTGCCGCAGACGAGGAAGGCGTCGGGGCCTGTGCCGCAAAGCGAACCGTTCTCGATCTTCCACGCCCCGGCCTTTGGCAACCAATCCGCCCCCAGGTCGGTCCGCGCGAAATCGTCCGCAAGAACGAGTTCCGCCCCGCGCGGCAACGCGCTCGGGTCCGTCTCCTCGGCAATTGCGCAGAAATGGCAGGATGAGAGTCCAAGCGCCAACCCCGTCAACCATCGCAGCATGGTTCACCCCTCCGTCCTCAAGTTGCGAGATTCCTGCCCCGTCCGGATTCCCGGTGCCGGATCGTCTCCTGAACGGCCCCAAAATCTCGAACTCCCAACTTCGATGTTGGGCGTTCGTCTTGGTTCCAGCGGCACCGGATCAGGATTTGCCGGGATGCTTCCGGGGCGGGCCACGCCTCACCCGGCGGGCGGCGGGCCCGGCAGGACGACCACGTCTTCGGGCGTCACGGCGACGGTGACGTCTTCACCCGTACGTGCCGCGGACCGCGGGTTCAGTTCGAACAGACGCAGTTGAACGCTGTCGTCAACAGCCACCAGGTGCTCGGCCATCTCGCCAAGGTACGTGGACTCGACCAACCGCGCCCGGAACCGATTCGTTGCGGCAGCGTCCGTTTCCGAAACGATCCGGAGCGTCTCGGGCCGTAGCGAGACGGTGACCTCGGCCCCGGCACCGCCACCGCCAGCCGGCGGCACGGTTGACGTCAGACGCCCCAGCGGCGTCTCGACGGTTGCGGAGTCCGCACGCACATCCAGCAGCTTGCCGCGGACGAAGTTGGTCTCGCCGATGAACCCGGCGACAAACGTGTTGACCGGCCGCGCGTACACGTCGCGCGGCGAGCCGACCTGGAGGATGCGGCCCTGGTCGAGAACGGCGATGCGGTCGCCCATGCTGAGCGCTTCGGCACGGTCGTGAGTCACGTAGATGGCCGTGAGTCCCGTGTGCTTGCAGATGCGCCGGATCTCGGTGCGCATGTCACGCCGCAGCTTGGCATCGAGGTTGGCGAGCGGCTCGTCGAGGAGCAGGCAGGACGGCTCGATCACCAGCGTCCGCGCCAGGGCGACACGCTGCTGCTGGCCGCCCGAGAGTTCCGCCGGTTTGCGCTGGGCCAACTCCTCGATGTGGACCGTTCGCAGCGCGTCCGCCACTCGCCGCTCGCGGTCGGGCCGCGGCAGGTTCTTCATCTCGAGCCCAAACGCGACGTTCTGCTCAACGGTCATGTGCGGCCAAAGCGCGTAGCCCTGGAAGACCATCCCCGTGTTGCGCTGGTGCGGCGGCACGTCGCGCACGTCGCGGCCATCGAACAGGATGCGGCCGGAATCGGCATTCTCGAATCCGGCAATCATGCGCAGCATCGTGGTCTTGCCGCAACCGGACGGACCGAGCAGGAAGAACAGCTCCCCCGACGCGATATCCACCGACACCCCGGCCAGGGCCGTGACCTTGCCGAAGTTCTTGACGACGTTGTCGAAGATGACGTTCATGGGGGACTGGCCTCAGAGCATGTACAGTGCGGGTGAAGAACGGACCCAACAGACCCAACGGACGATCGCTTCGTGGCGGCGGCGGCCTCTCACCCAATGACCCAGTGACCTAATGACCCAGTGACCCGCCATCATCGCCGTACCACCTTACTTCTTCGCGGCGGCAGGCTTCGGCGGGGCACCGACCTTTTCGAGGACCAGCGCGGTGCGGCAGGGCAGGTACACCTTCACACAGTGCTTCAGCGTGCGCTTTTCCAGGACCGGCTGCGTGAGATAGCGCTGTTCCGGTTCGATCCGGCCGTGCCCGCCGTAGGAGCGCGAATCGGTGTCCAACACCAGTCGGTATTCGCCGGGCGGCACTTCCACCGCGTAGTCCGTCACCGACCGGTCCGGGTGGAAGTTGCAGAACACGAACATGCCGGCACGCTCGAAGACGATGATCTTCTCGTCTTTGCTGTTCCGGATGAGCCTGGGCGTGCCGGTGCGTTGTGCCAAGTGCTGCCGCGCCAACCGGATCAGATCCCGGTCGAAATCGGCCAGGAACTTGTACTTCAGGTTCGCGTCGTCGCGCAAATGCCACTTACGCCGCGCGTACTTGTAGGACCAGTTGTTGCCCTCGCGCGGAAAATCGATCCACTCCGGGTGCCCGAATTCGTTACCCATGAAGTTCAGGTAGCCGTGCCCGGCGGTGGCCAGGGTGATCAGGCGCATGATCTTGTGCAGGGCCATGCCGCGGTCCACGAGCGGGTGCGGGTCCTGGGCCTGCATGTGGTGGTACATAGCCGCGTCGATCAGCTCGAAAATCATGGTCTTGCCGCCCACCAGCGCCTGGTCGTGCGACTCGACGTAGCTGACGGTGTGCTCGTCGGCGCGACGGTTGACCAATTCGTGCCAAAGGTAGCCCATGTCCCAGTCCTCGTCGCGCACGTCGGCGGCGAGCTTGAACCAGAAGTCGGGCACGCCCATGGCCAGGCGGTAGTCGAAGCCCAGTCCCATGTCCTGCACAGGCGCCGCCAGGCCCGGCATGCCGCTGACGTCCTCGGCAACGGTCATGGCCGCCGGCTTGACCTCGTGGATCAGCTCGTTGGCCAGGCAAAGGTAAGCCAGCGCATCCTCGTCGACCGAGCCATCGAAATACCGGTCATAGGAGGTGAAGCTCGTGCCCAGACCGCGGTGGTGGTACATCATGCTGGTGATGCCGTCGAAGCGGAACCCGTCGATGCGGTACTCATCGATCCAGTACCGGCAGTTCGAGAGCAGGAAGTGCAGGACTTCGGGCTTTCCGTAATCGAAGCAGCGCGAGTCCCAGGCCGGATGCTCGCCGCGGGCGCCCTGGTGGAAGTACTGGTAGAGTGTGCCGTCGAAACACGACAGGCCCTCGACCTCGTTGCGGACCGCGTGCGAATGCACCAGGTCCATGATCACGAACAGGCCCATGCCGTGCGCCGTGTCGATCAGCGTTTTGAGTTCCTCGGGCGTGCCGAACCGCGACGAGGCGGCGAAAAAGCTCGACACGTGGTAGCCGAACGAGCCGTAATACGGATGCTCCATGATGGCCATGAGCTGGACCGTGTTGTAGCCCGCGTCCGCGACGCGCGGCAGAATGCGCTCGGCGAACTCGAGGTACGTCCCCATCCCCTCGCGATCCTGGGCCATGCCCACGTGGCTCTCGTAGACCATGGGAAAGGTCGGCCGCGGCAAGTCCGGGTTGCGCCACTGGTAGTGCGACGGCGGCGCCCAGACCTGGGCGTTGAAAATCTTCGTGTGTTCATCCTGCACCACGCGCCGCGCCCAGGCCGGGATGCGGTCACCCGCGCCACCGTGCCAGTGCAACCGCAGCCGGTACAGGTCGCCGTGATGCAGTCGGTCCGGGGCCAGTTCGATTTCCCAGACGCCTTCGGCGTTGAGCCGGCGCAGTTGGTAGTCCGGCGCCTCACGCCACTCGGAGAAGCCGCCGACCAGGTACATGGCCGTAGCGTTGGGCGCCCACTCGCGGAACACCCAGCGCTCGCCGCGCCGGTGCAGCCCGAAGTACTCGTGACCGGCCGCGAACTCCTTCAGGTCCTTGCAGTTCCGGCACAAACGTCCCTTGACCTGCCCGGCGAACTCGTGCCGGCGCCGAATGACGTCCATGAACGGCACCAGATACGTGTCGTCCTTCAGGTGTGCGATGCCATGGCGCGATGGGGCCACGTCGAGACTCCTTCTCCCGCGAACGACGCCCACGCCGACGACCCTGCGTTGCGGACTAACCGTGGTAGACACCAAGGAAGTCGTCCCGCGGGATTCCAGCCTGTGTCAGTATCGTTCGAAGCGTGGAACTCTTCAACGTCCGATGGTTGGGCATCGTCAGAGGGGTTCGAGAACCGTCGGAGTTCTCCCGCAGCATCGCGATGTGACTTCCCTCTCGGACAAGCCGAAACCCCAGCCGCTCCAAGGCGGCGATCACGTTGCGGATCGGTGCGTCCACAGGGAACTTGGACATCAGACGGGAACTCCGGCCTCGGCAACGAAAGCCTCAATAATGGGCGGATCCACGTCGAGAGAGTTCGCCCCAAAGGTGTCCAGGTGAAACTGGAGCGCGGACTTGAGGTCTGCCACCGCCCCTTCGTAGGTGTCCCCCTCGGCGACGACAACGCCCTTTATGCCCAAGGGATACGCAACATAGGTGTCAGGATGCTTCTCCACAATGATCTTGATCTGTCGCATGGATATACCCTCGCCGTCGGATCTCGTCCGGTGCATTCCTCCAATCTACTCGCGCGAGCGCGATCAGGCAACATGTGGCGCGGAGTACTGGGGTAATGCGTCAGCGCCGCCCGGCCGGTCCGGATGATCGTGGATCAGCACCAGACGACGCTTACGGGCTGGCCGACGGGCGCGGCGCGTGCAGCACCCAGCGGAGCTGATCGCGAGGTACCGGTTCAGGCTGGCGCCGATCAACCGGTCCGCCGGCGGCAGCATGTAGTGCATGTGCGGCATGCACGGACCGGTGGTGTTGAAGTGTCTGGCCATATCGCAAGACCTGCCGGATGCGCTGGGCGGCGCTGCCCAAAAAGGTCTTCGAGGTGGACCCGCTGAAGTGTGCCAAGTGCGGGGGCAAGATGAAGATTGTCGCGTTCATCGAACGGCGGAACCAACCGACTGTCGTCTTGCGCATCCTGAAGCACTGCGGCCCGAGGGAGGACGCCGCGGCGCGCGGTCCGCCCGCCGCCACGCCCACCCCATCCGGACTATCTTCTCCCTCGTGACCCGAAGAAGGGAAATCCCTATCAGCTTACCCCGCCTTTGTCGCCTGTGCGATGGCGGCCACGAGTTCCCGGTAGCGGTACGGCTTGCCGACATAGCCGAGCACGCCCTCGTTGAGGATGGTCTGAGCCTCGCCGTCGACGCTGAAGCCTGTGGACAGGAGTGCCCGGACCCCGGGGTTGATCGTCTTCATGGCGTGGAAAGTGTCGCGGCCGTTCATTTGGGGCATGACCATGTCGAGGATCAGCAGATCGACCTCCCGCCAGTGCTGGCGGTAGAGCGCCAGCGCTTCGTTGCCGTCCGCGGCCTTGATGACCGCATGGCCCTCGGCCCGGAGCATTTCGGCAAGCACTTCGCGTACCAAGGCCTCGTCATCCACCACCATGATCCGGAGATTGGCGGGCGGTGTTGCCGCGGCGTCGCCTGCGGTGCGGTCCAGCACTGAAGGCGGCAGGCCCGCTGCCTCGACCAGAAGAGGCAGGTAGATTCGGAAGGTTGTGCCGTGCCCGAGCTCGCTGTAGGCGTTGACCGCACCCCCGTGGTTCTTGGCCGTGCCGTAAACGGCGGCCAGGCCCATGCCCGTGCCCTTGCCGACCGGCTTGGTGGTGAAGAACGGCTCGAACAAATGCGCTTTCACGTCGGCACTCATGCCGCAACCGGTATCGGACACGGCAAGCATGAGGTAGTCTCCCGGCCGGATCTCGTAGGGGTGCCTGGCGCAGAACTGGGCATCGAGGTGCACGACCTGAGTTTCGAAGGTCAACGTCCCACCGTCCGGCATGGCGTCGCGCGCGTTCACGCCGAGGTTGAGCAGTGCGTTCTGGAGTTGCGACGGGTCGCCGATGACCACGGCCGGCTGGGCGCGCAGCAGTTGCGCGATGGTGATGCGCTTGTCGATGCTGTGCTGGAGTATGGCGACCGTCTCGGCGACCACGGCGTGCATGTCCACCGCAATCGACTGATACTGGCCCTTGCGTGCGAAGGCGAGCAGTTGTTTGGTGAGGTCCGCCGAGCGCCGGGCCGCCGTGCAGATGGCATCGGCATAGTGCTTGAGGTCCGGCTCGACGAGCCGGCCGGCGAGCATGTCGGCATAGCCCAGGATGCCCGCGAGCTGGTTGTTGAAATCGTGCGCAATGCCGCCGGCGAGCTGGCCGATGGCGTTCATCTTCTGGACCTGGCGGAGCCGGTCCTCGCTGTCGCGCAGCGCCGCCTCGGCGCGCTTGCGGTCCGTGATGTCACGGTTGCTGCCGCGGCGACCGAGCCAACGTCCATCGGCGCCGTACACCGACTGGCACACGTGGCTGATCCAGCGCTCCTCGCCGCCGCGGGTGATAATGCGAAAGTCAATGGGCACGCAACCCTGGGTCTGCGAATCCTGGCGCAGGTGTTGCACCACGGCGGCGCGATCCTCGGAATGGACGATCCTCTCCAGCAGGCTCGGGTCGTTGACGAATTCCTCGGGACGATAGCCGGTGATGGGTTCGCACGACGGCGAGACGTAGATGTCCCGCCCGTCCGGCCCGCGCCAGGTTTCCCAGTCGTGGGTGAAGTCCGCGACCGTACGGAACCGCTCTTCGGCCGCGCGCGAGGCCTGATACGCGTCTTCCAGCTCCGCGGTGCGTTCCTCGACCCGCCGTTCCATGTGGTTATACGCTTCCTGCAGGGCCGCCTCCGCCTGTCGGCGCTCGGTAATGTCGCGGGAGACGGCCAGCAAGCGCTCCACGTTGCCGTGCGCGTCCTTGATCGGCGAAATGACGACTTCCCACCACTTGGGCGTGCCTTTGGCGGTTTCGCAATACCCAAGACAGCTCGCCGTTTCACCTTTCCTGGCCTTGGCAACGGTTTCCATGGCCGCCTCTCGCTCCTTGCCTTTCCAGAAATCAACCCATGACCTGTTCAAGAGCGGCGTAACGTCGTCGATCTCCAGGAGTCTCTTCCCGCCTTCGCTGATCGACAGGAGACACCCTTCCAGGTCCAGGACCTTGATGCAGTCGTTGCTGCTCTCGATGACACGCCGGGCGAACTCCTCGCTCCGGCGCAGCGCCTCTTCGGCCTGCCGCCGCTCCAGTTCGCCGCCGGCGCGCACCGCCACCAGTTTCAGCACCGTCTGCGCCAGGCGCGGATTCGCCAGGGGCTGGCGCCCGATGACCACGATCAGACCGATCGGTTTCCCGTCGTAACTCCACAGCGTGGTCCCGACATAACTGACGGCCCGCATCTCCTGGAGCACCGCATCCTGCGGAAACAGCGCGCAGACATCCTTGGGAAAACAACAGACCACCTTTCCCACCACGTCGCCGCACGGGGTATTCTTCAGGGTATAGTCCACGTTGTCCTCGAACGTGCCATTGCTGTACACGGCCAGAGTCCTGGCCGTCAGCCCGTCGCCCAGTAACTGATCGATGCAGGCATAGTCCATTCCCAGGCTGTCGGTGAGGTATCGGGCCAGGGACTTGAAGAAGTCATCGCCCGAGTCCGGGCGGTGATGCTGCAACAGGAACAACTGGGTCTCCTGGATGCGCTGGCGTTCGGTGACGTCGGCGAAGAAGCCCACCAGGCATTTCCGCCCCATGAGGAAGCTGCTGGTAACGGCGATGTCGGCATAGAAAACGGCGCCGTCCTTCCGCCGGCAGGGCAGCGAGGACGCCATGGTCTTCTCCCCGCGCAACACGGCATCGAACTCGGACGTCACAAAGTCCAGCGCGTCCTTGGGGTGAATGTCCGCGAGGTTCAACTGCAGTAACTCCGCATCCGAGTATCCGAACATCCGGCAGATGGAGGGGTTGCCGTACACAAACCGCCGTGTGTCGGTATCGATGGCCAGGATGCCAAGCGCGCTTTCCTCGAACAGCGACCGGTACCTTTCCTCCGACTCCCGCAGCTCGTCGGCCGCCCACCGGCGCCTCAGTGCCACACCGATACTGGCACTGACTCCCTCAAAGAACTGGACCATCGAGAGCGTCAGAGCATCCTTCCTGCGATCGTTCAATTGCAGCAGGCCGACGATCTCCCGGTTCGCGCGGATGGGAATGAGCGCCATGGAACTGTAGCCGTCATGGATGCAACGGTTCCTGGGGTGGAACCTGGGGTCCTGTGCGGGCTGGCGGTCCAGCAGCGTGAGGGAGTCGGGAGTCCAGAAACTGCCGCCGGATGTGAAACGGGGATTGGCCGGATCGATCTGGCCGGAAAGAACCAGGCCACACGTGCAGGCCAGGCGGATGCTGCCGGTTCCGTCCCTGCAGATCCCGCCGTCCGCGCCACGGGCAACCAAGGTGTTCTCCGTGAGCAGAAAATCGGTGGGGAAGCCGCTCTGGACGGCGTACGGGAAGTCATCGCCATTGCGCAGCCGGATCCCCACCGCATCGAATCCTGTTTCTCGCCGGATGGCGGTGAGAATACGGCTGATCGTATCGTCAAAGGCGGCTGCTTCGTTAAGAATGGTCACGATTTCGGCCGCGAGCTGTTGGCGACGTTCCGCCTCCCTGTTTTCCGTGATGTCGCTGATCACCGCGTGGCAGGTGAGGTGATCATCAGTGCCACGCACCGCGGCAATCTCCAGGCGCGCCCAGAATGGCACGGCGTCGGCACGCAGCATTCTGAATTCACACACCTGCGTCGCGTTGGTTGCAGAGAGCTGCCCGCAGAACCAGTCGTAGACGTCCTGGTCCTCCTTGGCGACGAAGCGCGACAGCGGGCGATCTACCAGATCGTCACGCGTCACGCCCAGCAACGCGGCGGTCGACGGATTGGCGGTCAGGACCCGCCCCGTTCCGTTGAGGGTGACAATGGCTGCCGGCGTATGATCGTAGAGGTCGACATCGTGCGCCCGCGCGGCGGCGAGGTCCTCCTGCGTTCGGCGCAGTTCCTCGTTCTGCAGTTCCAGTTCGATCTGATGCAGGCGCAGTTCGTGGAGCAGGCACCGCGCTTCCTCGGGCGACAGCGTGTCGAGGTTCTCCGGCACCCGGGGCGCCCTGGCGCGGGCAATGTCCTCCGCCTGCTGCCGCAATGCCTGCGCTGAGTGCGCCGAGGCGTCCTGTTCCACGCCGAACTCCTGGCGCAGGCGCGTGCCGGCAGCCACGGAGCCTCGAGCGCCGTCGCGGGTGCAATGGCGGGAGTCTGTCAACGGATCGGCGATCAGAGTTCGCGATGTGGTCATGTCAGGCATATCTCCAGGAATCTCGGCGGTGGTTCTTGCCGCGCAGGTTGATGACGGCCTGGACCAGCCCCGGGGCCCGCGGGTCGCGCGTGGGTCCCTTCAACCGGGTCACGATGAACACCTTCTGAACATCGATGCCGTACTCCTCGCGCCCGTGCCTCACGGCCAGGTATTTCCCCGGCTTAGCGGTCAAGACCACGCTGTCCGTCGTCATCTTGCTCTCCTGTTTTCCGTCCTGTCGCTGGTACGCCAGCCCTGGCTGCGCGCCGGCATCGGTATGCCCGGCGTGGGGACACGCCGGGCAGTGCGGGGCGGCGAGAGGGTCGGACGCGTCTGACCTGTCCGACAAGTCTGCCCCGCCGCCTGAACCCTGAACCCTCCGCATGCTCCGAGTTCCGTACTCCTTTGCCTCACGCACCTGTACCCCTGGCTACGGTTCAGCCCGCGAGGACGCGGGCGCTCCAGGGATCAGCCCTTACACCCACGCACCCATACACTCCCCCGCCTCCATCCTCAGCTTTCACCCCTCATCCCTCTGTCACCCTTCAGAACTGCTTCAGCTCCGAATCATCCAGGGGGATGACCTCTTCGGGTTTCGCGCCGGCCGCGACCAATTCGCGCTTGCCGCCGTGACGGCCGTTGCCGTTGCCATTGCCGTTGCCATTGCCGTTGCCATTGCCGTTGCCGCCGTGCGTACGCGGGGTTAGGGCCGGTCTGAAGAACGGGGCCGATTCGGCCGCACGTGTTGCCGGCGCCGCGTACGCTGTCCGCGTGGTGGCGGGCCGGGCGCCGTTCCCGTTTGCGTGTGCGTTCGCGCCGCCGACCAGCGCCTCCAGCTCCCCGACCATGCCGTTGAGTTCCTGCGCCTGGCCCGTGAGTTCCTCGGACGCGCTGGCGGATTCCTCGGCGCTCGCGGCGTTCTGCTGCACCACCTTGTCCATTTCCGCGACCGCAGTGTTGACCTGTTCGATGCCCTGCGCCTGCTCCTTGGACGCGGCCGCGATCTCCGCCACCAACGCCCCGACCTTGCCGGCGCTGTCCTGGATTGCTGACAGCGACTTGGCCACATCCTGGGTGACGGTTACGCCCGCCTCGGCGTTCTTCTGCGCGCCCTCGATCAGGTCGGCGGTGTTCTTCGCCGCTTCCGCACTGCGCCGCGCCAGGTTCCGCACTTCCTCGGCCACGACCGCGAAGCCCTTGCCCGCCTCGCCCGCTCGCGCCGCCTCGACGGCCGCGTTCAGCGCCAGCAGGTTGGTCTGGAACGCGATCTCGTCGATCGTCTTGATGATCTTCGCCGTCTCGGCCGCCGAGGCCTTGATCTTGTCGATCGCCTCAGACATGCGCTTCATCGACTCGACGCCGCCGCCCACCGTGCTCTTCGTTTCCCGCATCAGCGTGTCGGCTGTGTTCGCGTGCTCCGCGTTCTGCTTGGTCATCGACGCCATTTCCTCGAGGGCACTCGACGTCTCCTCCAGACTCGACGCCTGCTCGCTGGCGCCCTGCGCCAGCGACTGGCTCGCACTCGCGACCTGGCTAGACGCCGACGCCACCTGTTCGGAGCCGGTTGAGAGGCCGGCAATGACCCGGGTCAAGGCACGACTGATGGACACGCTCAGGAAAGTGCCCAGTGCCAGCGCGGCCAGAAACCCGGCCAGTACGCCACCGCCGGACAGCATCTTGGCCAAGGCTGCGACGCGGTCCATCTCCACGCCCTGACGCGTGGCCTCGTCCCGGGTGATCGCCACAATCTTGTTCAGCAACGTGTCGGCGGCATCGAACGCGGTGTCAACGGCTGCCATCTGCTTGCCCAAGGCGGCATACGAGTCGTCGGCCGGATGTGACCAGTACTCCTTGGCGACCCCGACATAGGTCTCGTGGGCCTGCAGCCACTTCTGCCACGCAGGCAGGAAGTCCTTCCACACCCGCGCCTCTTCTTCGGTATGAGGCAGCAGTTCGTAAGTCTTCCACGCATCATCGGCGCGCTTCCTGATCTCGGCGAAGCCCGCGAAGGCGTGTTGCACGGCCTCGGCGTCCATGGTCTTGTCCATGAGCGCGTTCTCCGCCGAGTCCATGCCCGCCTGCGCCCCGCGGATCGTCAGCAGCGCCTGGATGCTGGGGAGGCGGACTTCCGCAATCTCGTCGGCCGCCGTGAACAGCGTGCTAATGGCCCAATACCCGATTCCACCCACGAACGCCGTCAGTAGCGCCGCGATCACGAATCCACCGATCAGCTTCGTCGACAGTTTCATGTTTTCGAGCATTGTCATTTCCTTTCCGCCGTTGACGAACTCGGGCCCACGCCAAGTCCGGACTCATTGCCACGCTGCGATCGGGACCGGGGCGGAGTCGCTTTGGGCTGCGGTACGCCGGCCGTGTCCCCACGGCGGCCGGTGTGCGTCGGCGTCACCCATGCTGCTCCGTGCCGCATGCTCCGTGCTTGCCTTCACGCCGCCTTGCCCATCCTCGCCATGCCACCCAGCTCTGTGCCGGACAGGACCTTGTCCACATCGAGCAGCATAATGACCTTCTTCGCCACTTTGCCCATGCCGAGAATGAACTCGGTGTCGACCGTGGTGCCGAATTCCGGCGCCGGCTCAATCTGCTCGCCGTGGATATCGAGCACCTCGGAGACCTCGTCGACAATGATGCCCATGGTCACACGCCCGTCTCCGTGCGCCACCTGCACCACGATCACGCAGGTCTTGTCCGTCGTGGCCTTGGTCTGCATCTGGAATTTCTGCCGCAGTTCGATCACCGGGATCACCTTGCCGCGCAGATTGATGACGCCGCGTACGAACTCCGGTGTGCGCGGTACCCGCGTGATGTCCATCATCTTGATGATTTCCTGCACCTTCAGGATCTCGAGCCCGAATTCCTCGCTCTCGAGCTTGAAGGTCAGGTACTTGCCCGCTTGTGCCCGTGCGGTCGCCGCGGAGTCCATGGCGGCCGTGCTGTCTGTGTTCATGGTGCCTTCTCCTCTTTCGCCCTATCCCGATCTCTATCCGACGCCGTAACTACTCAGGTTGCTTAGGCTGTAGGCTCCCGACCCTCGCGCATGGACCTGCGGGTCACAAGTCAGATGGGATACGGCCGATACAGACGCTCCGACCATCGCGTGTTCTCAGGCGTGATTCGTAACCTTCAGCCTACAGCCTATCCACCTTCAGCCTAACCTTCAGCCTGCCCGTTAGAACTGCTTCAACTCCACCTCGTCGAGCGGAATGACTTCGTCGGCCCTCAGGGTCTGAGCGACGACCGGTTCGCACCGTGCCGCCGGGGCAACTTTGCCTCGCACTCCCGCCGCCGCGCGCTGGGCGCCGTTGTGGCCGTTGTGGCCGTTGTGGCCGTTGTGGCCGTTGTGGCCGTTGTGGCCGTACTGCGCGCTGCCCATGCTGCGCGCACCGTTCCGAACTGTGGCTGCGCCATGCCCGTTGTGGCCATTGCCGCCGTTCCGTCCGGTGCTGCCCATGATCGCCATCAACTGCTCGGCCATGGCGTTCATCTGCTCCGCCGCACTGGCGGACTCTTCGGAATTGGCGGCGTTCTGCTGCACCACCTTGTTCATCTCGGCCACGGCGGTGTTGACCTGGTCTATGCCCTGAGTTTGCTCCTTCGACGCCGCGGCGATCTCCGCCACCAGCGTCGCCACTCTCTCGGCACTCCCCTGGATGGCTTCCAGGGCGTTGGCCGCCTCGTGAGTCACGGCGACACCGGCTTCGGCGTTCTTTGTGGAGCCTTCAATCAGGTCGGCGGTGTTCTTCGCTGCTTCCGCGCTGCGCCGCGCCAGGTTCCGTACTTCCTCGGCGACCACGGCGAAGCCTTTGCCCGCTTCGCCGGCGCGTGCCGCCTCAACCGCCGCGTTCAGCGCCAGCAGGTTAGTCTGGAACGCGATCTCATCAATGGTCTTGATGATCTTGGCGGTCTCGGCGGAGGAGTTCTTGATCTTGTCAATCGCTGCGGCCATGCGCTTCATGGCGTCGACGCCGTTGTTGACGTGCTGCCGCGATTCGCGCATCAGGCTGTCGGCCTTGTTGGCATTCTCGGCATTTTGCTTTGTCATGGAGGCCATTTCTTCCATCGACGCGGAGGTCTCCTCCAGGCTGGAGGCCTGCTCGTTAGCGCCTTGGGCCAGCGACTGGCTGGAGGCGGAAACCTGCCCGGAACCGGACGCAATCTGCTCCGCGGTGCTCTTCAGCGTGCCGCCGGTCTCCTGCAATTCCTGGGTGCTGAACGAAGTCAACCCCTTGAATACGTCCTTGAGCGGTTGGGTGATCGCGGCACTCAGGACCAGGCCCAGCAGAACGGACAGACCGAACCCGACCGCAATGCCAACGATCGCGGCGGTCTTGACGGCCCGGACGTTCGTTTCCGCGACTTTCACTTCCTCGGCCGCGACCTGGTTGTTGATGTCGACCAGTTTGCCCAGGAGCTCCTCGGCCGCAGCGAACGAAACGCCATTGTCCACCAACGCCTGTTTGCTCATCTTGTCGTACAGTTCCTCGGACGGTGCCTTCCAGTAGTCCCGGGTCATGGCAACATACGTTTCATGGTCCTGCCACCACTTGTTCCACGCCGGCACGAACTCTTTCCACGTCGCCGCTTCCTCGGTGGTCTGGGGCAGGGGTTCGTAGATCTTCCACCCGTCATCCGCCCGTTTCTTTGCGTCCGTGAAGCGTTGGTACGCCGCCTGGCGCCTCGCCTCGTCCAGATTCTTGACCAGGAGCACGTTTTCGGCTGCGCCCACCGCGGCCTGCGCTTCGTCGATAGTCAAGAGGCTCGCTACGCTCGGGAGCCGAACGACGCCAATCTCGTCAATCCCGCGTCCCAGTTCCTGCGCGCCGTTGTAGCCCATGACACCAACGACCAGAACCATGACGCCCAGCACAAGAAAACTGCCGACCAACTTCATTCGGAGTGACATGTTCTTTAGCATCTGAACTCTCCCTATTCTCTGGCTTTGCCTATTGCTCGCTCGCGCTCACTAACGTCAAACGGGTCAATCCTGGCCGGGAACCTCCACCTTGCCGCGGTCCCATCGGAATCTCGCGGTCGGATTTCCTGCCATGCTGCGCCTCCTTCTTACTTGCTATGGCTTAGCTCAGGATGCAATGACGCGTTCGCATACCGGGCTCGTCCCGCCGGGGAGAGTCGGCCCATTCTTCAAACCCACGCCCGGGGCGGGCGCAATCTCTATGCTGCCTGGGCGCGAGGCGCCCGGCAGGACGAGCCGTGGCCGGGGACAGCGACCGGACAGCACCGCGAATGAATGCGCCACACTGTCCAGCAACACGGCCCGGTCAAAGGGCTTCCAGAGCAGCCCGACGCAGTGATCGTCCTTGACCAGTGCCGCTTGCGCGATGTCCAGTTCGGCGGTCATCAGCAGCAGCGGCGGGCAGGGATCGAGTTCCGTCAATTCCTCGAACAGCCGCTGGCCGTTCAGCGGCGGCATCTGGATGTCGAGTAGCAGCAGGTCGAAGGGAACCCCGTCCTGGCTGGCAGCCAGCACCTGATGTCGTGCCTGCGCAACGGTGGACGCTTCACTGAGCAGGTACCGCGCACTCCGCAACGCGGCGCAGATGCTGAGTCGGACGGATGGGTTGTCGTCCACGACCAGGATCTGATGGTTTGATGTAGGCATAATGGCGTATCCAAAAGCAGGTTACGTGCCAGGCTAGGCAAAACATCATAACTCGTTAATGTATAACATGATATAACTCTCCATCTAGGCGCGAGTCGGGGCAATCGGCTTTGCACGGCGGCGCCGGCGAAACGGGGTTCATGGCCTGTGACGCTCAAGTCGCCAGGGCCCGTCAGGCGGGTGTTACGCAGCCGTGGGGCAGCACTTGCCACCAGAGCCGTCCGAG
>MHBL01000025.1 GCA_001803235.1 Lentisphaerae bacterium RIFOXYA12_64_32
TGGCACGGCGAAGACCTTATAGTGGAGCCATCTTGTGTCGGCATCCTGAGCATTCGTTGGGGTGCCAAAGCGCAGCGCCTGGTTCGAAGATCTTTCCCTATACCTCGCAGGTAGGGGAAGCAGATTCGTAACCAGGCGTTGCATCTTTCCGCGCATACCATTCCTTCTGCAACGCGTTTCTGCAAAACTTATTAACAGGGCGCGGTTGCGGCGTTGGCCGTTGGCCTCCACCGCGCCCTGATTAATAAGTTTGGGGGGACTATAAGGGAAGAGAGGGAACACGGTGCGGCGTAGTAACCAAGTGAACCCGTTCACCTGCCACACGAGGTGGCAGGGGTCTGTACTCCACCCTCAGATGACGCAGCACGGTGAAGCGGGAATGCGTCGGGCTGAAGTGGGCACTCTGACGGCACGGTGGCGGGAGTGTGTTCGCTGGCGCGGCGCTTGACGGGGGCGGCTTCGTGCGCCACAGTGAGGTCAGAATGAGAGCTCCGAGTGACAAGGACTGGATGCGCAAGGCGTTGCGGCTGGCACGGCGCGCCTGGGGGCAAACCACGCCGAACCCGATGGTCGGCGCGGTGCTGGTGCGCCACGGCCGCGAGGTGGGCGCCGGGTATCACCATCGGGCCGGACTGCCCCACGCCGAGGTCGAGGCGCTGCATGTGGCGGCGGGCGCCCGCGCCCGCGGCGCCACACTGTATGTGACGCTCGAGCCGTGCTGCACGCACGGCCGCACACCGCCCTGTACGGATGCGATCCTCGCGGCTGGCGTCGCGCGTGTCGTCGTCGGGTGCCTCGATCCGAATCCTCGCCACGCCGGCCGCGGCGTCGCGGCCCTGCGTGACAAGGGCATTGAGGTCGAGGTCGGTGTGCTGGAGGCGGAGTGCCGCGAACTGAACGAGGCGTTCTTCTGCTGGATCCAGCACCGGCGCCCGTTTGTGCTCCTGAAGATGGCCATGACGTTGGACGGCAGGATTGCGACGGCGTCGGGCGAGTCGCAGTGGATCACGGGCGAGAAGGCACGTGCCCAGGTTCAGAAGCTGCGCCAGTGGGCCGGTGCGATCCTGGTCGGCGGCGAAACGGTGCGGCGGGACAATCCGAATCTGACGGTGCGGAGTCCGCAGAACTGGTGGCGGCAGCCGTTGAAACTGGTGTGGAGCCGGCAGCGTGCCGTTCCGAAGAACCTGAACATCTGGAAGGACCCGACGAATCCGCCGCGGAATGTCAGTCCGGCCACGCCTGCGCAGTGGAGACGACTTCTCGCGGAACTGGGCGCACAGGAGGTCACGGCGTTGCTAATCGAGGGCGGCGGTGAACTGGCTGCAGCCTGCCTGCGCGCGGGCATTGTGGACAAGGTGCAGTTCTACGTGGCGCCGAAGATCCTGGGCGGCCGCGGCAGCCGCCCGGTCGTGGGCGGTCCGGACCCGATCGCGCTCGCCGACGCGCTGGCGCTGTGCGACGTCCGCATCCAGCGCGTGGGCGCGGACTTCGTCGTCACAGGCCGCGTGGGGAGCCGGAGTGCGGAGGCTCTGCCCGCGCGCCCCCGCCGGGGGAACGCGTCCCCCCGGGCCCCCCGATGAGCATTCGCGCGGCAGCCTGGCAGCCCCAAGCCGCTGCCAGGCTGCCGCGCGAATGCTCGATGGCCGCACCGGCTCAGACGCCGATGCCTGGGGGCGTGTGGCATGGTAGGCCGCGGATGGCCCACACTGGGCAGGCCATGTCTCTCAAGCTGGCACAGTCGGCCCGGTACGACCGGCATCCAGGCAAGCACGGAGCACGCGGCGAAGTCTCGAAGATATCGACGGTTCCGATGATCTCGATGAACTCGAAGGGACTGTCCCCAGCGTCCCGGCGATCCGTCTGGTCCGCAGTCGATACGAATTGCAGCACAGAGGACGATGATTCGATGTTCACTGGATTGATTGAGGATGTCGGGACTCTGGTGGCGCGCCGGCCGCAGGGCAAGGCGGCGGAGTTGGAAGTTCAAACGTCGTTGCCGCTGGCGGAATTGCGTGTCGGCGACAGTGTCGCGATCAACGGTGCGTGCCTGACCGTCGAGGCGGTCCAGGCCGGGAGCCGCACGTTGGTCTTCCACACCCTGACCGAGACGCTCGAACGCACCAACTTGGGCCGCGTCCCGACCGGCGGCCGCGTCAACCTGGAGCGCGCCTTGCGCATGGGCGACCGGCTCGGCGGACACCTGTTGCTCGGGCACGTGGACACGACCGCACCGGTGAAGCGGTTCGCGCGCCGCGGCGACGACTGGCACCTGACCGTCGAACTGCCGGCGTGCATCAAGGCCCTGGTCATCCCGAAGGGCAGTATCGCCGTGGACGGCATCTCGCTGACCATCGCGCGGCTGGAGGCCGACACGTTCACCGTCTGCATCATTCCGCACTCCCGCGATGTGACAACCTTGAAGTGGGCCAAGGCCGGCGACCTCGTCAACCTCGAAGCCGACATGATCGGGAAGTACATTCTGCGCCAACGCGAGGTTGCGGAGTCCGCAGGCGTGAGCATGGACGACCTGGCGAAGGCCGGGTTTGGCGGGGAATAGCGCGGGGAGAGAGGTTTCAGGTTTCGGTGTTCAGCGGCCCGCGGGCGGCAGCCCCGTCCGGTCATCTCGGGGTGAAACTCTGGCGTCCCTGCCTGAGTACCGCCTTTCAGGCGGAAGTGGAGGCGAGCTTCAGCGAGCCGGTCCCCGGCCGAGAGCCTCGGTCCGGGACGGACCCGAGAACCCTGCGGCGGTCCCGGAGGTCCCGCGCCACTATCGTTCTGGCCTCCCGCCGCACAGCCGGACCGGCAGAACACACCGCGGACGGGCTTATCCTGCGAGTTTCATAGGAGGTTTCACGTGTCAGCAAAGAAGACCGACCTGTGCGATAGGCCTGGCGAGCCGCCAGCCGAAGTCGGACAAGGCTCCAGCCTTGCCGAATGATGCCGTCACGCTCACAGCTCGTCGTCGTCATCATCGGTATCGTCGGTATCATCGAGATCATCGGTATCATCGAGAGCGTCGGGGGGGGGGGGCTCTGCGACCTGGCGCCACTCGGTCGTACCGTCGGCTTGGCGCACAAGCATTTCGATCTTGCGTTCGGCGTCACCGAGTTTGGCTGAGCAGAACTGGGCCAGCTTCATGCCCTCGGCGAACTTGTCCATGCTCGCCTCGAGCGGGAGCCGGCCGCTTTCCATGTCGCCGACGAGTTTCTCGAGCTTTTCGAGCGCCTCTTCGAACTTCAGTTCTTTGTCTTTCTTCTCGGCCATGAAGCGGCCTCCTTCGTACTCGGAACGGACGAAACGGACCCAACGGACGAAACGGACACCCACACCCCCGGCTCTGTCTCCTCCTACGGCGGCGTTGCCGGCTTGACTCCCGGCGCTTCACACCTGTCGCCTGTCCCGCCGTCTTCGACGCTCGTCACGGTCAGTCGCAGTTGCCCCTGCGCCAGGATACCGCGGAGTTCGTGGCCGGGTGCGGTATCCGCGGTGGCGCGCACGGCGCGGCCGTTCGTCGGGTCGAGCAGGATTGCATACCCGCGGCCCAGGACCTGGTGCGGGTTCAGCGTCTCGAGCTTGCCGGCCAGCAGGCCCAGCCCGGCTCGGGCCCGTTCCAGGCGCTGCTCTAGGGCTCGCGGCAGACGCAGCAGCAGTTCATCCAGGCGCTGCTGATACATGCGTACCAGGTTGGCCGGCTCCTGGAACACGCGGTGCCCGGCGGCGCGCTCGACCCGGCGCTTGACCTCGGCCAGGTGCAGCTGCAACCGCGCGACCAGGCGCTGCCGGCAGTGCCCCAGGCGGTCGAGGAACTCGGTCTTCTTCGCCACGACCAATTCCGCGGCGGCCGACGGTGTCGGGGCGCGCAGGTCGGCGCAGAAGTCGCAGATGGTGAAGTCCCGCTCGTGCCCGACCGCGCTGATGACCGGGATTTTGGACCCGGTGACTGCACGTGCCACGATCTCTTCGTTGAACGGCCACAGGTCCTCGATACTGCCGCCACCGCGCGTGAGCACGATCACGTCACAGGCGCGCGTTGAATTCAGATACCGCAACGCTGCGGCGATTTCACCTGCAGCCCGGTCGCCTTGTACGGCCGCCGGACAGATGCGGATGTGGACATCGGCGAAACGGCGTGTCACGATCTGCAGGAAGTCGCGGATTGCGGCCCCTTCCGGCGACGTCACGACCCCGACACAGCGGGGCAGGACCGGGATCGGGCGTTTCCGCTCCGGGTCGAACAGACCTTCGTCGCGCAGCTTCTTCTTGAGTTCCTCAAACTTCTTCTGCAGTGCACCGACGCCTTGGGGCCGGATTCGGGTGACGATAACTTGGTAGTTGCCGCGGGGTTCGTAGACCGTGAGGCGCCCCCAGACATCGATTTCGCCCCCGTTCTTGAGTTGAAGTTGACGTGCGGTCTCCGCACCGCGAAAGAAGACGGCCGCAATCTGACTGCGGCTGTCCTTGAGCGAGAAATACACGTGGCCGGAGCTGTGCAGGGTCAGGTTGCTGACTTCGCCCCGGATCCAGAACGGTTGCAGCGTCTGCTCGATCAGGTCCTTGACGACGCGGTTGACCTCCGACACCGTCCAGACCCGTTGTGCTTCGCCGCCTGTGGCTGTATCTGAGATTCCCACGATGCCTTTTGCACGCGCGCGGATGAGCTCGCGAGACGTATAGTCAATCTGCCAGGATTAGGGTTAAGGGTACCATACGTGCAGGACGGCGGGAAAGCCAGACTCGCGTGTCGGTAGCCAGGGCTGTTTCTTTTTCGCCTTTTGGGGCATCGAACGCATTGTGGCGCGGGACGTCCCGGACCGCAGTTCCCTTCGGCCGGGGACCGTCCGAGCCACCGGCCGAACTCCTGGAAACCGAAAAAGAAACAGCCCTGGTCGGTAGCATGAAAACGCGGACGGGTGGGTTGAAAGTGGAGTTCGGGGGGCGATATTATAGCTTTCTCTTTCCCGTGAACGCTCGATTATGGCCGGGGGATGAACGTTCGGTGCGAAGTCTCTGGGCCTTGTCAGGAGAATCATCGTGAGTCTGCGGATCGTTGTCTGTGCCAAGCAGGTCCCCGATACGCACAATATCAAGGGGGACGCGATGAAACCCGACGGGACGGTCAACCGTGCCGCCCTGCCGGCGATCTTTAACCCTGAGGACTTGAACGCCCTGGAGCTGGCGCTGTCGTTGCGCGAGCGATTTGGCGGCAAGGTGACGGTTTGCACGATGGGGCCGCCGACGGCTGTTGAGATCCTGCGCCGGTCCCTCTACATGGGCGCGGATTTGGGCATTCTGGTGACTGACCGGCGCTTCGCCGGTGCGGACACGCTGGCGACCAGCTACACGCTGGCCTGCGCCGTGCGCAAGCAGGGCGAATTTGACCTGATTCTGTGCGGTCGTCAGGCCATCGACGGCGACACGGCCCAGGTGGGGCCGCAACTTGCCGAAAAACTGGACCTTCCACAGGTGACCTACGTCGAGGACGTTCTGGATGTGAAGGACGGCAAGGTCAGGGTCCGGAACCTGATCGAGGACGGGTACGAGATCGCCGAGGCGAAACTGCCGCTGCTGATGACCGTCGTTGGTTCGGCCAACACGCCACGGCCGCCGGGCGCCAAGCGCCTTATGCGCTACAAGAAGGCGGTCACGCGTTCGGAACTCATGGCGCGGCACAAGGGTCGGGACTACGAAGACGCCAATGTCTTGACCGAGGAAGAGGAGCGGCTGCGTTCGCGAGGCCTCTGGATCCACGAGTGGAACGCCGATGACATCGGTGCCGACCTCGGACGCATCGGCATGGCCGGCAGCCCGACCAAGGTCAAGGAGATCGAGAGCGTGGTTTTGGCTCGGCGCGAGTACAAGCAGGTGCCGCCGACCCAGGACGGCGTCAACGGGTTGATCCACGATATGATCAAGGAACACATCCTGAGTTAGAGGGCGGCTCTTGCGGAAGAACCGGAAGGGCCAGGTTTCAGGTGTCAGCGTTCAGGTGTCAGGAATGCGCCAGCGATTCAGTCTCAGAGTGTTCTTTCCTGACACCTGACACCTGACACCCGAAACCTGAAACCTGAAACAGCAACGGGACACGGAACACGATGGATAAGCGCGGCAACGTCTGGGTTTATATCGAGCAGCAGGACGGCAAGATCGCCGACGTCAGCCTGGAACTGGTCTGCAAAGGCCATGAACTGGCTCAGAGCCTGGGTGTGCGGACCGAGGGTGTTCTGATCGGCAGCGGGGTCGCAGGCCTGGCCGGCACACTGCACGAGTTTGGGTGCGACAATGTTTTTCTCGCCGACGACAAGGCTTTGAAGCACTTCACCGCCTCGCCTTACCAAAAGGTCGTGGTGGATCTGGTGCGCGAACACCGCCCCAACATCTTTCTGTTCGGCGCTACGCCGGTAGGGCGTTCGCTCGCGCCTCGGGTTGCGTCCGCTCTGCTCGCCGGACTGACCGCCGATTGCACGAACCTGCGGATCGATGATTTTGAGGACAAAGCGACGAAGCGTGTCCTGAAGGATAAGCTGATGCAGATTCGCCCGGCGTTTGGGGGCAATATCATCGCGACTATCGCCAACTCCTGGGAAGACCCGCAAATGGTGACGGTGCGCGAAGGTGTCGTGCCGCTGGGAACGCCGACTCCGGGGCGGACCGGCCAGGTGAGCAAGGTTAAAGTGAATCTGGCCGACGTGGATTTGTCAGTCCAGATCATCGAGCGTTGCCGGCGTCCGAAGAAGGTGGATCTCAAGAACGCCCAGATCATCGTGTCGGGCGGGTATGGCGTGGGCAGCAAGGAAGCATTCGACCTGGTTTACAAGCTTGCGGAGACGATCGGCGCCTCGGTCGGCGCTTCGCGTGCCGCGGTGGACGCCGGCTGGATTGACCACGACCATCAGGTCGGGCAGACGGGAGTGACCGTACGGCCGCGTTGCTACATCGCCTGCGGCATCAGCGGTTCGGTCCAGCATCGCGCCGGGATGGCAGAGAGCGCGAAGGTCATCGCCATCAACTCGGACGCAAACGCGCCGATTTTCTCGATCGCCGACTACGGCATCGTGGGCGATCTGCGAGATGTGTTGCCGAAGATGATCGCCGCGTACAGGGCCCGCGTCTAGGGCGGGTTAGGTTGGCGCAGAGGGACAGGTTCGGAGGAGGGGGGAAGCCAGGTGATGACGGGGCCGTCACGGACTCTGGAGCCCTTGCGAGGAATCCCGGGGCGCTGACGGGATTCGGACGGACAGTGGCGCACAACGCTGGTCAGCACACATAAGAGACATGGACGATGGCTGAGAACTACTACCGCGACAATCCGGACCTGAAGTTTCACCTGATCCACCGGGACTTGAGTGAGGCGGTTTCCCTGCGTGAGCACGGTTTTTCCCAGGCGCAGGAGTTCCCGGAGGCGCCGGAGTCGTTCGAGGACGCTTTGGACAGCTACGACAAGGTCCTTGACATGGTCGGCGAGATCTGCGGCGATCTGATCGCACCCCGGGCCGAATCCGTGGACTTGGAAGGCCCAAAGCTCGAGAACGGGGTCGTCACCTACGCCAGCGGGACGCAGGAAAACCTGAAGAACATGGCGCAAGCCCAACTCATGGGCGTCATGCTGCCGCGTCGCTTCAACGGCTTGAATATGCCGGTCACTCTGTATACCATGATGACCGAGATGGTGTCGCGCGCGGACGCCAGTCTGCAGAATCTTTTCGGCCTGCAGGACATTGCCGAGACGATCTCCAAGTTCGCCAACGAAGACCAGAAGGCCAGGTATCTGCCGCGGTTCGCCTCCGGCGAGGTGGACGGCGCCATGGCCCTGACGGAGCCCGAGGCGGGAAGCGACCTGCAGGCCGTGCAGCTCAAGGCGCGACTGGACCCGGCGACGGGGCAGTGGTATCTGAACGGCATGAAGCGGTTCATTACCAACGGTTGCGCCAAGGTTCACCTCGTACTGGCTCGGTCGGAGGAAGGGAGCAAGGACGGGCGAGGCCTGTCGATGTTCGTGTGCGAGCGCGGTCCGCGACTGATCGTCCGTCGTATCGAGAATAAGCTCGGGATCCATGGCTCGCCGACCTGCGAATTGCAGTTTAACGATGTGCCGGCGGAGTTGGTCGGTCAGCGTCGGCGCGGGCTGACCCGCTACGTCATGTCCCTGATGAACGGCGCCCGGGTGGCGATTTCCGGGCAGGCGCTGGGGCTTGCCGAAGCCGCTTACCGCGAGGCGCTCGCCTACGCGAGGGCTCGCGAACAGTTCGGCAAGACAATTGACAAGTTCCCGGCGGTGTACGAAATGCTCGTCAACTCCAAGGTCCAGATCGCGGCCGCACGTACGATGCTGTATGAAACGACCAAATACGTCGACCTGCGCGATCTGTACGAGGAATGGGTGGAGAAGGGCGAGGGCGTGACCGACGAGGTCCGGCAGAAGTCGAAGTTCTACAACAAGGTGGCCGCGGAGCTGACGCCGCTGGTCAAGGCGATGACGACCGAGATCGCGAACAAGGTCGCCTACGATGGCATCCAGGTCCACGGTGGGACCGGATTCATGCGCGATTTCAAGGCTGAGCGTTTCTACCGCGACGCCCGTATCACCAACATCTACGAAGGCACCACGCAGCTCCAGTACGTAGCCGCCATCGGAGGAGTGCTGTTGCGGGTCATGGACCCCATTCTCAATGATCTCAGCCACTTGAAGTACGAAGGCAAGTTGCGCCGGTTGGCTAGTTCTGTCGATATGGCCTGCGCCAAGTTGCACTTGGCTGCTGACTACGTGACCCGTCGCGACGACACCGAATACCACGATTTGATGGCCGGTCGCCTGTGCGACGCCGAGACGATTGTGTACGTCAGTTACCTGATGCTGCGGGATGCCTTGCAGGACCGGACGCGCGAGTCCTTGGTCGAACGGTATGTCATGGACTGGATACCGCGCGCCGAACAGGCGTGCGACATCGTGTTGCGTGGTGACATGAGCATGATTGACCAGCACCAGGCGATCCTCGCCATGTAGAGCTGCTTGAAGGACGGGCCAGGACGGGAAGAGAACGGCCAGGGCGATGGGGGCGAAGGGGCCATCACGCGAGGCCAGGTTGGGAAGATGTTGTAAAGGGAGCACGGGGCCGCTATATTCCGCTTGGAGCTGGTCCTGGGGTATTGTTCCGGTTGTTGAAACGGATGCAGGAAAGGCCAGGGTGCCCGCAGGGAGCTCGGTATGGGTGATTCACGCAAAGTGGTACGACACTGCGTGATCGTGAACAAGCTCGGCCTGCACGCGCGCCCGGCCTCGTTGCTTGCCAAGACCGCCGGCGGGTTCCAGTCCGAGATAACCATTGCCAAGGATGGACACGTCAGCGACGCGAAGAGCATCATCGGTCTGCTGATGCTGGCGGCCGGGCAGGGGACGTCCTTGAGCATTACGGCTCGTGGCGGAGATGCCGCGGAGGCATTGGATGCCCTCGAGAAACTCATCCAGACCAAGTTCAACGAAGAGTGACACGGCGCGACAAGCGCCGCCAGCAATGCATTTATCCGGGAGTGGAGTATCTGCCGGCATCGTCATCGGCAAAGCCCTCCTGATTCGCCGCGAACTTCCTCCGGTCGTTGAGGTCGAGCTGACTCCCGCGCAGGTTCCCGCAGAAATCCGCCGGTTCAAACGCGCCTTGGTGGCGTCCGAGAAGCAGCTTGTGGCGTTGCGGGACCGTGTGGGCGAGATTATCGGGGCGAAGGAAGCGAGCATTTTCGACGCCCACCTGATGTTGGTGGCGGACCAGGTTCTCGGGCGGGAAGTCATTGCCACCATCGAATCCAAGCGTCGGAACGCGGAGTACGTTTTCGCCCAGGTTATCGAGCACTACGGAAAAGCTCTCAGAGAAGTTCGTGACGACTACATTCGGGATCGACTGACCGACGTCCAGGACGTTGCCGCCCGAGTCATCCGCAACCTTCAGGGGCGCGAGCACGTTGACCTGTCCAAACTGGACGAGCCTGCCATCATCGTTGCCCACGACTTGTCGCCCTCGGACACGGCCGGCATGGATCGCCACCATGTGCTGGGGTTCATTACGTCGATTGGGACCCGGACGTCGCACACGGCCATCATGGGGCGGTCTCTGCGCATTCCCGCCGTTGTGGGGGTAGCCAAGGCAGAGATCCAGATTGCCCAGGGTGACCCGCTTATCGTGGACGGCACGCGTGGGGTGGTCATTGTCCACCCGACCGAAGAGGAACTTCGAGACTACCGGAAGCGGATTCGGATTCAAGCCCGCTGGTTCGAGCGAATTCAGGCTGAGGCCAATCTGCCCACGGAGACCATTGACGGTTTTCGGGTCCAGCTTGCGGCCAACATCGAGCTGCCTGAAGAGGTGGAGACGGTCAAGCAGGTCGCGGGGGTGGGAATCGGTTTGTTCCGCAGCGAGTTCCTGTTCATTCGCCAGGCGACCTTGCCGGACGAGGAGGAGCAGCTTGAGGCGTATCGGGCCGTGGTCCAGGAGATGTATCCGCAGTCCGTGATCATTCGGACTCTGGACATCGGAGGCGATAAGTTTCTGTCCCACTTGGACACGCCGGAGGAGTTGAACCCATTCCTTGGGATGCGAGCCATCCGGTTCTGCCTGAGCCGGCCGGATATCTTCATGAGTCAACTGCGTGCGATCCTGCGGGCCAGCGCCTTCGGCAAAGTCCGGATCATGTTTCCGATGGTTTCCACCTTGGATGAGCTGCTCGAGGCCCTGGACTACCTTCGGCAGGCCGAGCGGGACCTTGACCGGAAGGGGATTCACTACAACCGGCATCTGGACGTGGGGACGATGATCGAAGTGCCGGCTGCCGCCGTATTGGCGGACAAGCTGGCGCCGTACGTGGATTTCTTCAGTCTGGGCACGAACGATTTGGTTCAATACTCGTTGGCTGCAGACCGCGCCAACCCGGATATTGCCTATCTTTACCAACCCACGAATCCGGCCATCATCCGCCTGATCCGCATGACGGTCGAGGCGGCGTACTCGCACGCCAAATGGGTGGGGATTTGCGGGGAAATGGCGTCGGAGCCGTTGCTGGTTCCCCTGGTTCTCGGCCTGGGGATCAACGAACTGAGCATGAGTCCAGTCGCCGTCGGGTTGGTGAAGCGGCTCATCCGCCGCATCCGCATGTACGAGGCCGAACAACTCGTGGAGCAGGCGGTGGGCTGCGAAACGGCGGGTCAGGTCCGGGCCCTGTGTGAGCAGTTCATCCAGCGGGTCGCACCGGACGTGTTGCAGGGCTGATGCCGCTGCCAGACGGAACTTCGGAACCGAAGGGGCGCCATGCTGGAGATCCGCAAACTCCCGGGAGTGTGCTGGACAGCCGCCTACACCAAGCCTCGGTGCGAGAAAGTGGTTTCCGAGTACTGCGTCCGGCACGATATGCTCTGCTACCTGCCGTTGCGCCGGCGTGCCCAGCGCTACCAGCGTCGCACGGTCGAGACTTTCCTGCCCCTGTTCCCGGGATACGTGTTTGTCCAAGTCCCGGACACCTCCAAGGCGGTACTGCTGCAGTCGCACAAGGTCGTGTCCGTCCTGCCCATCGATGGGGTCCAGCAGGAGAACCTCATCCGCGAACTGAACGAACTGCAACATCTCGAGCAGTTGCAGTTGACCGAGGAACTCGTCGTGCAGCCCGAACTGGTGCCCGGGCGTCCGGTGCTGATCGTCGCAGGCCCGTTGCGCGGCCTGACCGGAATCGTCGAGCGACGGCGCCAGAAGGCGCGGGTCAGCATCAATGTGGAGATCCTCGGTCAGTCCGTGTCCACGGAACTGGACCTTGGCGAGGTCAAGCTAGCGGACGAGTGAACGCGGGTCGCAACTGCTCAGGTAGGGCGGGTTCGGGGTTCAGAGTTCAGGGTTCAGGCGAATTTTAGACACCCGCGATCCGTTGGAGCTGGGTTTTCGACCGGAAGGATGAGTTTCCCCTCCCGAATTGCCTGAACCCTGAACCCTGGTACCTGAGTAGTTACCTTCAGCCTAACCAACCCGCGCCGTTGCGTCAAGCCCAGAGGTTCACGTTCTGTCCCCGCGTGGCCGTGACTGGCGGTAAGGGTGTTTCTTCAAGCATACGCAGGATCGCAGCGGCCTCCGTCTTCGCCAGATTCTGTGCCGTTCGCTGAATAACCACGGCTGTCTCGGAATCGATTTGACCGGCAGCACGGGCCACCTCCACTTGGTTGACGTCCATGTCCATGGTCATTCCTGGTGACGGCGGCGGCGAACTCGTGGGGGATGGACGGGTTGAAAGCCGTGTCGGCGGGGGATGGGCGTGAGGGAGCGCCGGACTTGGGGCGGTTTCTGGCGGCCCCAAGTCCGGCTGGGGATGGACCGTCGGCGACATGCCGTGATGGGGTTGCAGGAGGGCTGGCTGGACGCCGGGACTGGCGTTCCTTGCGTTCTTTCTGCATCCACCCAGGCCGATGCACGAGAGGGTAAAGTGCCGGGCGCGGCACGGCGACGGTTCGGACCTGGTTTTGAGGGTGGCGGTTGCGGCCTTTCGGGGCTATGCGGGACGGTTCCGGGCCGACAGGTCGGGCCTGGGGGCTGGCCGCCGGATATTGGCCGTTCGGGGGAGAGGATATTCCTTCCGGTA
>MHBL01000026.1 GCA_001803235.1 Lentisphaerae bacterium RIFOXYA12_64_32
CGAGGCTTCCGGCTGAAGCCGGGACTCAGGCACAATGCACGCTGACGGCGCCCGCCCCTGCGGAAGTGACATGCGCCCTTCCACTCCGCCACAGGTGGAAAAACCGTCAGCCCCGTGTAAAGTACAGCCCGTTGAGGCTTCTCTGTAGAGGGAGGAGTCCACGTTTCCCAGTTTCTTTGTGTTGCCGCGGTGTCCGCGACAGGATGACCTTTCGCGTTCAACCGGGCTGGACGCTTTTTGCGTCTGGCCCGGGAAGACGCGCAGCGTTGCCCCGCCACGGCCGGCCGCGCGCCAGACTCGGAAGGGAGTGAGGAAATGCCATCGGGGTTGACGATCGGGCCGCACGCTGCCCGGAACGGTGGACGTGTCGTTGCGAATGGCGTCGGGTTTTTGGCGATGGCGCGGTGCATGCGCGCGGTCGGTGCGCTGGCCATGCTGCTGCTCCTCGGCGGCACAGACTGGGCCGGCGCGCAGGATCCAAACGCGCCGGACGGCTGCGAGTACAGCCTGGAACTCAAGACCGGCTGGAATCTGATCTCGCTGCCGATTGAACCGGAAACACCGTCCTGCGAACTGATCTTCCCCGACCCGCTCACGGCGCGTGGGGTCTGGCAGTGCAACTCGCTGACCTCACGGTTCGAGCGCACCGCGACGCTGCAGGCGCTGCGCGCCTACTGGGTCTACTCCGCGCACCCGGTCCAACTCCGTATCCGCGGCCGGCTGTTGCCCATGGCCCAGGGCGATCTGCCCGCCGGCTGGAACGCCATCGGCCCCGCCGCCGAAGTCCCCGTGCCGGATGACCCGGAACTCGCCGCCAAAGCGTGGGCCTGGGACCCGGCGTCGCGCCAGTACGTCCAGGAAACCGACCGGCTGCAGCCGGGCCGCGGCTACTGGTTCTTCGCACTCCGCCCAATCTCCGCAATGACCCTCGGATTGCCCGACGGCGACGCGGACGGCGACGGCGTCGCCGACACTCTCGAAAGCCTCCTCGGCGCCGACCCGGTCAACGCCGATACCGACGGCGATGGGATCCCGGACGCCTGGGAAATCCGGCACGGCTTCAACCCGCGCGTCAACGATGCAGAGGCCGACCCGGACGGCGACGGACTGAACAACCGGCGCGAGTGGGAGCTGGGCCTCGACCCGCGCGCCTCGGACACGGGCCAGGTCCGCGTGTCTTTCGAATCCCCCTCAAGCACAGTACCGGAGAGTGCCGGGACTCTCGAGATCGGCGTCGCCCTCTCCGCCACGCCGCCGCATGGCAACCACGTCACCGCTCGCGTCCGAGTCCTGGGCGGCTCGGCGACGAACGGCAGCGACTACGAACTGGCCGCACCGGTGACGCTGGATTTCTCCGGCCGCGGCACGCGCCGTACCGTCACGCTCCGACTCATCCCCGACAGCGAGAAGGAACCGCCGGAGAACGTCACCCTCCGCCTGGTCGCCATCGTCGGTGCGTTGCCGGGTCGGGACTGCGAACACCGCATCACCATCACAGACGCCGCCCTGACCGCGGACGACTCGGACGGCGACGGCCTCCCCGACGCCTGGGAATTGCGCTACTTCGGCAACCTCAATCAAGGCCCCGACGACGACCCGGACGGCGACGGTGAACCGAACCGACGCGAATGCCTGCTCGGCCGCACCCCGACCGCCGGCGCCCGCAACGTCGCCGCCGAAGACCTGAACCTGGGAGTCGGAGGCGTGATCCACTGATGGGAAAGAGAACGATCCGTGCGGGGAAATATGCAGAGAGAGGCGGCGGCGTAGTGGGCGCCAGGATACGCCCGTTCGTAGTGGTTCGCGGCGGCGGCCACTGCGCGGAGCGGCAGTGGCGCGGGACCTCCGGGACCGCAGCAGGGTGCTCAGGTCCGTCCCGGACCGAGTTCCTCCACCGGCGATCCGCCGCCCCCCGTGCCGTCGCCGCCGAAAACATCCCCGCTCGCTGTAGCGTCGCCGTTGCACGGCGACATCCGGAACGCCGCACCCAACGCAGCCGCTGCAGCATCGGCTGCCGCATCACCGCCCTCGCACTCTGCCTCCTCGCCGTCCTGCCCCCCACGGCCCAGGCCGCGGACGTATTCGAGGCGCCGTACCTCTACGTGCCGCCAGAGTACGCAGAGTACTTCTATGGCGACCTGCAGACGGCGATCCGGGAACGGTGTCGACTGGTCGGGCAGACGCCACCCGGCGCCTATGGCTGGTACGACGCCGAAACGCATCTCCACGGCGGCGCGGACGGCTGGAAAACCGATACCATGGTCCGGGGCAAGACGGACGCGCGCCTCCGCTACCGGGACGCCAACGGCGGCGGGATGTGGAGCGCCGGGGAATACGTCTGGTGCGACACGGACGGAGACGGCGCCTACACGCACGGCGCGGACATCCTGCTGTACGGCGCGGCCAGCGCCGCCAACACCGGACAATGGGGGAAAGGCCGGGGATTGTTCTTCCAGGACGCGAACGCCAACGGCCAGTGGGACGCGAACGAAGACGTCT
>MHBL01000027.1 GCA_001803235.1 Lentisphaerae bacterium RIFOXYA12_64_32
CGCGGAAAGATGCAACGCCTGGTTACGAATCTGCTTCCCCTACCTGCGAGGTATAGGGAAAGATCTTCGAACCAGGCGCTGCGCTTTGGCACCCTAACGAATGCTCAGGATGCCGACACAAGATGGCTCCACTATAAGGTCTTCGCCGTGCCAAGGCAAGCATTTTTCCTGGCGTCCAAGAACGTATGGGAACAGGAGGTGCACAATGGCTGACACAGACGGAAGCTACGCGGTGCTGGTCGGGTTGGACTGGGCGGATCAGAAACACGACCTGCACTGTCTGTTTGTCCAGGACGGCAAGCAGCAGCATGTGGTACTGCCCAGTGCTCCACGGCTCCAACTGCTGGCCACCAGCCGGCCGTTGACCACCGATCGGGCCGTGGTCGAGCCATGTGTGCTTCGCGTCCACCAACTGGTGGCGGAAATCCGGGCGCTGAACAAAGCGATCAAGAACTTCGACAAGAGCATCGGTTGCGTCTTGGACTGATGCATCACCGGGTTTCGCTCTGTCGTTGTCGCACTTTGGGAAACGGTCATGTATAATAGTGCCGACAGGGGCCGAGGCCAAGGGCCAGGCGCGAGGAATAGCCGACCGGTTGGCGAGGTTCAGAGGTTCGCAAGGTTGAGGGGATGGTTGTGGGTGAGTGAGGGCGAGCTCGAGTGTCTTGTCCAACCTGAACACTGAACACTCCGTATCTGGCACGTAAGCGATTTGTTTGACAGGATTTGCGGACATGGCGCAACTTGATTTCGACTATGCGGACAAGGCCGTGAGCCCGGAGGAGAAGTTGGCGGGGTTGTTCGCGCTGCACCGCGGCGTGGTTCTGGCCATGGAGGACCTGTTCCGGCGGGTGGGCGCCTACAACGAGTTGCTGGAGGAGGAACTCGACGGGCGGCCCGGTGCGGTGAAGTTTCTCGCCGACACCCGGGCTGCGACGGCAAAGGCAATGACCTGGCTGCGGCTGCTCCGCGAGAATGTGTCGTTGGCGCAGGAGTTCGAGTCGTTCGACGTTCGCCCCTTGCTGGAGGGCGTGGTCCGACGCTGTCGTACGGTCCTGACCGAGGGTTGCACGCTGGAACTGGACATGCCGGACGAGGAGATCGTCGTGGCGGGCGCGTTGCTGCAGCTTCAGGATCTGTTCATGAAGCTGGTGTTGGACGTCGTGTCGCGGACGGCCGGACACGCCGCTGTCGTCACGGTGCGAACGTCGCTGCAGACCCTCGACAACGGCGCTTGCCAGCTACTGCGCACGTCGTGTGCGCCCGGCCGTTACGTGTGCGTCTCCTGCGGAGTGGGGCCCCCGGCCTTCAGCACGGAGGAGTTGACGTCCTTCGGGGACGGGTTTATCGGAGGTCAAGGGGCGGGGGAGGCGCAGGATCTGAACCTCATCCAGATCTACGGCATGCTGGCGGCACACCAAGGCGAGCTGTTTTTCGGAAAGGCCAATGCCGGCCCGGTGTGTCTGCACCTGCTGCTGCCGCTGCTGCCACGGCGCAAGGACATGCAGGCGCCCCACAACCTGCCGGATGACAGCCTGCGCGGGACCGAGACGATTCTGCTGGTGGACGATGAGGACATGATCTGGGACGTGATTATCGACATGCTGCAGCAGATGGGGTACTCCGTCATCCTGGCCGGTAACGGACTGGAGGCGGTCGAGACGTACCAGGCGAACCCGGGGCAGATTGACTTGGTCATCCTGGACATGGTGATGCCGAAGCTTGACGGGCACGAGGCCTTCTTCCAGCTCAAAGCCATGGACCCGAACGTCCGCGTCCTGCTCTCCAGCGGGTATGTGTCTGAGGAGGACGCGGCTGACGTGCTGGCCGCCGGGGCGCTCGGGTTCCTGCAGAAGCCCTACCGCATGGCGGACCTGGCGCGCAAGATTCGCACCATCTTTGACGTTCCCAAACCGTGAGGCCATGCCGCTCAGGTTGCGTAGCCGCGCGGCGACCTCTGCAGCAATATGTATTGTCGTAACGGGGGGCAAGGGGCAAGTAATCAGTAATCCGTAATCCGTGATCAGTGTGTCGAAGTCCAGAGGCGTGTCCCCCCGACACTCGTCCCACGCATCGTGGAGTCGGAAACGACGGTCGACGACCCGGCACAGGTGGCAAACGGAGGCCAGGACTTGACGGGAGCTGCCCCGGGTTGTTCACCGCGAAGGATACGAAGATCGCGAAGGTAATGCATGGCAAGGTGTTGCGGTTGGCACGCTACCTGGCGGCGGCCGGCGTGGCCTCACGGCGCGCCTGTGAGACGCTGATCCGTGAGGGGAAGGTCACGGTGAACGGCGAGTGCGTCACGACGCCGGCCGTCAACGTGACGCCCGACCAGGATGAGGTGCAGTATGCCGGGCGGCCGGTGCGGCTGGTTGCGCACCGCTACGTGATGCTCTACAAGCCTGCGGGCGTGACGTGTTCGGCACAGGATCGGCATGCTTCGCGGTTGGTTGGCGACCTCATCCCGGACAGCCTCGGCCGGCTTTTCACCATCGGCCGGTTGGACCGCGACAGCGAGGGGCTGCTTCTGCTGACGAACGACGGGGAGTTCGCCGAGCGCTTGGCGCACCCGCGTTACCAGGTCCCGCGGCGGTACCGGGTGTGGGTCCGCGGTGACGTCACTCCGGCGTGCCTGGAGGCGTGGCGCCGCGGCGTGCAGGATGCGGGTGAGTTCCTCCGGCCGCAGTCGGTGCAGGTGCTGAGTCGGGACCGGAACCAGGGCGTCCTGGAGTTTGTTCTGACGGAAGGGAAAAAGCGGGAGGTTCGCCGACTCTGCGCGTCGGTTGGGTTGGGTGTGCATCGCCTGGTGCGCGTGGCATTGGGGGGGCTCGCCCTGGATGGACTGAACCCCGGTGAGTGGCGGGACTTGACCCAGCATGAAGTGCAGGGACTCTTGGCTGTGGGATCTGAGGCGTGCCCGCACCCGCCGATGCGACGGTTTACTTCTGTGTGACGACGGGTATATTGCGACCAGCGTTGGTTCGGGGTGGCGGAGCCGTTTCGCGATGTTGACCGGGGTGGTTGTTTCTGGGTTGAAGAGGAGTTGCTCATGAACACGTTTGCGCGGAGAGCGGGGGTGGCGGTCTGCTTGGCCGGCGTCCTGATTTCCGGCTGGGTCCTGGCCGCGGAGGCAGCCGGGCCGTACAAGTACAACAGTTTCAAGGATGTTCTGGACGCCGGCGGTCTGACGATGAAGTTCATCCTGGCGCTGTCCATGCTGGCGGTATTTCTGGTGATCTACTACTTGTTCACTTTGCGCGCGAGTGTGGTGTATCCGGACGCCTTCATTCGCGAAGCGGAGAACGCGGCGGCGGACGGTGACATCGAAGGCTTGAAGAAGCTCTGCCTCGAGAACGATTCGCCCGCGGCCCAGGTGGTTGCCGCGGCGGTGGAGCAGGTAGAGGGCGCCGAACGGGCCGACTACCTGATCGTACGCGACGCCATCGAGGGAGAGGGTGCGCGGCAGGCCAGTGTGCTGTGGCAGCGGATCCAGTACCTGCTCGACGTGGCGGTCATCGCGCCCATGGTGGGGTTGCTCGGGACCGTGCTGGGGATGCTGCAGTCGTTCGCCGGCATGGAGGTTGAAATGGGCGTGGTCAAACCACTGGCCGTGGCGGCGGGCGTGGCCAAGGCACTGATCACCACGGTGGGCGGCCTGATTGTCGGGATTACGGCCATGAGTCTGTACGCTCTGTTCCGGGGCCGTGTCAACTCGCTGGTCGGTGGACTGGAGAGCGCCAGCAGTCGCGTGTTCCGCCGTCTGATGGCCAAGGCGCCGAAACGGAATTGAACGGACGCTGTACGCGAGGGGTTTACGAATGAACTTCAAGCGACGCTACGGCGGCGGGGAACCGGGGTTCCAGATCGCGCCGATGGTGGACCTGATGTTCCAGTTGCTGCTGTTCTTTATGGTGGCGGCTGTGTACGCGCACCTGGAGACCAAGATGGGCATCACGGTGCCCACGGCAGACTCGGGTCTGCGCGGGGCACGGCAACCGGGCGAGATCATCATTAACCTGGATGACAAGGGGATCATCTTCGTCAACAACGTGCAGATGACGTTGGAGCGGTTGGGCGTGCTTTTGGCGCAGGTTGCCAAGACGTACCAGGAGCAACCGGTGATCATCCGAGCGGATGCCATTACGCACCACGAGGACGTGATTGCCGTCCTCGATATCTGTCGGAAGGCCGACATCTGGAATGTCGCGTTTGCCACACTGCCGCCGAAGGACACAAAATAGGCTGCCCCGACCTCGCATGCCATGGCGCAGCCCTGCGATGCGCCGCAGGGGCCGGACTCTCGAGACGCGTCCTCCCTTCTGCGGTGTCAAACGGCGCTTGGGTGTGACCGCCGTTGCGGTCTGTTTCTTGGAGAAGGTTTTTCGATCTGTGCAGGCAAATCCTGAGAGAGAAGAAGCCCCGCCATGGGCGCTGGATGCGCCTGTTCGTAATGGGCTCGCAGCGCGCGGAACGGAGTGGAGTGCCAAGAGCCCATCTGGCGTGTCGTGGCGAAGTTTCTGAGCGAAGCCGGACGTGTCACGGCGGCGTGGCGTGGGGATGGTGTCTTGCCCGGCGGATCCCGCCTGTCAGGCGGGACCGGGACTGCGACACCACTACGAACGGTGCCGTGGCCCGGTTTGCCCGCACAGGTCGAGGTTTTTCGGTGCTCAAGACCATGTGGAACCACGCCATACGCCCCATCGTCACGGCCTTTGCCGTTGTCGTCTGCCTCTGCGGTTGGGCATGGCGCGCTTCGGCGCAGGATGCGCCCGCGCTGCCGGCGCCGACACCCGGGGCAACTCCAGCCCAGGTTGCGCCCGCCTCCCAAGGGCCGGCGACGGACCAGTACCGTTTCGCCGAAGGTCTGATGGCGCGCAAGTTCTACGACCTGGCGGAGAAGGAGTGGGGCCTGTTTCTGGAGCAGCACGGCGAGCACGAATTGGCCCCGCGTGCCATGCTGGGGCTCATCGAATGCCTGCGTTATGAGAACAAAGGCGACGAGGCACTGGCGGCCATCTCCAAGTTCCAGCAGCGCTGGCCTCAGCATGAATTGGTTCCGCGCCTGTTTCTGTGGAAGGGCGAGCAACTCCTCAGTCGGAAGCAGTTTGAGCCCGCCATAGAGTGTTTCAAGCAGCTTGAGAGCAACCCCGACACGGTCATCCAGGAGGCGGCGTTGTACTTCCTGGCACAGTGCCTTGCGCAGCAGGGTTTGGCGGACCGTGCCATGGCGTATTACGGGAAGATCCCGGAAAGTCCCTTTGACGCTGCGCACGCCTACCGTCCCTACGCGGCGTTCGCAATGGCTTCCGCGCGTCAGGCGAAGGGCGAGTTCGACGCGGCGGTTGAGGCTTTCTCGCGGCTCAAGGGTGATGCGAATGTGCCGCCCGTGTTGCGCGAGGAGGCATTGTATCGTGTGGGCGAGATTCGGTTCGTGCGCGGCGATTTCGATGGGGCCAGCAAGTCGTACGAGTTGCTCTTGGCGGAGTTCCCGACGGGCGCCTTGGCGCGCGAAGCGGGCAAACGGCGGGTGTGGGCGTGCTTGTCGGGGGGGGACTATGCGCGTGCCGTCGAACTCGCCGATGAGTGGAAACGGCAGCACGGCGAGGCGTTCGACTACGAAATGGGGTACATCCACGCGCTGAGCCTGATGGGGGCCGGACGCTTTGCCGACGCACTGCCGTTGCTGCAGAAACTGACTGGCGCTGCAGGGGTCCCGGAGGAGTATGTGCGCATGGCGCGACACCGTGAAGTCTACGCGCAGTTGCGTCTGGAGAAGTTTACCGAGGCGGCGGACAAGGCGCGTTTGTTTGCCAAGGATTTCCCCAAAGCTTCGGAATTGGCGGACGTGTGCTACTTTGGCGGAGAGGCGCTGTACCGTGCCGGTGACTTCCCCGGCGCCGTGGAACAGTTGCGGCGTGCTTTGGACAGTTTCACCGGTGACTGGGAGTACTGGGAACCGGCGGCGCTGCGCCTGGCAGAATGCTACCGGAAACAGGGAAAACCCAAAGACGAAGCGGCGGTCTTCCGCCGCTTGTCGAGCAATGCGAAGCTGGCGAAACCCGCCCAGATGCTGTTGCGGGCGGGCGAGTGTGAGCGTCAGGCGGAAGACTGGCGCGCCGCGGTCACGGATTACGAGAACGTCCTGACCCGGTTCCCCACGTCGGAGGACGAGGGGCGGATCGCCCTGGTCAGCCTCGGTGAACTGTATGCGCACCTGAAGGAATACGACCGGGCGATAGGAATGATGCGAGACTTGCTGACCCGCGAGGGCGAGGCCGGGAAGGCGCGAGTGCTGTTCTTCCTCGGTTACCTCTTCCACCAGCAGCAGAAGTATGGCGAGGCCGAGCAGCACTTGCGCCAGGCGTTGGCAGCCAAAGGCTCTGACAAGATCGCCCAAAACGCCCGGTACTACCTGGCCGCGTCGCTCTTGGAGTTGAACCGTGACGACGAAGCGTTGGACCTTTTCGCGCAGGTCTTGTCCCTGGAATTGGACCGGCGGCCTGAGTTCAGCGTGCCCATGCTCTTTCGTCTGGACGACCTCTACTATCGCCGCGGCCAGTACCCGGTCAGCGAGGTTATCTGCCGTTGGCTGGCCACGAACGCAGACCCGGCCGTCGTCGCACGGGCAAAATTGCGCCTCGCCCGCAACCTGGCCGTGCAGGCCAGGTTGGCCGAGGCGCGGACGTTTCTTGAAGGGCTGATGGTTGATTTGGGCGCGGGCGACGGCGCAAAGGCCCCCGGGGTGGGGCGGGGTGAGGTCATGTCCCTGCTCGGTGAGGTGCTCATGCTGCAGCAGGAGACCGACCGTGCGGTCGGGGTGTTCGAGCAGGCGTTGGCCAGCGGCGACGTTGACGTGGAGGGCGCGACCCGGGCCCGGTGGGGACTGGCGGAGATCCTGCGCCGCGAGCAGAAGTTGAACCAGGCGTTGCGGTATGCGGTCAGTGCGTTTGTGGTCGGGGACGATCCGACGTATACGCCCCGGGCCATGCTGCTGGCCATCGAGATCCTTTTGGACCAGGGAAAGGCCGGGGATGCGGTCGCGACCTGGCGCGAACTGCAGGCTCGGTTCCCCGCGTTTGCTGAGCAGAAATTGGGCGAGGCGGCGGTGAAGCGCGTTCTGGAGGCGGAAAAGGTCCCGCCGCCGGCGGGCGGCAAGTAGCGCAGTCGTTGATCCGGTACGACGCGAAGTGTGCCCGGTTAATACGACCATCGGAGGTGCGGAAGGTTCGCGTCTTGGCCGAGCCGCGCGCGTCAGCACCGCGGTCTTCGGGGGCCGCTCCCTCGCCGTCGTGGCTCCGAAAGAGGCTTACGACCGCGTGTCTCGCACCCTTGCCTGACGCGTCGCCTGTTCTCGTCGGACTGGAAAAGCCTCGAGGGGGGGGCTAAGTTTAATAGTCGGTTGATTGGCCTGAAACGGGGTGGCAGCACCATGGATGTCAGTATTATATTATAGTTAGACACGGCGCTGCAGAGGTCGTGGGCCGCTTGCAAACGTCGAGGCGGACGCGTAAACTACTGACGGAAATCTTGGTTTCACGGCCGGGGAAAGAGAGTGGATGCTGGTATGCCTGGAACTCCGCCCAAAGTCATCATTCTGTCGGAACAATTGCGCGGACAGGCGTTCGAGCTGACGGCTGACCAGTACACGATAGGTCGGACTGAGGATCGGGACATCTGCATCCCGGACCCGACCGTCAGCAGTCTGCACGCCACGCTGGTCCGGCAGCAGGATGGCGATTACGTGCTGCACGACAACGGCAGCACCAACGGCACGCGGGTCAACGGTGTTCGCATCGAGAAGGAACCGCGGCCGATGGTTCACAGTGACATCCTCCAAGTGGGCGCCGTGGAGATGTTCTACGATGATGAGGAGAGTCAGCGCAGTTCCGGGCCCACGACGCAGACGGTGATCAATTTGGAGGATAGCCAGACCGGAGTCCCGGTCTCGGAAATGCAGAACTTCTCCCCGTTTGGGGCTAAGAGAACCGGAGAAAGCAAGACGACGATGATCGTTCTTGGAACGATCATCGGTATCTTGGTCTGTGCGGTTCTGGTCGCGGTTGGCGTGCTGGTCTGGAAACTGATCGGGTGACGGTCGTTTCGGCCGGTGCGAGGTCTTGGGAGCTTCTATCGTCCCCGCCAAGGCTCGAGTTTGGCGTACGGCGCTGACCGGGTTCCCACCGGGCTCGCCGACGCACGGTGAGTCCTGCCTCGTGTGATCCGGTTACGCTGAACGGTGCGTGTACGGTGTTGGCGGCAGGTGTTGGAACAGGGAGCCGAGAGCTGATGGCTGAGAACGAATCCAAGCCTGGTAACACGCCTCCGCCGCAGGGTCCTTCCGGCCCTCAGCCCCAGCGTCCGGACACTCCGCGGATGTCGCGTCCGCCCATTCAGGCCTTTCTCTTCTGGGTGGTCGTGCTTTTTGCCCTGCCTTTCACCCTGTTTCTGCTCAAGAACCACACGGACCCTGAGGTGGACGAACTCAGTGCTTCGGATTTTGAGCGCCTGCTCAAGGCGCGGATGGTGCTGGAGTCCGTGGTGGTCAAGGATGCAACGACCGGAATCCGCACCATCGTGGGCAAGTACAAACCGCCGCAGGAGGGTGGCGACGAGGGGGCTGCCGCCCCGGAGCCGCGCCAGTACAAGGTGGAGGTGATCTACTCCGACGCGTTGGACGATCTGTTGCGCGACTACTGCCCGAAGCGCAAGGCCAAGACGACATCCAACACGATGAGCAACATCCTGCTGTCTCTGCTGCCGATCGTCCTGCTGGTGGCGTTGATTTACTTTCTCTTCTCGCGGCAGATCAAGGCCGCCGGACGCGGCGCGCTGCAGTTCGGCAAGAGCCGGGCCCGACTCATGAGCCCGAACCAGGAGAAGGTCACGTTCGAGGATGTCTCCGGCATTGACGAGGCCAAGGAGGAGTGCCAGGAGATCATCGACTACCTGCGCGATCCGCAGCGGTTCCAGAAGCTCGGCGGCCGCATGCCCAAAGGCGTGCTGATGGTCGGCCCCCCCGGCACGGGAAAGACGCTCCTGGCGCGAGCCATTGCCGGCGAGGCGGGCGTGCCGTTCTTTTCCATCAGCGGTTCGGATTTCGTCGAGATGTTCGTGGGCGTAGGCGCGAGCCGGGTCCGAGACATGTTTGAAGAAGGCAAGCGTCATGCCCCGTGCCTGATTTTCATCGACGAAATTGACGCCGTCGGCCGGTCGCGGTTCTCCGGTATCGGCGGTGGTCATGACGAGCGCGAACAGACCCTGAACGCGCTGCTGGTTGAAATGGACGGGTTCGAGGCCAATGCCGGGGTCATTGTCATCGCCGCCACAAACCGACCGGACGTGCTCGATGCGGCGTTGCTACGCCCCGGGCGGTTCGACCGCCAGATCACCATTGACCTGCCTGACATCAAGGGCCGGCTGGGCATCCTGAAGGTGCACGTGCGGAAGATCAAGATCGCTCCGGACGTGGACTTGGAATGCGTGGCCCGCGGCACGCCCGGGTTCAGCGGTGCGGACCTCGCCAACCTCATCAACGAGGCGGCACTGTTGGCGGCGCGTAACAACAAGGTGGCGGTGCAGCTCTCGGACCTGGACGAAGCCCGTGACAAGGTGCGTTGGGGTAAGGAGCGGCGCAGCCGCAAGCTCGACGAACGGGACCGGCGCATCACGGCGTTTCACGAGGCCGGGCACGCGCTGGTCGGCATGTTCTGCGAGCACGCCACGCCGCTGCACAAGATCACCATCGTGCCGCGTGGCGTAGCCTACCTGGGCGCCACCATGCACCTGCCCGAGCAGGACCGGTACACGCAGTCGCGGAAGGATCTGGAGGACACGATCGCGGTGCTCATGGGCGGGCGCGTGGCCGAAGAACTGGTGTTCGAAGATATCACCACGGGCGCGGCCATGGACATTCGTCAAGGCACCGAACTGGCCAAGAAAATGGTCTGCGAGTGGGGCATGAGCGCGAAGCTCGGTCCGCTCAGCTACTGCGGGCGCGAAGAGCACCTTTTCCTGGGGCGGGACATCACCCGAACCGAAAGCTACAGCGAGGATACGGCGCGCGAGATCGACATCGAGATCCGGCGCATTATCGACATCGCGGTGGAACGGGTGAACAGCATCCTGCGCACGAACCTCGACAAGCTCCAGCTCTTAGGTGACACATTGCTGGAGCGCGAAACCATGTGTGCCTTGGACGTGTACCGGCTTCTGGGGATGACGCCGCCGAAGCGCCTGCTGCCGCCAATTGACGACCCGTCGGACGCTGCGTCCGGCGATGCCGCCGCGCAAGCGCCTGCCGAGGCGGCGGGGCCGGACTCGGCAACTCCGCCCGCCCGCCCGCCGTCGGTCCCGGCCACGAGTTCGGCGCCGCCATCCGGCTCGGAGACCCAGTCGTGAGTGCCGGCGCTGCGTCCAGCCTTCCGTCCTACCTTCGGGCGCACCCTGATGGGACCCGGCTTCTCCTTCACGTTCAACCGCGTGCCAGCCGCAACGAGATCGTCGGTGAGTTCGACGGGCGGCTGAAGCTGCGTGTGGTCAGCCCCCCCGTTGAAGGGCAGGCGAACGAAGCGGTGTGCAAGTTCCTCAGCCGCACGTTGCGCGTGCCCAAGTCCAGCGTGCGGCTGGTGGTAGGGGCCAGCGGCCGGCAGAAGGATGTCGTGATCAGCGGCATTGCCCCTGACGTCGTGGTTGCGGCGCTTACCTGACGGCGGCGGCATGACGTCCGCACAGCGTCCAGCCTGACACTGCTGCCGCGCGGCCCTGGGGGGCTCTCGCGCTGAGTCCCAGTCGGATCGGACTGCCCACGAGCCCGCTGAGCACTCCCGCGGGAAACGCCACCCGTGACGCAACATAGTATTCTGTGCGCCCAGCCTTGCCCCGCCGTCGGTCTGCCACTATCTTTCCCGGCACTGCCGGATAGCAGGTTCTTGAGCGGCTTGGATTCGCTGCAAGCTTGGGTCTTCTGGTCGTCTCTCTGGAA
This sequence comes from Lentisphaerae bacterium RIFOXYA12_64_32, assembly GCA_001803235.1. Lineage (GTDB taxonomy): Bacteria > Verrucomicrobiota > Lentisphaeria > Oligosphaerales > YB12-FULL-65-16 > YB12-FULL-65-16. The sequence goes on from MHBL01000027.1 coordinate 10,985, forward strand.
GCCCGACGTGCCGTTGACCGGCGCGGGCGCGCTTACGGCGCGAACCGGTGTCCAGCCTGGGCCGCCGGCAGGGAGCAGGAATGGCGTCACTCCGCAACATGATCGACTGGGTACTGCGACACGCCACGGCCATACGGTTGTTCCTCGTGTCCTTCACGGTCCTCTATCTGGAACTGGCGCTCATCCGCTTTCTGAGTGCGGAGGTACTCTACCTCGGCTATTTCTCGAACTTCGTGTTGATGGGGGTCTTCTTGGGGTTGGGATTGGGGTTTCTGCTCGCCGACCGCCCCGCCGACTTCCTCCGACACGTGCCACTGGCGTTGCTGATCTTGGTGGCATTCGTTTTGGTCACCCGCGTTGATGCCTCGTACCTGCGAGAACACATAGGCCAGCTCTTTTTTGGAACCGACGCGACTCCGCTTCGCGTCCCCCTGTGGGTGGGGCTGGTTCTGATCTTGGCCTCGACGGTCTTCGTTTTCGGCGGCCTGGGGCAGGCGGCTGCCCGGTTGTTCGTTGCGTTTCCGCCGATCCGTGCCTACTCGATCGACATTGCCGGCAGCCTGGTCGGAATCATCGTGTTCACGGTTCATGCATACCTGGGCGTGCCGCCAGTCGCCTGGTTCGCACTGAGCTTCATCATCATCTCTGTGCTGCTCTATCGCACCGCGTCCCTGAGTTGCGCCGTCACTGGTCTTGCCGTGCTGCTGCTGGTCCATGCGTCAGCGCCGAATCACTTCACCGCCTGGTCGCCGTACCAGCGCATCGAGGCCTGGTCTGAGAAGCAGTCGCCGGAGTTGACCGTTGTCTTCCTGACCGTCAACGGCATCGGACACCAGACCATGCAGCCGGTCGGTTCCAAGGAACCCATGTACGATTACCCCTACACGGACGTGACGGCGCTCCGGCAAGGGAAAGGCTTTGATGAGGTGCTGATCATCGGGGCCGGCAGCGGCTCGGACGTGGCGTACGCGCTACGTGCAGGCGCCAAGGCGATCGACGCGGTGGAGATCGATCCGGTCATCTATCAGTGCGGATACCGGTTCCATCCTGATCGACCCTACTCCGACCCGCGCGTAAAGGTCGTGATAAACGACGGTCGTGCCTACATGGAACGAACCCACAAGCGCTACGACTTGGTCATCTACGCGTTGCCCGACTCGCTGGCCGCCTACTCGAACTTCGCCAACATCCGTCTCGAGAGCTTCCTGTTCACCAACGAGTCCTTCCGTCAGGCGAAGGAACTGCTGAAGCCGGACGGTGTCCTGGTCCTCTACAACTACTATCGCAAAGAGTGGCTGTTGAAGAAGATCTGCGACATGCTTGAGGACGTGTTTGGCCATCCCCCCAGGGTGCTGGTCTACACCGACGAGGAGCACGGCCTTATGGCGTCTCTGGCGATCGGCCCGGCAATAGCCGGGACTCGACCCGGCGGCCCCAGGTACGCGCCTGCCACCGATGACTGGCCATTCCTCTACATGCGCTATCCACACATTCCGCCCATGTATGCCGGCATCATGCTGCTGTTCGTAGTCTTGGCCATTGCGGGTGTCGCGGTGTCAGGGCATGCCACACTGAACAACATGCGGATCAACCTGCCGTTTTCCCTGATGGGGGCCGCGTTTCTGCTTCTCGAGACGAAAAGCGTGATCCAGTTTGTCCTGCTCTTCGGCGCCACGTGGTTGGTAAACTCTCTGGTCTTCTTCGCGGTTCTCGTGTCGGTGCTGCTGGCCAACCTGCTCGTGGTCCGACTTCCCCGGCTCAATCCGTCTCTGCTGTTCGGACTGCTGATCGGTTCCCTGGTGGCTCAGTACCTGCTGCCCCTGAACCTGCTCCTCTCCATCCAGGCGCTGTGGGTACGGTACCTAGCCGCCTCCGTGCTGTTGTTCTCCCCTATCTTCTTCGCCAACCTGGTGTTCGGTTTTCTCTTCAAGGACACGCCCAAGGCTGCAACGGCATTCGGCTGGAACGTCATCGGCACGATGATTGGAGGGGCCCTGGAATACACGTCTATGGCCGTTGGGTACCGGACGTTGACGCTGGCAGTCATCGCGTTGTATGCCGCCTGCTATGCCCTGACTCGCTGGTCTCTGAGAGGGTCCCGGGAACCGAGTCGCAGCCCCGTCGCAGGCAATGTGCATGAGGCATGATCCGGTGCGGCGAGGACGGACTTGCCGCCGCTGTCCTCTGGGCGGCCTGGCGTGGTGCAGACTGCGGCGCTGCGTCCCGTTGTGTAGGACTTGCACCGCAGTTCAAGGTCCGTGTCGTTGCGGGCAGGGCGTATTTTCTCCGGAACTGCCCGTGCGGACGACTCCCTCCGTGGCTCGTTTGTCGCTGCGGAGTCGGATCAGACTCCGACTCCCAGGCGGCGGCGCAGGTCGGTCTCGTAGGCCTGGATGTCGTCGATCCGAACGCGACTGACGCCGGTGCGCATGGCGGCTTCGGCCACACGCCGCGCCACGCGCGGGACCACGCGCGGGTCGAACGGTTTGGGGATCACGTACGTGGCCTTGAGGGGGACTCGGCCATCGAACATCCCGGCGGCGCCGTCCTGCGGGTAAGCCTTGGTCAGGAACGCCTTGATGTCGTCCGGGACGGTCTCGCGGGCGACCTCAGCCAAGGCTTGAGACGCGCCCTGCTTCATCTCGTGGTTGATGTCCGTGGCCCGGACATCGAGGGCGCCGCGGAAGATGCCGGGGAACCCGAGGACGTTGTTCACCTGGTTTGGGAAGTCCGTGCGGCCAGTGCCCACGACCGCCGCGCCGGCGTTCCAGGCGTCAGCGGGGAAGATTTCCGGCACGGGATTGGCCATGGCGAAGATGATGGCCTTGGGCGCCATGGACTTGACCATTTCCGTCGTCACCGAATTGGCGACCGAGACGCCGAGGAATACATCGGCCCCCTTGAGCGCTTCCGCCAGGGTCCGGGTCGTCGTCTTCGCGGCCAGGCGTTCCTTCTGCGGGTTCATGCCTTCCTTGCGGCCGCGGTAGACGACGCCCTTTGAGTCACAGATGATGACATTCTCGCGGCGGACCCCGGCGGCAATGTAGAACTCGATGCAGGCGATCCCGGCGGCGCCGGCGCCATTGACGACGACGCGCACATCGCCGATGTTCTTGCCGACGACTTGGAGGGCGTTCAGCACCCCCGCCAGCGAGATGATCGCCGTGCCGTGCTGGTCGTCGTGGAAGACCGGAATGCCCATGCTGGCGCGGAGCCGGTCCTCGACGGCGAAGCAGGCCGGGGCGCCGATGTCCTCCAGGTTGATGCCGCCGAAGGTGGGTTCGAGGGCCGCAGTGACCGCCACGAGCTTGTCGACGTCGGTGCGGCCGTCTTTGCCGTGGACATTGCGCAGGCAGATGGGGAATGCGTCGATGCCGGCGAAGCGCTTGAACAGAACCGCCTTGCCTTCCATGACCGGCAGGCCGGCTTCGGGGCCAATGTTGCCCAGGCCCAGAACGGCCGTGCCGTCACTGACGACAGCCACCGTGTTGGCTTTGAACGTGTAGGTGTAGACGCTGTCCGGGTGGCGGTTGATCTCGAGGCAGGGCTCCGCCACTCCGGGGGTGTAGGCCAGCGACAGGTCCGCCTGCGTTTCGCAGGGCTTGGTGATGCTCAGGCCGATCTTGCCCGGCGGCGTTGAACGGTGGTACTGAAGGCTGTTCTCGCGGAGCGGGTTCTGCATTTCCGTGTCCTTGCTGGTGAGGTCGGGTTTCGGGGTTCAAGTTTGAGGGGTGAAGACCGCTGCGGCACACCGTCCGGGAACGGGTGCCACACGGCGCGATGATTCTGCAACTGCACCGAGCTTGCAGCCGCCATCCAGTCCGCCTGGATGATAGCCGCGAAGTTGGGGTAATATAGCGGACAGTCCGGTGGGGGAAAGCCGGTGCGGCGGAACGCGGTGTCTCGTCGAGCGACAGTGGATGGCGATCGGCATGGCCCGAGATCCGATCCTGGCAGGGGGGCAAGCGCGGTTCCGTTGCGCCGTTCGCGGAGCATGCGGCGTTGGGCGCTCCGGAGTCCCCATTCCCGGTGTACTTCGACCGTTCGCGGTCAGCGTCGGTCGGTCTTGTTCGCGGCCGTTCCGCAGTTCTGCCAGTAAGCATCTGATTGCCAGTGGGAAAGGGACTGGCGGTACTCCTTCGGGGAAAGCCCGGTGAACTTGCGAAAGGTTCGCGAGAAGTAGTGCGAGTCGCCGAACCCGAGGCGTCGCCCGATGCGGCCAATGTTCTCGCCCGTCCCAGCCAACGCGTCACGGGCGAGCTGGATTTTCGCCCGGGTGAAGAACTGCACGGGGGTGTAGCCCGTCGTTTCCTTGAACACTCGCCGTGCGTAGGAGTAACTGATTCGCTGCTCTGCGGCAAACCCTTTCAGGTCGAAAAAGCTTTCCGTCAGGGCTGACTTCATTGCCAGTTCGATCTGTTCACACAGTTCCTGCTTCCGGGTCCGGGGCTGTGCAATCCGCCGGCAACGGAACAACTCTGCGAGAACGGCAAAAAGTGCGGCGGAAAGCTCGACGTCCGTGGTGGCGTCCGATGACTTGGCACAACGGACGGTGTGCTGCCACAATTCGATCAGTTCAGGATTGACGCCCGGCCGCACAACAGGGGCCTGCGGAGTCAGCAGGCCTTGGTCCCGGAACCGGTCGGCGATGGCTCCGTCGAAGACGAAGAACAGTTCTGTCCAGCCCGCATCGTCTGCCGGACCGTAGTGGTGCGGAATATCCGGGAACAGGAAGAACGCGCTGCCAGCCGGTACGTCGAAGACATCGTCTGCCTGGTGGAACACGCCGCCGCCCGCGACGACGTAGACGACCGCGTAGCACTTCAGTCGGCGCCATTGCGGCCGGGGCTTCAATGGAATAGGGGCGATGGCACTCCCTTTGCCGATGGCCAGTACCCGCAACCCCATTCGCGTCGCCAGTTGATCCTGCAGGGGTAGACGCATCGGCGGTTCCTTTATGGCAAATAGTGAACAAAAATAAGCACTTACTCCATTCTAAGCAAGCGATGACGGTCATAGATTATGTCATATAGATCACAAATATGGTAGTTCCGAGGATGTGGCGGAGCATAGCGTCACGGAATCAGGGAGACGAGACCATGGCAGAAATGACGAGTCGGGAGAGGTTGCTGACGGCGTGTCGGCGTGGCGTTCCGGACCGGGTCCCGCGGACGATGGGGTTTGAGCGCGGGTTCCTGGTCACGTTGAAGGACATGCTGAAGCGGGAGAATCCGGGGCTGGACGTTGAGACACTCGATCTGAACGCGTACTTCGGGCTCGATCCGCGTTGGGTCGGTCTGAACCCGACCCAGAAGAGGACGGATTTCTCCTCGTACTTCGATCGCAAGGGTGTCGAGTATGGGGAATGGGGGAACGGTCAGGTCTGGGATGCGAGCCGGCACTACGCGGAGTACGTCTACCCGCTGGCCAAGGCTGAGACCCTCGCCGAGGTCGCGGCGATCCGGGCCGTCCCTCAGTGCCGGTACGGTTCCGGCTGTACCCCGCGCGGCCTCCGCGCGGTGCCAGCGGGCGAGGGGCTGCCCGCGGTACTTCGGAGAAACCCTTTGGCCGACGGTTAATAGCATTGGTCCGCGCCCCCCGGGCCGCAGACGGCCCGGTCATATCAAGCTGTTACGCGGGCGTTTCCGTCTGAGTACCGCCTTTCAGGCGGAAGTGGCAGCGACGCTTCAGCGAGTGGGCGAACGGCGTTGCCATCCGCACACGTGTCGACACGCTGAGAGAGACGCCGCAACGCGAACATCCCCTCCGCGAGTAACATGGGAGTCGCGGGTGGATCGACGATGTGCTGGCCCATGTGTGAGATCCCCGTGGCCTTGTGCCATGGGTGAAGATGAACCCGTTCACCTGCCACACAAGGTGGCAGGGGTCTATGCAACACCCTTTACTAACGCATTACCCACAGGTCCCGGCGCCGCGGTGCAAAGCCTCCCTTCCAAGGCTATATTGCACGTTTTGAACTCGGGGTGAAAGGCTTCTCCATGAACGTGCTGTTCGTCGGCGACGTGGTGGGGAAAGGCGGTCGTGTTGCGGTCAAGACGCAGATTGCGGAACTGCGGCGCGAGTACGACTGCAGTTTCTGCATTGCGAATATCGAAAACGTGGCGGGTGGCGCCGGCATCACGCGGGCCTGCGTGGACGATATGACGGGCATCGGCGTGGACGTGTTCACGACCGGCGACCACGTCTGGGATCAGCGCGACTTTGTCGAGCAGATCAAGGACATTCCCAGCCTGCTCCGGCCGGCCAATGTGTGCGTGGCGCAGCCGGGGCGCGGATACGGGCTGTTTCCGATTCCGGGCGGGGCGCAAGTGGGGGTTGTCTGTCTGCTCGGGCGAATCTTCATGAACTCCAGTTCCGACTGTCCGTTCCAGGCCGCCGACCGGATCGTGAAGGAGTTGAGCGCAGTCACGCGTTTCATTGTGGTCGACATCCACGCCGAAGCGACCAGTGAGAAGACCGCGCTGGCCCGGTTTCTGGACGGGCGTGTCAGCGCGGTTCTTGGCACGCACACGCACGTGCCGACCGCTGATGCGGCGGTGCTGCCGGGGGGCACTGCCTTTCAGTGTGACGTGGGGATGGTTGGGGCGCGGGAATCGATCCTGGGCCGGGACATCGAGGCAGTAGTGCATCGATTTTCCACCGGGATGCCGGCCCGGTTCAAGGTGGTCGAGAAAGGCATCCGCCTGCACGCGACGGTGGTGACGCTGGACGCTGACGGCCGCGCCACGGCGGTCCGGCCGGTGTTCAAGGACGTGGATGTCTGACCGAGGAGGGGGAGTGCATGCGGTGTCCCAAGTGTGAATGCGAGGACGACAAGGTCATCGACACGCGTGAGTCGAAGGCCGGCGACGTCATCCGCCGCCGCCGCGAGTGCCTGTCCTGCGGCAACCGCTTTTCGACCCGGGAGGCGGTGGTCCGAACCGAGATCACGGTGGTGAAGCGCGATGAACGGCGCGAGGATTTCGACCCCGACAAACTGCACCGCGGGATCCAGCACGCCTGCTGGAAACGCCCGGTCAGCGAAGCCCAGATCGACGCCCTGGTTACGGACATCGCGGCGAAGATATCGAAATCGATGGAACGCGAGATTCACAGTCACGTACTGGGTGAGTTGGTGATGCAGGCCCTCCGCCGTCTTGATGAGGTGGCCTACGTGCGTTTCGCCTCGGTGTACCGGCGGTTCAAGGACATCGACGAGTTCATTGACGCGGTGCAGAATCTGACTGCCAGCGACGACCGGAAGGAAGGCGGCGCGTAGAGCGCCGAGGAAGTGGGTGGGTGAGTGGGCGTTCTCCGGGCAGGATGAATTCGGGAACGAACGTCGAACGTTGAACTCCCAACGCCGAACGCCGAAGTAAGAAAAGGGGCCGGATCACGGCAAGATCGCACGGTTGGGCAAGGCGATTCTCCCACTTCGAAGTTCGGCGTTCGACGTTCGAAGTTCGGCGTTTGTCCGGCAAGACGGCACCGGCCACGCGGGGAAGAACCAGGAGCGGTGGCCGCAGCCGACCGAGTACGGCGGCTGGGCCCAGCGTTCAGGTGTCAGGTTTCGAGTAAGGGAGTATCTCGCTGAACCACAAGAGATTGCGGATTCCTGAATACTGAAGCCGGCACCTGTTAGGGTTTTGCAGGCGCATCGAGGGACACTCTGCGGGTTATGATCAAACTGTGTTCACAACATGCGCTGGTGGTGGGGTACGATGGCCGGCAGCGGCCGTTCAGCTTCGACGTCCTGCGCGAGGAACTGCGGCTCTGTTTCCGGCAGTGTGGTGTCGCCGAGAGTTGGCAGGCGGAGCACATTGCCCTGGTCATTGAGGAACAGATTCTCGAGGCCCAGGGTCAACTCGACGCGCAGGTGGCCGAAGCCGAGATGGATGCCATGGTCACATCGGTGCTGCTGGCGTCAGGCTTTGGGGACGTGGCGGCCACGTACCGGGACCGACGCAAGACGCAGCCGCACGAGATGGGCAAAGAGTTGTTTGCCGCTTGGGACGAGGTCCGGCTCGAGCGTCAACTGGCTGGGTTTATCCCGTTGTCGCGCGCGGCGCTGCCCGAGTTGGTGGGGCGGGTGAAGCGGGCGCTGGCCGATTTGGGGCTGCGAGAAGTCAGCGATGGTCTCATTCAGGAGCTGGGCGCCCATTTGCTGCGGAACTCCGTCCGGGACAGTGACGCGGAGCAGGGGGTCCCCGACGCCGGCGACGTGATCGGCCCGGCGGAGTGGTCGGCGCTGCTGACCGACGCGCAGCGCGACTTGCTCGACCGCGGTGCGGTCCGACTGCTGCCGATCTCGGCCATCTTTCCACGGGCCCGAATCGAGCTGGATTTGTCTCGGGTCATCCCGGACGCCGTGCAGCGCCCGCTGGCTGAGATCGTGTTCCTGCCCGGACTGCACCGCGCTTGTGGCGCGTTGCGCGACACCCTGGTGCGAGTGCGCGGCGAGCTCTGCCGGCGTCGCCCCCAGGCCGCCCAGTTCCCCGGGCACTTGATTGTGAAAGGTATGGAGATCCTGTTCGAGAGCCACTTGGTGCCGATGCGGCGGCGGGATGCCGACGTCCTGGTGCGTGAGGTGGACGAGATTGTGCGCGCGGCCATCGTGACGCGTGTGCCGTTCGAGGTCACTGTCTCCACCCACGCGCGGTAGTCAGGCCGATATAGGCTGTAGGTGTTAGGCAGGCCTAACCGACTACAGCCTATGCAACCTGAGCTCGCCGCGGAAAACAGCGCCAGCGGAACCGGCAGAATCAGGCCCGCCGCGAGGCGACCATCGGCTTGCCCTGAAGGGGCAACGTATAGTAGCCCAGGGCAGAGCGACAGCGTCACCCTGGGTTCTCGTGTTGACCGGTGGAAAACGGTTGCCAGCACGGGGCCGATTCAATGGCGTGTGTCGTGGTCCGCGAGGGCATTTGCGGTCGCCGCTCTGAGGCACCAGGCGGAGAATGCAAAGACGAACGAGGGCGCTGTTGCCGACGTGCGAGTACGCACGCGGCAAAGTTTGGGCGTTGCAGCGACAGGGAGACTGACGTGGCGGAAGGCACAGCGGAACTAGAACGCCTACGGGTCGTTCTCGTCCAAATGGCGTCGAGCCAGGACTGGGGAGAGAACCTCCGGTCGGTTCGGCGCACGCTGGCGGGACTTGACGCGCCGTGCGACCTGGTCGTGTTCCCGGAGAATGTCCTGTGTCTTGGTAGCAGTGCGACGGTGCGTGCTGCGGCACGACCGGCGGCGACCGTGGTTGAGGAACTGGGGGAGTTGGCGCGTCAGGCACGGGCGGTCACGGTGTTTGGCGGGGTTCCGGTGCGCGATGCGGAACGGGTGACGAACGCTGCGCTGGTGTTTGCCCCCGACGGACGATTGCTGGCCCGCTATGACAAAGTGCACCTGTTCCAGTTGGACCCGGGCTCGGACGCGGCGATTGACGAGACCCGCACCTACACGCACGGCAGCGGCCCGGTGGGCTTCGACTGGCAGGGGTGGCGGATCGGGCTGAGCATCTGCTACGATGTGCGCTTCCCCGAGCTGTTTCGAGCCTATGCCCCCTGTGACTTGGTCCTGTGTACTGCCGCGTTCACGCGCAGCACCGGGATGGCGCACTGGCACGTGCTGCTGCGCGCGCGCGCCATCGAGAATCAGTGCTACGTCGCGGGTGTCGGCCAGTGCGGGACAAACCCGGAGACAGGGGTGCCGCTGTTCGGACACAGCCTGGCCATTGATCCCTGGGGCGAGGTGCTTGCCGAGGCCGGGCCGGAGCGCGAAGAGGTCTTGCACGTCGAACTGCACAAGGGCCGCATCGACGGCGTGCGCCGGCGCCTGCCCGCACTGCAGCACCGGCGCCTGGGCGGCGGCCCGCAGGCGGTAGGCGGTAGGCGGTATAGGCGGTAGGCGGTAGGCGGTAGGCGGTAGGCGGTAGGCGGTAGGCGGTAGGCGGTAGGCGGTAGGCGGTAGGCGGTAGGCGGTAGGCGGTAGGCGGTGGGCGCCCAATGGACCTGCGGTTTCCCGATCAGGTTGGGAGGCGGCCCACCCAAACGCTTAGAACGACCCGCGATCACGCATCGTAACTGCTCCGGTCCCCCGATTGGGAGACCCCTGTGGCCTTGTGCCACAGGTGAATCAGGTTCACTGGCCACAACGCCAGCGCTTCTCCTCTCCCTTATCCCGTCCGCCGCCGGCGGGCGGGATAAGGGAGAGTGGGGGTGGCGCCGGTCCAGCAGGCGAACCTGATTCACCTGCCACGCAAGGTGGCAGGGGTCTCCAAGACGAGACGGCGGATTCCGCGCCTACCTGAGTAGTTACCACGCATCTTTCCTAACCTAACAGCCTACAGCCTATCCACCTACAGTCTACCGGAGCAACTACCAGCAGCGAAAGGATGCGTCATGAAGACCATTCTCGAGCCGGCGCGTGAGATCCCTGTGATTCGGGACGTCGATGTTGTGGTGGCGGGCGGCGGGCGGCGGGCCGGCGGAAGTGGCCGCCGCTGTGGTCGCGGCACGGAACGGGGCCAGGACGCTGCTGGTCGAGCGCTATTGAGCTGCTCAAGGACCAGAGAGACGTCCAGTTCCGCGAGCAGCCGATCGTGCGGCATTACGACGACCTGTGCGCTTATCTCCGCGTTCAATTTCCCGAGCAGAAGGTGCCCTTCTCCGGCCTTGGCTCTCAAGGCCCGATCACCTCGGCTGTGCTCTTGCGGGGGCAGGACTTCATCTACGATGTCATCGACTATCCGGAGCAGGTCCGGGAGTTTCTGACGCTGCTCACCGACAGCATTATCCGGTACCGGCATTTCCAGAACGAGATGAATGGCCTGCCGGCGGTCAACTCCCAGGCTGGCGGCTTGGCGGATGATTTTGCCAGCCTCCTGTCGCCGGATATGTGGCCGGATTTCGTTGTGCCGTTCTGGAACCGGCTTCTCGACGGTGTGACCAGCGGTTCGCAACGGTCTGTTCATTGCGAGAACCTGTCGCCAGCTCACCTCAAGTATCTGAAAGACATCAGGCTCACCCACTTCCAGCCGTCGGTTTCGGACATGTTGACGATCGAGAACGTCAAGGCCAATACGGCAATTCCATTCGATTGGCTGTTGTACTCCTATCACATCACCGAGATGAGCGACGCGCAGATCCAGGCCTGGGTGGACAAGACCGTAAGCGCCGGCATCACCTCCATCCGCACCCAGTTCGGCGAGTTCGCATGCAAACGAGGGAAGCTGGACCGCATCAAATCGTTCTACCGTGCGTTTGAGAAATACCGGGTTGAATGACTCTCTGGCGAATCAGAAGGGGGCGCTGCGATGAACTCGTCGAGGTTCGCAGGCAATCGCGACAGATCGATGTCCGGGAGTTGCAGGGCTCGCTCCGGCACCCGCGGGAGCGAGCCGCTCCCGCCACTTTGCCAGAACGCCCGACGGACGCGAGCAACGCCCGCACCTGATCGGGCGGTATTCCGCCCGGGAACCGCTGACGCCATACCGGCGCGTGCGGCAGGGCGCAGGCTTTCTCCATGTTTTTGCAGGGATCCGGCATGTTGCGGGCCTGCTATCCGCGGCTGCGGATGGCATTGTTGGGTGTAATGGTCGCGGTGGATGATCTGGAGGCGTGTTGGTGTGCTGGCACGGGTCGCCGGTTCTTTGGCGCGCCCGCAGCTTGCCCGCCGTAGCCGCCCAGGGCCGGCGGCCTGGCTCGCGGGGTACCGCCACGCCCCCAAGGCAGCCCGCGAGACGCGGGCGCTCCAGGGGACGTTCTTCGTGGAGCGCCCGCGTCCCTGCGGGCGTAGGGCTTGGGCAGCGCAAGCACCCCGCCGGCGAAAGGCCGGCGTGACCGGAACGCTTGCCTGCGGATGTGCCTGGGGCGGCCTGGCTCGCGGGGTACCGTCACGCCCCCAAGGCAGCCCGCGAGACGCGGGCGCTCCAAGGGGGCATGAGAAGGCACACGGTCGGGGACTGGTTGGGCGTTGTGCGTGGCTGGGGTCGCAACCGGGAGGCACTGGGGTCCTATGCGAACACCGTTGAAACGGTCTGCGGGCTGGGTGGGGCTTGCCGTATTCCTGTCCATCATTGGAGGTGGTACCATGCAGGCGGGGAACGTGGTGCGGCTGGATGGCGTGTTGGCGCTGGGGGACAGCGTGCACCGTGACCGCTGGGGCGTGGACGGGTACCAGCCGGGGTGTGTGCTGCGCGACGTGGATCCGGCGTCGGGCCCGGTGAGCGCCGGCCCGGCGTGCTGGGCGTCGGACAACTGGGACGCGACGCATGCGCTGGTGCTGGTCTTGCCGCGGCGCGTGTCGGTCACAGCGGTGACTCTGCACTGGCCGAAGCAGGGCGGTGCGATCCTGACACCGCGGCGGTTGCTTGTCCAAGGTTCTTGTGACGGCCGCTGGGCGGACCTGGCGGAAGTGCGCCGCGAGCAACCGGAGGCCGTGACGCGTGCGGAGTTTGCAGCCGCGGCGCCGCTCGAGGCGGTGCGGGTTGTCCTGCCGCCGGACGGTGCGAACCCCGCCGCGGACCGCCGCCTGTGGCTGGCCGGCATCGCGGTCGACGGAACGCCGGTTGAGCCGGCCGCGGCGGTTGACACTGCGAAGCTCAAGGCGCAGTTCGAGGCCGAACTGCGCGAGCTGCGGCAGCGCGAAGATGCCGAGCGCGTGGCCCCGGCGTTGGCCGTGGTGATGCAGCAGCGCAAGCCGCGCGGGTTCATGGGGATCATCGATGCCGACGACGTGGCGCGTGGGCGCCGGAACGTGGCGGCGCGGCCGTGGGCGAAGGACGCGGCGGACAGGATCGTCAAGGACGCCGACTGGTGGCTCGGTCAGTCCGACGAGTACATCTACGGCTTGGTCCCGGCGGGGAATCCGCGCGCTCTTTGTCCGCAGTTTGAGAAGGGGTGCCCCATTCACGGCGGCGCGCGCCAGAGCTTCACGGCGACCTTGGAGTCGCCGTACCGCTGGCGGTGTCGCAAGGGTGGGGAGGAGTGGTACGACGGCGCCGTGGTGAAGAATCCGAAGACCGGCGTCGAGGTCACGGTGCGCGACGATGGCAACGGCTGGCTGGCGCCGGACGGGTTTGCCGCGCCCGGGCGGCGGTACTTCTTCGTGGCGGCGTATCGGTACTTCCTGATCGGTAAACTGTTCCACAGTCCATACGAAGGCGATGGCGGGTCGACGTACCACGGCGGCACGCCGGTCGTGCAACTGGCGCTGGCCTACGCGATCACCGGCGATGCGCGGTACGCGCACAAGTGCGCGGTCATGTTGAACCGGTTGGCGGAGTTGTACCGCACGTACGACGGTTGCATCGAAGGCCCGACGCAGCGCCAGGATGGCTACATCGGGCAGACGTCCGAGCGGTTCCTGGCGCAGAACCTGGAGTTGGCCGCGGACCTGATCTGGGATGAGATCGAGAAGGACGCGCCGCTGCGGGAGTTCTTTGCCGCCAAGGGCAATGCGGACTACGACGGCGACGGGCGGGTGACCGGTGCGGACCTCACGTTCAACCTGCAGCGGAACCTGTTCGGGTACGTCTACGAGTACCTGCACCGGCTCATGCCATACATGGATGGCGACTTCATCATGTACGAGATGACCGCCCTGGCCGTGCTGGCGCGTGTCCTCGGGAACGCCGACATTCTGGCCGAGACGCTGGAAAGCGACCTGGGCCTGCGCGTGCTGCTGACCAACTCCTGGTTCCGGGACGGGAAGTTCATCTACGACAGCACCGGTTACAACGTGGGCAATGCGCAGACACCGCTGCGGATCGCCGAGTGGCTTGACGGCATGGCAGTACCGCCGCGGTTCCCGGCGCCGCTCGACCTGTACCACCACCCGGACTACCGCATGGCCATGCTGTTCGATTTCCTGCGTTACGTGGACTGCGACGGGCGGCCGCCGCAGATTGGCGACGTGGGCGGGTCGCGGGCGCGGCAGGGGCGGACAACACCACCGTACGATGCCTTCGACGAATGGGCGCTGCTGCGTCTGCCCGAGCAGCGGGAGTTCTACAGTGCGCGGCTCGATGCCGCGAGCAACGGCGACCTGGAAGGCTTCCGCCGCGGTCGCGCCGACTGGTGGCTGCTGTTCCACGCCGGCGAGGCGCCGGCCCCGGCCCCGGCGACGCCCGGCGCACCATTGCCGGGCGAAGCGAGTTCGCACCTGTTCGACGACAGCGGCATCGCGATCCTGCGGGCTGGGAACAGCCCGGCGACCCGCCAGCACGTGCCGGTGACGTTCAGCAAGGGCGGGTATGCCCACGGCCATGGCGACAAACTGGCCCTCAACGTGTTCCGGTTTGGGTACGATCTGACCGCGGACCTCGGCTACCCGACGACGTGGACCGACATCAAGTACGGCGGTTGGGAGACGCACACCGCCAGCCACTGCACGGTCATGCTGGACGAGGCACGTCAGCAGGGCAACGTGATCGGGCGTTTGCACTGGTTCGCAACGGACGTCGGCGTTGACGCGGTCGAGGCGTCGGCGGAGCCGGCGTATGCGGCCGCTACGCTGTACCGGCGTACGGTCGCACAGGTGCGGGACGACCAAGGCGAGGCGCTGTACACCATCGACGTCTTTCGTACCGCCGGCACGACCACGCGCGACTATCTGTTCCACGCCCTCGGCAAGCCGGAGGAGATGACCGTGGAACTGGCTGACACGGCGGCGGCGTGGACGGCGCAGCCGAAGGGCTCGTTGGCTGGCGAGGGTGTCGAACCCATGACGCGGGCCGGCTATTCGTTCCTGTTCGACCTGCAGCGGGCGCGGACGGACAATGGCCTGACCGCGCGCTGGCAGCCGGTGATCCGCAACGAACAGCCTGACCGGTACTTATTGACACGCAAGACGTTCCGTGATTTCACGGCGGACTTCAACATGCTGCGAACTGGGAAGACCCCCGGTGAACGCCAGCGCGCGCTGTTCGCCTTCCGCGTGGATCCGGGCAACGTCGAGAACCGGTGCGTGGCCTGGCTCGATGCCGGGGGCGCCGTCCCGGCGGGCGAGCCTCAGCCGGACCGTCTGTTCGTCGGCAAGCCGGTGCAGATCCGAGTGGCGGTCGCCGGCGGCCAGGCCAGTGTGTTCGTGGACGGGCAACTGAAATCGCAGGTGGTGGACCCGAACGGCACGCCGCCGGCGGAAGGCGCGATCGGGTTCATGAACTACTACAGCTACGACTACGAGTTCCGTGACCTGGTCATCACTCCGGCGGGCGGCGAACCGGTGCGCGTCGATCTGGCGCGGCCGTTGGACCCCGGCGTCTGGGCGCGGATCGACCCGACGTACTCGGCCGACGCCGGGTCTCTGCGGGCGAGTGACTCTGAAGCCCCGACGTTGTGTTTGCGCATGCTTGGGGCGCCGGGGCGGGACGTGATCCGCGCCAAGGCCGAAGGATACGGCGTGCGCGGGCAGAGCCCGTTTGAGGGACACCTGATCGTGCGCGAACGCCCCTCGGACAAAGCGAGCCCGAGCGTGTTTGCCGGGGTCATCGAGGCAACGCTGGGTTCGGGCCCGACGAGAGTCAAGTCCATTGAGCCCGTGAAGCCGGCGTCGGGTCAGGAGACGGCCTGGGCCGCAGCGGCCGGCGTGGCCATGAAGGTGGTGACGGCGCCGCAACCGGGCGAAGAGCGAGTAGACTACGTGTTCAGCGCCCTGAGCGACAGGGCGGAGTTCGCATTTGCCACGGACGCCGGGGACGTTCGGTTCCAGGGGCGGTTCGGGTTCCTGACGACCCGCGCGAAGGCGCCGGGTTCGCTGATGCTGGTGGGGCAGGGGCACCTCTCGTGCGGTGCGAAGCGGGTCGACCTGCCGGCGCCGGTGCTGGGGACGGTGACGGTGATGGAACCGGACCGCAGCACGGTTGCGGTCCGGTTGGACCCGGGCTCGCCCACGCCCGCCGCGGTTGCGGGACAACGGGCCCTGGTGACACACCCGGACTTCGCCTCTCCGGCGGTCTATACGGTTGTCGGGAGTGAAGCCGGCGAGGCGGGCGCGTGGCGCCTCCAACTCAACATGCCGTTCACGGTGGCGCGCGGTGTGGTCCGGAGCGTGGACCCCGGGGCGGGTGCATTTGCCGCCGCAACGCCCGTCATGAAACTCAGAGTGAATCCGCACCTGTTTGACGGCAAGTATGTTCTGGCGGGAGCTAAGGGCACCCCGCGGCGGCTGAAGACCGCAGCGGAAGCCGCGTTTGTGCTGGCCGCGCGCGAGGCGATTGTGGACTTCGCGGCCGGTGGTGAGTTCATCGTCTGGGACATCGGCCCCGGCGACCGCATCGAGATTGTGCCGCAGGGTTCGATGCGGTGAGGTCTGGGGAAAGACCGCGTACCGGTGCTGCGGACATGGCGGCCCTTGCCCTGGCAGAGAGTGGGCGCGTGCTGCTCGTCGTGGTGTCTTGCCCGGCGGCGTCCCGCCGGGCAAGACACCATCCCTCGCGGCCCTGGCGTCGGCAACGCGCCACCCCGGATGGGCTCTTGGCGCTCTGCTTCGCGCCGCGCGCTGCGAGCCCACTACAAGCGTCGTCGGCCCCTGTTCGGAGTGGCGCCACCGGGCAAGACACCATCTTCGTGCCCCGCGCGCATCACTTCCGGAACGGGTCTTCGACCAGCGCCTGCACGAGGGGCGCGTAGGTCGGTTCGCGGCGTTCGCACCAGCAGATGCCGCGGAACGTGGTGCCGAGGAATTCCCGGGGCAGGTCGGCCAAGTCCACATCGGCGTAGACCAGGGGGGTGCCGCCCGACATGGTCAGCGTGCGCCCGCGCGGCGAGAAAATACCGGTGCCGACGCCCGAGTTGCGCGAGACGACCATGTACACGTGGTTGTCCATGGCGCGCATGCGCTGGATCATGGTCCAGCGCTCGACGTCGAAGTCATGTGGTTGGCCCGGGAAATCGAAGCAGGTCGAGGCGCGGTGGTCGCCCATGATGGGCAGGCAGACGATCTCGGCGCCCTGCCGCGCCAGAGTGCGTGCGGACTCTGCAGCGGACGAGTCCATGCAGATATTCATGCCGATCTTGGCCCAACCGAGGTCGAACACGCCGAACTCGTCGCCCGGCGTGACGCCCCACCAGATCTCGAATGGCTGGGCGAGGTGGACCTTCCGGTACTTGCCGGCGATCTCGCCATGCTTGTCAATGAGCATGGCCGTGTTATGGACCCGATCGCCGTTCTTCTCCCAGGCGGAGAAACACAGCGCAAGGTGGTGTTCGCGCGCGAACTTCTGGAATGGCCGCGTTTCCTTCCCGGGGATCTTGATGGCTTGCTGCGGAATGGTTTGCGCGTTGGACGGCATGCCGCTTACAAGCATGACCTCGGGGAGGCAGAGCAGGTCAATGCCCCGGTCCGCCGCCTGGCGGCAGTACTGCAGGTAGAAGCTGGTGTTCGAGTCGACCGTGTGCGCGCCCGGTGGCGGATGGCCGCCGGCCGCACCGAGGCGTACGGGCCGCGACTTTGGGGCGGCAATGCGCCGGACCTCGGGCACAGCCCAGCGGAGTTCCCCGGTGGCCGAACCGCACATCAGGAGCCGTACCACGAGCGAATCGGCGCACTTGGGCGCCGGCATCTGCCCCTCGTAGACAACCCAGCCGTTGTCCATGCCGATCGGCAGAAGCGGTTCCCAGGCGGCGATGCCCGTGCCCCAGATGCCACCTTTTCCGTCGGTCCAGAGCATGGCGGCGCTGACGCTGTCGTAGCTGCGTTCCAAGTCCTGCCACCGGACTTTGGCGCGGATGCGTACCCACTGTCCAGGTTTGAGGATTGGGTAGGCCAGGTCCCAGCCGCCGTAGCAACCCGGGCGGCTATTGCTGGTGATGACGAAGGTGTCGCCGTCCCGGCAGGTGCGGGGCGCGATGGCGTCGCGCGGCGCCCACGGGCGTGACGTCTTCAACGGCAGAGCCTGTCCAGTTCTCATGGTTGCCGGCCTCCCTCGTTGGTGCGGTGTGACGGGGCTTACGCCTTTGTACAACACTACGTGCACGCCGCAGGGTTTGCAAGGGAAGCGGGGAGGGCGTCAGGGCTGTTTCAAGATTCGTGACCGTCGCGTGCAGCGAGTACCCCCGGCGTGTCCCCACGCCGGGGGGGGCGGCCTGAGGACAGGCCGCCCCTACCGGGTATGCGCGGAGGCGTGGCCTTCCGAGACGTGGTGCCAGATCTTGAAACAGCCCTGGGAGGGCGTCAGGGCTGACCAAGTCAGCGCCCGGCGACGCCGCTTTGGCTGTAGTGCGTTGCGCGGGCAAAGCGCCTCAGCCAAAGCGGTGTCGCGCCGCCCGTGGCGGACTTGCCCCCGCGCTCCATAGGGTGATGTCGCCGAGAACCTTAGTCGCATTGAAGCCATCACATCCCTTTGCCGGCGGCGAAACGGCCGGGCGGGGTGCCGGTCATTTTGCGGAAGACCCGCATGAAGTAGCACACGTCGTCGAATCCCACCTCCGCCGCGGTCTGCTTGATCCCGATCCCTTGGCTCAGCAATTCTTTGGCGCGCGAGACGCGCATGGCGTTGACAAACTCGCGGGGGCTGCGGCCGCTGTAGGCGTGGAAGAGACGCCGGAAGTGCGTCGGGCTGACGTGGAAGGTGCGGGCCAGTTCCGGGATGGACAGGTCCTGGGCGTAGTTGCGGGTGACGAACTCGATGACCTGCTCGCCCAGGCGCGCCGCGGAACGCGCCGCGGCGCTGTGGCGGTGTGCCTCGAACAGATCGAGCACCAACCGCAGAACGGCCAGTTTGCGCTGCAGCACGGCAGCCAGGTCCTCACTGGCCATGACCTTCAGCAATGCGAAGTACGCTTGGTTTACGGCATTGCTGCAACCGCGCAACAGCGGCCTGCCGGGCGGGGGGAGGTAGCCGAGTCCCTGCAGGGCTGCCGCTTCCGGGCCGTTCCAGACGATCCAGCGCGAGTACCACTCGGTGTCGGGTTGGTAGGACGCGGGCTCATCGGGCGCCAGGAGAATGACGTCGCCCGGCTGAACACGGTGCGTGCCGGCATGCTGGGTGACGAGCGTGCCGGCGCCGCTCTCCACCAGCACGGCGGCGAACTGGCCCAGGAGTCGCAACCGGGGAGCTCCCGGTCGGTGCCGGTCCGTGCCCGCACCGATGCGGTCAACCCAGAGCCCGACCGTGCGTTCCGCACCGGTCGGGGTCCGGAACCGCGTCTCGCGATACACCGGCAGAGATGTCATGGTTGATTTGTCCATAATGCCAGTCGGTTTATCCATTGCTGAACCCTATTATAAGTGCGATATTCGCAATGTAATCGTGGAACGTGAGCTGGCTACTTGGCGTGGTCGAAAAATGAATCAATGGAGGAGAGCCATAACATGACATCGCGCGAGAGATTCCTTGAGACCGTCCTGTTCGGCAAGCCGGATCGCATTCCATTGGCCCCGGGTGGCGGGCGCAAGTCGACGCTGGAAACCTGGCACACACAGGGGTTGCCCGCGGACGTGAAGAACTACGTCGACTACGCCTACCGCCAAGTGGGAGGCAAGCTGGATTGGGGGAAGGGCGGCCCCGGTTTCGGCGTGAGTGAGCGCATGATTCCCGAGTTCGAGGAGAAGCTGATCGAGGAGCGCGAGAACTCGCGCGTCGTGCAGGACTGGAAGGGGAATGTGTGCGAGATCGGCAAGGAGTTCACGGTCGAGTACCTGCGCAACGCGATCGATTTCGTGACCCGGCGCTGGATCAAGTGCCCGGTTGAGTCGTGGGCCGACTGGGCGGACATGAAGCGGCGTTACGACGCGCAGGACCCGGCGCGATTGCCGAAGAACGCGGTTGAACTCGGGAACCAGCTCCGCAATCGCGACTGGCCGGTCGAGGTTCATTTCTCCGGGCCGTTCTGGCAGTTGCGCGAGTGGCTCGGGTTCGAGAACCTGTGCATGCTGTTCTACGACGACCCGAAACTGGCGCGCGACATGATCCGGTTCTGGGAGGACCACGTGGCCGTGCTGCTGCAGCGCATCTTCCAGCACGTTACTCCGGACGTGGTGCACATTTCCGAGGACATGGCGTACAAGAGTTTCTCGATGATTTCACCCCAGATGGCGCGCGAGTTTCTGTTGCCTACCTGGAAGCGCTGGGGCGAGGTGGTGCGCGCTGCGGGCGTGCCGGTCTACGCGGTGGACTCCGACGGCTACATCGGCGAGCTGATTCCGCTGTGGATCGAGGCGGGTGTCAACCTCTGCGACCCGATCGAAGTGGCGGCCGGCAACGACATTGTGGCTTTCCGCAAGCAGTTCGGAAAGAAGATGGCCTACCGCGGCGGCGTGGACAAGCGCGCCATGGCCAAAGGCGGCAAGGTCATCGAAGCGGAGATGGCGCGTATTATGCCGGTGATCGAAGACGGCGGGTTCATCCCCGGCTGCGACCACGGCGTGCCCTCAGACGTGTCCTGGCCGAACTACGTCAACTATGTGCGCCTGCTGGCCCGTGCGACCGGTTGGTTGGACGGGAAGGCGTGAGGGGAAGACGTGCGTGGGTGTGGGGGTGCGTGGGTACGTGAGTGGGGGGGGGGGAGAGTCCGGATGGTGGGCTCGGTTCGAGATGTACGGCGACCAAGACCTCCCCCACTCCCCCACTCACACACTCCCCGCTCTCGGTGGTGGCGTGGCGAGGTCTGAGATGGCGTCGCTGGACGGGATGGTGGGGCGCGTAAGGTTCAGGCGTAGTGCGCTGTTGACGCGCAGGATTTCCTCGGCGACCTCCAGCGCGCGGAGGCCCTGTCTGCCGCTGACGCGCGGTTCGGGCAACTGGCCGGTCTGTTTGAATTCCGCGACGCACCGGCAGAAGTCTTCCAGTTCGGCTTTCAGGGCGTTGGCCTCGTGGACCGGCACGGGAATGCGCTGGATGCCTGTCTTGCTCAGGGCGGCCAATTCGCCTTTCTGCTCCTGGTAGTCCAGGGACAGGTAGGCCACGCGCTTGAAGACACGGATCTTGCGCATGCGTTCCTGACTGACCCGGCTGGCGGTGAGGTTGGCGACACAGCCGCTGCGGAACAGGATCCGGGCGTTGGCGATGTCTTCCGAAGGGCTGAGCACGGGCACGCCGATGGAGTCCACCCGCTCGATATCGCTGTTGACCAGGGACAGGACCACGTCGATATCGTGGATCATCAGGTCCAGCACGACACTGACTTCCGTGCCGCGCGGCGGCAGTCCGGCGCGGGGCGGCGGGTAGGAGGCGAGGCGGTGTGCTTCGATGAAGAGCGGTTCGCCAGGCACTTGGGCGAGGCATTCGAGGACGGGGTTGAAACGCTCCACGTGCCCGACCTGGAGCACGAGACGGCGCGCCGCGGCCAAGTCCACAAGTTCCCGGGCCTGAGCGACCGTCTGCGTGATCGGCTTCTCGACCAGGATGTGCCGTCCCTTTTGCAGCAGGGGCAGCACGGTCTCGTGGTGGAGGTTGGTGGGGACGGCGACGCTGAGCGCTTCGGCGGCGTCGGCCAGGGCGATTGGGGTCTCGAAAACACGGGTCTGGAACTCGGCCGCCACCGCCTTGGCGGTCTCAGGGTTGCGGTCGTAGACCCCGACCAACTCGGCGGCCTCGCACTCGCGGTACAACCGGGCATGATGCCGTCCGAGCGCGCCCACCCCAACGACTCCGACTCTAACTTTGTCCATGGTTCCGTCGCCCCCCTGGGTTTACGGTTGATACAGGCCGCGGTGTGCGTGCCAGCACCTGTACCATAGCGTGGATTCTCAGGGTTGCGCGCTCAAAGCGCGCGCCAGAACGCGGTTGGCCCAAAAAGCGCGACCTGTGCAGTAAACGGAGCGAGGCCGGGTAGGTTGCGGGGCCGGCCCAGGCGGGGTTCCGCCTGACAGGGTCCTGGGATCCGGCTTGGAGCACCGGGCTTGATAGAGGCTGCTGGTGTGGCCGACTGTGGGGCAGGCCCGCGGCATTTCGCACACTCCTTGCCCTTCCACCACATCTGAACTATCTTTTCCCACGTGACCCGGAGAAGCGGTCTCCTATCAGCATATCCGCCACGCTTTCCGGGTGGGTCTGCACGATGCCAAGGACTCGAACCCGCACATGGCCCGAACCCTCTGCCCGCGCTGCGAAAGACCGCCCACCGTCTGCTATTGCGCGCACCTTCACGAGCTGCCGACACGCACCCGGGTCATTCTCCTGCAGCACCCGCGCGAACAACGAATGAAAGTGGGCACGGCGCGCATGGCGCATCTGTCGCTGCCGAACTCCGTGTTGCGGGTGGGGGTGGATTTTTCCGGTGATGCGGTGGTCAGGGCGGAACTGGGGGACCTGGCACAGGCATACGTGCTTTTCCCGAAGCCCGGCGCGCGCGATATTCGGGAACTGCGGGACGTGCCGGCCGTCAAGCTGGTCGTGCTTGACGGGACCTGGCGCGAGGCTCGGAAACTGCTGAAGCGGAACCCGTTTCTGCAACGGCTTCCGGCGGTCGCCTTTACCCCGACACAGCCGAGCGATTACCGGATCCGCAAGCAGCCCGCGGCGCATTGCCTGTCGACCATTGAAGCGCTGGCCGAGGCGCTCAGCCTGATCGAGCCGGAGGGGCTGGCGTGTGACCCCCTGTTGGCGCCGTTTCGGGCCATGGTCGAGCGCCAGCTTTGGTTCATAACGGAAGTGCACCGGGGGCGCTGTCGCCTCCTGCGCAAGCCGGTGATCCGAAACCCGCCTTTTGCCCGCTTGTGCCAGGATTACCCGCGGATCCTCTGCGTCCAGGGAGAAGCCAATGCGTGGGCGCTCAAGGATCCCCACTATTGTGAGCCGAGTATCGTGTACTGGGTTGCGCACCGGCCCGCGAGCGGCGAGACGTACGAGGCGTTAATAAAGCCAACGGGGGCCATTGCGCCGATGACGCCGCGGCACAGCGGCCTGTCCGAAAACCAGCTCCTGGCGGGCGTGACTCGGGAGGCCTGGCAACGATCGTGGCAGGACTTTTTCCGACCCGATGACCTGGTGCTGCAGTGGGGGTATTTCTACAGCGGCGTAGCGCAACGGGAAGGTCTGGCGCTGCCTGGCGTGCCGTTGGATCTGCGTGTCTTCTCGGCACAGGCGCTGCGCCGTCGCTGCGGCACGATGGACGACTTGCTGAGGCGAGTCGGGGACGGTTGCGAGGTTGTGGATCTGGGACTTCAGGGCCGGGCCGGTCAGCGCCTGTCGGCACTGGTGGCGCTGGTCAAGGCACTGTCGTCAGACGGCGGTTCCGGGTAGTTGCCCGCAACGCGCATGTTTGAAAAAGATCGACCCGCGCAAAGAGCGGGAACAGGGACACGACACCTTCTGGACGTACGGTTGGCACCCCCCGCCCGGACCGTCCGTCCCTCCCGCCTGGGCCGGTTGCCGGCCCAGGCAGGAGGAAAGGGCACGCAATTCCAGGGCTGTTTCAAGATCGGGTCACGCCGCATGGGAACGCTCCGTATCGACGCGCGTTCAGTAGGGCCGGCCTGTCCCCAGGCCGGCCCCCCCCGGCGTGGGGACACGCCGGGGGTACTTGTCGGTCCCGCAGGCGGAGAATCTTGAAACAGCCCTGACGCAATTCCCCCAGCCCTTGCACGTCCACTGCTCCCGAACTATCTTCTCCCTCGTGAGACCGGACAGCCATTTCCTATCAGTTCATCTTCTGGACATGCTTCAGGCTCCGATCAAGAAACGTGATTGCCGCGCTTATGACCTATTCGATCCTGCCGACATCGGGTGAGCATGCTTGGATTCTCGCCATCTTCCTGCCGCTCCTGGCGGGGATCGCGATCGTCTGGGTTTTGTGGCGCTGCTTTCGCTACTTGACTGGCCCGAGCGGCGGGAATGACGGAAAGCTTGCCAGAACCGAGGGGTCTTACGCGTTTGTCCTGTGCGTCAAGGTGGTGGTACGTATTGGAATGGGACTCTACAATCGCCTGCGTTTCGAGGGGGTCGAGCATATTCCTCTCGTGGGGCCGGTCATGGTCGTGGCAAATCACTCCAGCATGGTCGATGGATTCCTGATCGGAACCGGTGTTCCGCGCCCAACGCACATCATGGTGAAGCGAGAGGCATTTGAGAATCCCGTCAAGAGCTGGTTTCTGCGCAAGACTCTGGCGTTCCCGGTCGATCGGGAACGTCCTGATCGAACTGCCGCCAAATGTGCCCTCAGAGTTTTGCAGAACGGCGAGGCCCTCGGGATGTTCCCCGAAGGAACAAGAACGGTTCTGGGAAAAGTCCGGCCATTCAAGCCTGGTGCGATTCGTTTTGCGATCAAGTTCAAGGCGCCGATCATTCCTGGCTATCTTGCCAATACCCATCGCTGGATGCCGGATGGTTGCGTATTCCCAAGAGCAGTTCCCATCACGGTGAAGTTCGGCGAGAAGCTCGATGTCGCGGCAATGCTTGCTGCCGGGAAGACCGAAGACGAAATCCAGCATGAACTGTATGAGCGGGTTTGTGCTCTTGGCCGCGAGGTCTCCGGCGAGGACGTCCGAGATCTCAGCGCCGAAGCCGGTGCTCACTCGGCATGAACGAATCCGCCCGCTTGCGCATCGCGACCGCGGGCCGCAGGGGGAAGCGTAGGCGCCTGGGATAGGGGAAAAGAAATGGAGCGGGTGAACGGACTCGAACCGTCGACAGCCACCTTGGCAAGGTGGTGCTCTACCAACTGAGCTACACCCGCTCAAACACGGAACCCAAACATATTCGGCTTGGGACAAGTGTCAAGCGCAGGGATGAAAAAAGTGATCTGTGCGGGTAAATCCGGCTTTGCGGGACGGCGCCCTCACGCGGACAGGCATCGGGAACGGCGCCGCTCGTAGTGGTGTCGCAGTCCCGGCGGTTGTCCGCCGGGCAAGACACCATCCCCGCGCCGCGCCGTCGTAACACGCCGGATGGGCTCTTGGCGCTCCACTTCGTTCCGCGCACTGCGAGCCCACTACGAACAGGCGCAACCTGGCGCCCATGGCGGGGCATCTCTCACGATTCACCGCCGCACATCCCCTGCACGGCGATGGGTGCGCCCTGGCGCTGGATGCTGGCGTTGGCGGCCAGGCCGACGAGGACGGCTTGGATTCCTTCTTCCAGCGGCGCCTTCTGGCGCAGTGGGTCGGGGATGATGCTGTCGCCGAACAGGTACTCGCGCAGCTTCGGGTCTGAGCCGCCATGGCCGCCGGTGGCGGGTGGTGCGGTGATTTCCAGGCGCTTCCGTTCCCGTGGCAGGTACAGGTGCGACTTCTGGTATGAGCCGGCGTCCTCACCGTCGTTGGCCAGGCTGCCCTTGCCGTCGTTCTGCGTGTTGCCGACGGCCCAACTCGTGCCGTAGCGGTGGAAGATCTCGATGCGGCCCAGGGTGCCTTCAATGGCGACGCGCATGCTCTCGTAAGCGGCGTAGGCGACGAGCGAATAGTTTGCGACCACGCCATTGCGGTAGGCGATCGAGGCGCTGATGGTGTCGGTGATGTCGATGCGCGGGTCGAACACGCAGCCGTCGCGGAAGTAGCCGTCCACGACTTCGGGTTCCTTGTACATAATGCGCATGCGTTCGCTCTTGAACACGTCGGCGTAGAACTCGCACGTGCCGGTGTGCGGGCAGTCGGAACAGCGGTTGCCGTGGAATGGGCCGTTGCTGCCGTAGAAGGCCTGGCGGCCGAGCGCGGTCACCGTCTCCGGGACCGAATCGGCGAACCAGTTGACGATGTCGAAGTGGTGCGAGGACTTGTGGATCAGCAGTCCGGCGCTGTTCTCCATGAACCGGTGCCAGCGCCGGAAATAGTCCGCGCCGTGGTAGCGGTCGAGTGTTTCCGCGAAACTGATGTGCAGGATCTTGCCGATGGCGCCGTTCACCAGGTGCTGCTTGATGACCTCAATGTCCGGGACGAACCGCATGTTGTGGGTGACGTAGCCCTTGGCCGTGCTGCGGGCGGCGGCGGCGCGGATGGCGCGGATGTGGTCCACGCTCGTGCAGAGTGGCTTCTCGGAGTACGTCATGCAGCCGGCGTCCAGCGCCTTGACCACGTACTGGGCGTGGGTCGAGTCCTTGCTGGTGACGACGACCGCATCGGGGCGCGCCTTGCGCAGCATCTCGTCGAAGTCCGTGTACATCGGCAGGTTGGCGCCGAGGAGCCGGTTGCAGGCTTCCATGCGCTTGGGGTTCGAGTCGTGAATTCCCACGATCTCGACACGGCCGGCGAACTCCTTGATGATCGTAGCGGCATAGCTGTCCGTGCCTCTGCCGCCGACGCCGACGATGACAAAACGCTTCATGGTTCTAACCTCCGGTTGCCTTCGATCTCACTTCTGCGTACGCTCCGACTCCGGCTGCGCCCCCTCCCTGTGGAGGATGAGCGGGAGCTGGAGCCATTTTGACGTGTGCGTACAAGTCCGGTGTCGCGAGAGTCCGGTTGTGGTGGCACGGCGTGTCCAGCGCCGAAGCAGGTTGCGCGGGCCGGTCCCCGGCCGAGGTCCTCGGTTCGGGGCGAACCGACGCACCGCGCTGCGGTCCCAGAGGTCCCGCGCCACTGCCGTTCCGCGCACGATCCGCGGCCGTGGGGGGCACGACGAACGGGCATACATTCCAGTCGCTCAGTGTTTCTCCGGTGGTTGGTCTTGCCGTGCTTTCTCCTGTCTCAGCCGCTCGGGCATGCGCATGATCGTGGGGCGCACTGAGATGGAGAGGTTGCTGCCGTTAAAGACTGAGCCGACACCCAGGATTCGCCGGTAGGCGTCGCGGCGGCTGCTGTCCAGGCCGCCCAACGGCATGGTGGCGCCGTTCTGCACCACCACCTTGGTGCCGAGTTCCTTGACGTCGACGCTGAGCGGCGTCGAGCCGCGCGCCGTGACCCGAGGATAGACCTCGATCTCGACCAGGTCGTTGGGCAGGACGCGCGGCAGTACCCACAGGCTGACGCCTAGGTCACGGTTGACCAGTTCCTGCTTCCACCAGCCTTGGCCCATGCCGTACTCGTAGACCCACACCGGGTCAGCCACGGTTTCGCCGACCCAGATGCGGGCGGGGCGGCCGTTGCCGGCCATGATGAAGGGGTTGGTGGAACCGGACATCTCGCGGCTGCCTTGCCCGGCGCTGATCCCGATGCCACCGTCCACGCGGGTGTGCCCGTCACGATGCTCGACCCTGACGTTGCGAAGGTTGACGTCGAAACTGCTGCTTTTCTCCTGCGCGGCTTGGTCCATGAAGATGTCCACGCGGACATTGACCGGGTCTTCGTCGATCTGGGCCAGGAGTTTCTTGACCGCCTCGATGTTTTCGGGGTAGTCGTGGATGACCAGCAGGTTCTTGATTTTGGCGTAGGTGAGCTTGCCGTCTTTGGAGAGCAGTGGGGTACAGAGTTCGACGGCCTCTTCGTAGGACACGGCGCGCAGGGGGACGAAGCCCATGTCGACGGGGCGCTTAATCTCGACGGCGCCGACCCACGCGGTGGCCAGCAGCAGGACTGCCCATCCGATGATCGTGCGCATGGTTGAGTTGTCTCCCCTGACAAGATGCGTGCGGTCCGACCGTGACTCAGGCCGGGACACCGGCTTTGCGTTTCTCCGCCTCACGCACCGGCACGCCCGGCGACGGTGTCAGCCCGCGAGACGCGGGCGCTCCAAGGCTGCGCCACAGTCCGGCCGGGACGTGCGCCTTTCCGGCTCACGCACCGTCACCACCTGGCGACGGTGTCAGCCCGCGAGACGCGGGCGTTCCAGGGCTGCCCGCACACACCCACACACCTACTAGAGTTTGATCGTCCGTCGGGCGACACCCGCCTTGAGGATCGCGGCGCCGACCTTCAGCGACTCGATGCCGTCCCGGGCTGTGACCAGGGGCTGTTTCCCCTGGCTGAAGCTCTCGACGACGTGCCGAGCCTGGTCGACGAACATGTCCTGTTTGGGGTACGTGAAGACTTGCGCGGCACCGTCGGCTGTCTTAACCGTGAACGCGCCCTGGGTCTGCGGATCGAATCCCTGGGGCGGTTCCTTGGCGGTCATGCCGAACTGCAGCGAACCGAGCGGGCCGATGATATCGCACAGGGACGTGCACTCGGCGCCCTTGGCCATGCCCCAGCTCCAGATCAGGGTGTGCTGGTCGCCCGAGGCGAAGTCGATGATGACGCTGGCGGTGTCATCGCCCACACTGGTGGGATCGAACTGCCGCGACGAAGCTTGGACCGATGCTACGGGGCCGAACATCTGGAGGGCGAAGTCGTAGTTGTGCACCGCACCGTCCAGGAGCGGGCCGCCGCCCTTCTTGACATCGCGGAACCATGGGTTGCCCGGCTTGCCGCCGGCCGCGAAGCGCCAGATCACGGGGCGACCGATGGCGCCAGACTGCACGATGTCTTTCATCTTGCCCCAGAACGCGTCGAAGCGCCGGACGAAACCGACGGTCAGGAGCACGCCCGCCTTGTCGCAGGCCTCAGCCATGCGACAGGCGTCGGACAGTTTCATGGCCATGGGTTTCTCGCAGAACACGTGCTTGCCGGCTTGGGCTGCCGCGATGACCGGCTTGGCGTGCAGGAAGGTAGGGGTGCAGACCCACACCGACTGCACGGTGTCCAGTTTCAGCATCTTCTTGTAGTTGCTGAACGTCTTGCAGCCGTCCGCGCCGAAATCCTTGGCAAACTTCTCGGCCGCTTCGCTGGACACGTCGGACACGGCGACGATCCGGGCATCCTGGACACTGGCCAGCTTGCTGGCGTGATGGCGGGCAATCCCGCCGCAACCCACGAACGCGATGTTATGCATGTCTTCGACTCCCTTTCTTCTGCTTCTGTTGTTCCGAGTCGGCCATGTAGCGTACGGTGCTGCCGTAGGCGCGGGCGCGACCCGGCGGAAAAACGTTCGTCTGTGGCAGGGGGCTGGAACGGGTTGCGGTGATTGCGGTAGGGTAACAGCCGTCGAGTGAACTGGACATCTGGCCCCCTCGTCCCCCCCCGGTCAGCGTGCGGAGTGCGCACCTCTGTATATTCGAATCAGGGCTGGCTGGGGCCTGCCGAAACCGCAGGCAGCCTGTCGACCCGGTTCGGTTCGGGCAGTTCCGCCGCCGCTACTGCTCCAGGATCTTCTCAACATCCATGGCTTTGCCGCCACCGGTTTTCGTTCCGCTGTCGATCTTGCCTCCGCCGTCTCCCTGCTGCTCTTGCTGCCGGCGCTCCAGATCTTCCGTCATGCGCCGCCACTTCAGGGCGTCTTCGCAGTCCTTGTAATAGCTGTCGAAGTCTGCCGGCAGTTCAGAGCCGTGTGCCTGTTTGTATTTGTCCAGCATGTCCAGGCGCTTGGCGGGGTGATCCGCATCGGCGCACTGCTTCCGCACCCGGGCCCACTCTTGCAGGGCAGGAGTGAGGGCGGGGCCGGAATTCGGCGCGCCGGGCTGCGAGTGGGTGCCCCGCCCCGGTGTGCCCCCAGGCTTGGCCTTCGGCATGCCGACATTGAGCATCCACAGGGCGAAGACATTGATCAGAATGGCCACGACCAGGATTGCCGCCACGGTGCCTTTGGAGATCGAGCGCGGTTCCGCCGCGACGGGTTGCGACCCCGTGGCGGACCGGATGGGAATACCAGGCCGGACCAGGGGCGGTGGAGCGGGTTCGCCTTCCCTGCGGGTGGCCTGCGACGGCGGAGTTCCAACCGGCCTGGCGACAATGAGCGGGGCGGCCGGCGCTACAGGTTTGGCGATCGTGACCGACGCCTGGATCGGTTTGGCGGCTGCGGTCATGAGTTTTCTGGACTTGACGTTGCCGGCGGCTTTTGCCGGGGCGGCCGCCGCGGTTGCCGAGGTGGTGGGCGGTGCCTTGGCGCGTTCGCGCAGGGCATGCAGCTTAGGCACGACATTGGCCCATTCTGGGGGGCGGTCGTCGGGTTCCTTGGATAGGAGTTGGCCGATGAAGTCCGAGATTTCGCGATGAATGCCCGGATTGCGTTCGATGAGCGGCGTGAGCGGTTCCTCGACCTGGCGTCGCATGACGTCATCGGCATCGTCCCCGGGGAACGGTGGGAATCCGGCCAGGACCTGATACATCGTGGCGCCGAACGAGTAGATGTCGGAACGGCAGTCAGTGCCGAGGAGTCGGCCGCGAATGACTTCCGGGGCTGCATAGGCGGGCGTGAGCATGATCCCGGTGGTTTTGAAGTCGACTTTCTCGGTGCCGATCACTTTGGCCAAGCCGAAATCGGCAAGACGGGTGTAGCCGCTCTTGCTGATCATAATGTTTTCGGGCTTGATGTCGCCGTGCGTCAGTTTGGCTTTGCGCCAGCCGTAATCCAGGGCACTGGCGATGTCCAGCCCGATGGCCAGGCCATTGGCCGGGGACATGAACCCTTCGCGGTTGATGCGAGCATCGAGGTCTTCGCCTTCGACATACTCCATGGCAAAGTAGTAGACGTCACCTTCGGCCACCCCGGCGTCGTAGGCCTGGATAATGTTGGGGTGCGACATCTTGCCGGCGGCCTTGGCCTCGTTCATGAAGCGTCCCACGAACTCTTCGTCCGCCGCCAGTTCCTGGGTGAGGACCTTCAGGGCGATCAGCCGCTCGAGGTTGAGCTGGGTGGCCAGATACACAATCGCCATGGCGCCCCGGCCGAGCTCTCGCTCGATGCGGTATCCCGCAATGATCGACCCCGGCGCCAGAGAATTGTCGTTCTTCTCGCTCATCGAACGGAGAACCTACACCACTGCAGGCGCTTTTCAACCACGGGAATGCGACAGGACAATCCATGCCGGCAAGCGTATATTGCATCGATGTCGCGGGCGATGGTTGCGCGTTTCGTGAATGCACCTCTCGCGGCGCAGCAAGCCCCGCCCGCCATGCGCTCCTGACGCGGTTCGTGCGGGGGCTTGCAGGCACCCGGACGGCGAATCGGATCATCCGTGGTGCTTGCGGCCAGGGCGGAAGGAAAGGGTCCCTCATGGCAAGTGCGAACAAGTCCCCGGTCGAACTCGAACTGGTCAATCGCCTGGTGGCGGCGCACGATCTCCTCGTGCAGGAAGTGGGCAAGGTTGTCTACGGGCAACGTGAAGCCTTGGACTTGATCCTGATCAGTCTGTTGTGCCGCGGGCACTCGTTGCTGCTCGGGTTGCCGGGGCTGGGCAAGACGTTGATGGCGCGAAGCCTGGCGCGTGTCCTCGATTTGGACTTCTGCCGCATCCAGTTCACGCCGGACCTGATGCCATCGGACATTACCGGAACGGACGTGATCAACGAGGACCCGGAGACCGGCCGGCGCCTGCGTGAATTCCTGCCCGGTCCGATCTTCGCCAACCTGGTACTGGCTGACGAGATCAACCGCACGCCGCCGAAGACGCAGGCGGCGCTGCTCGAGGCCATGCAGGAGCGCCAGGTCTCCGTGGGCCGGACGACGTATGCGCTGAAGCCGCCGTTTATGGTCCTGGCGACGCAGAACCCGATCGAACTGGAAGGGACCTATGTGCTGCCTGAGGCGCAACTTGACCGCTTCATGTTCTGCGTCCGGATCGTCTATCCGGCACCGGCCGACGAAGTGGCCATCGTCAAGGGCACCACGACCTCCGCGGTGACGGAAGTGGTCAAGGTTATGAGTGCCGTGGAAGTGCTGCAGTTGCAGGACATCGTGCGCGGCGTTCCCGTGGCCGACGACGTTGTGGAGTACGCCGTGCGATTGGTCGGCGCGACACGACCGGACAGCGAGGCGGGGCGGAAGATCGAAGAGGTAAGCCGGTACCTGAGCTATGGCGCCAGTCCACGAGCGTCACAGTACCTGGTGCTTGGCGCCAAGGCGCGCGCCCTGCTGTCGCGGAGGTATCATGTCGATTTCGAGGACGTGCGGGCTATGGTCAAACCCGTGCTGCGGCACCGGTTGGTGCTGAATTTCCGCAGTCGCGCCGACCGCGTCGAGGCCGACCAGATCGTCGACCGCGTCCTGACCAGCGTGAAAGCCGAGTGATGCGGGATGAGGAGGGGGGCAGTGTGTGGGTGTGTGGGTGTGTGGGTGTGCGGGTGTGCGGGTGTGCGGGTGTGCGGGTGTGCTGGCCCAGACGTCCGTTTGGTCCGTTTGGTCCGTCTCCCCTGTACGCCCCTCTGAACCTCTGAACCTCTGAACCTCTGAACCTCTGAACCTCTGAACCCTTCCCATGTGTAGCGCACTCCGCAAACAATCGTCCGACTGGCTTCAGGATCCGGATTTGTTCATGGCCATGGAGGACCTGGAGTTGGTGGCGCGCGGCGTGGTTGAGGGCGCTCTGCAGGGGCTGCATCGCAGTCCGTACCCGGGGTTCAGCGTCGAGTTCGACGCACACCGCGAGTATCACCCGGGCGACGACCTGCGGTACGTGAACTGGAACCTCTGGGGGCGGACAGACCGGTTGTACGTGAAGCAGTTCAAGTCCGACACGAATCTGAATCTGTACCTGCTGCTGGACGTGAGTCGTTCGATGCTGTGCGAGCATGGGCCGGCGGCGAAGTGGCAGTACGGGGCGCGTGCGGCGGCCGGGTTGGCGTGTTTGGCGGTGCGTGTGCGCGACGCGGCAGGTTTGTACCTGCTTTCGGACCGCGTCGAAGCGCATGTGCCGCCGTATGTGCGCCCCGGGCAGTTTCACGAAATCCTGGCGACCCTGGAGAGTGCCGCACCGGTCGGGCGCACCAACCTCGGCCAGGCGCTGGACCAAGTGCTGCACTTGTGTCGGCGCCGCGGAATCGTCGTGTTGATTTCCGACCTGTTCGACGAGGACGAGGCGGCGGTCTTCTCCGCCTTGAACACGTTGCGTTACTGGGGGCACGAGGTGATCCTGCTGCACGTGCTCGACCCGTGGGAGGCCGAACTGCCGGAGCGCGGCGACTATGAGTTCTTGGATCTGGAGACAGGCGAGAAAATTCAGGCGCACGTGGAGTGGTTGCGTGAGTCGTATCAACGCCTCGTCTCCGACTGGCGGTCACAGCTCAAGCACCGGTGTGAAGAAACGGGTATCGACTGGGTGCCGTGCCGCACCACGGACCCGTTGCGCGACGTTCTGATCGAGTATCTGTTGCGACGGAGTGTGATGTTCTGACACCGTTGTGGCGGAGGTGTTCAGGAGGAGAAAGGGAGACGCGCCGCTTCTCCCGTCCCCCCGAACCCTGATCTCCGGTCATTGAACCCTGAACCCTGAACGCCCGGCATTGCCCCAGGACACCCCCGTGGGATTGGTAAACACAGCTATCCTGGCCGGTTTCGCGGCGCTGGCAATCCCCGTCGCGATTCACCTGTTGCGGAGTCGCCGTTTCCAGGCGACGCCGCTGGGGTCCCTGCGTTTTCTGAAACTGACGGTTCGTGAGAACGTGCGCTGGCGCCGGCTTCGGGACCTATTGCTGCTGCTGGCGCGGTTGGCAATCCTCGCATTGCTCACGTTGCTGTTTGCGCGGCCGTACCTTCGGAAACCGGCGGAGGAGCCTGCCGGGCGCGTTGAGGCGATCGTCCTGCTGGACGTGTCCGGGAGCACGTCGGGCCGCAGCCTGGGTGTACGGAACATCGAGCTCGGCGTGGCGGCTGCTCGGCGTGTGGTGAGTGACCTGCCGGCCGCGAGCAAAGTGACCGTTGCCGCGTTTGCCGACACGGTGCGGGAGGTGCCCGACCTCGCCCACGCCGAGTTGGCGGCGGCCGGACGCACGGACTACCGGCAGGCCCTGGAGTGGGCCCGGGATCGGCTGGCCCTGTCAGAGTGCAAGCAGCGCCGCGTCGTTCTGGTTACGGACCTGCAGGCTGCGGGACTGCCCGATCGTGCCGTTGCGAACTGGCCGCTCGATGTGGGGGTGACCGTGGTGCCGGTGGCGGCGCCGGGCGCTTGGAACGCGGGCCTTGCGGCGGTCCGAAACCTGGCGCCGTACCTGGGCCACGGCGGGGAAGGGCGCCTGGAGGTGGACCTGGCCTGCAGTGGTGCCATGCCCGGCGATGCGATCACGGTGGTGTTGGAGATCGAGGGGCAGCCGCCGCGTCAGGTGCAGGTGCAGCCGCGGTCGGGGCATGTGGAACTGGGGTGGGTGCCGGGCGTGCCCGGCTTGTACCGCGGTGTGGTGCGGATCGACGCGGCCGATGCATACCCGGACGACAACGTGCGGCATTTCGCGGTCGCGGTGCGGCTTCCGCAGCGGGTGTTGCTGGTGAATGGGGCCCCGGGACGCACGCCGTACGAGGACGAGACGTATTTCCTGGAAAAGGCACTGACCGTGCCGCCGCGGCCCGGCGTGCCGGCGGCGTTCGCCGTGGAGGTCTGCCGCGAACTGGGCGACCTGAAGGGCATCGCCGCGGTGGCGCTATGCAACGTGTCGGAACTGAGCTCCGGCGAGGTGCAGCGGTTGGCCGCTTTCACCGGCGCGGGTGGCGGCCTGGCCTGGTTCCTCGGTGACCAGACTGAACCGGAATGGTGCGAGCGCCTGCAGACGGGGCAGTTGTTCCCCGGTGCGTTGGCGCGCCTGGCTGTGCCTGTGCCGCGCCAGTTCATTGTGTGGGACACGGAACACCCCGCCCTGGCGTTGTTCAACGCCCGAGCGAAGGGTGACTTGGGCCGGATCATCTTCCGCGACGCGTTCGAGTTGACGCCGGCGCCGGCGGCGCGCGTCCTGGCGCGGCTCGCGAACGACACGGTGGCGATCTGTGAATGCGCGTGCGGCAAGGGGCGCGTGATGGTGGTGGTCAACCCGTGCGACCGGGACTGGACGAACTGGCCGACGGAGCGGGTGTTCCTGCCGCTGATGCAGGAGTTGTTCGCGTACCTCGCCGGGGCAAGGGCCGATGGCCGGACCCCCGAAGAGAAGAGCACGGGTCTGAGCGAACCCCGGGCGCCGGGTGTGTATGGCGCCACGCCGCCTGTGGTGGTTAACCCGGACCCGGGTGAGATGGACGTCAGCACATCGGAGGAACCGGCGTTCCGCAACGTGCTGGGGATAGGGCCCGCGCCGGCCGACCTGGTCGACGCCGGCGGGGGCGATGCGGGACAGCCTGCGAAGCGGGTACGGGAGAACGAGATTTGGGTCTATCTGGCGTCCGGTCTGCTCATGGTCATGTTCCTGGAGAATGCCCTGGCGGACCGGGGGCGGGTGTGAGAGTGAAGACTGTCGGCGTTTAGGGGTTTAGGCTGTAGGTTCAGAGATGAGTTGGCAAGAGCGGGAATAGGGGAAGGCTGTAGGCTGTTGGGTGGGAGGGACGGGGGGGCGACACGGAAATCCGAGTCTTGGAGTTGGCTGAAGGATTTTGGGATTATGGCCTGTTGTGCATCTGGAGAGTTCAGTGAGCAGGCATTGTGAAGGTCGAGGGCGCCCCGAGTGTCTTAACCATCTTCATCAGCGGTCTCCGAACCTACCGCCTAAACGCCTAAACGCCTAAAGCCTAACAACCTGAACCCATATGGGTGGACCATGAATGTTGCGGAAAAAGTGGCGGCGTTTCGGCGTAACAAACGCCGTTTCTTCGCCTGGCATGCCGGTGTCCTGCTGACGTTGTGCTGTCTGGCGCTGCTGTGTCTGACGGGCGGCGCGGACGCACTGATGGCGTTCCCGGCGTGGGCGCGCTGGCTGGCATTCCTGGCGTTGGTGGTGGTCGGGGTTGGCATTGTGACGCGTCTGTGGGTGCTGCCGTGCCTGCGTTTCGACGGGAGGGCAGCCGTGCGCGAGATGGAGCAGGGCAATCCTGAATTGGGGCAGATGGTGCGTACGTCGCTGCAGGTCGGGGCAGCGGCCGATT
This sequence comes from Lentisphaerae bacterium RIFOXYA12_64_32, assembly GCA_001803235.1. Taxonomy (GTDB): domain Bacteria; phylum Verrucomicrobiota; class Lentisphaeria; order Oligosphaerales; family YB12-FULL-65-16; genus YB12-FULL-65-16. Next base: position 46,602 of record MHBL01000027.1, read on the forward strand.
TCGATCGGACCGGGTTTTCCCCAGCGCTGGTGCAGGCCCTGCACGAGCAGGTTGGGGGCCGACTCGCAAAGGTGCGACCCGAACGCCTGATCCCGTGGCGGCGGGTCCGCCGGCTCGGAATGGCCTGTATCCCCTTGGTGTTGGCAGTCCTCTGTGCCGTGATCCTGTGGGCGGACTTCCGCCTCGCGGCGCGCCGCGTCCTGCTGCCGGCCGCCCAACTGTATTTTACGTGCGTGACCGCCACGTCGGACGTGACGCAATTCGAGCGCGGCGACACGGTCGGAGTCGACGCGACTCTGACCGGACGGTCGGTCCGTAAGGCCACCTTGCACCTGCGCGAGCAGGGGAGCGGCACGTGGGAGACTGCGGAGATGACGGGCTCCGACGCGACACACTTCAGCGGCGCGATCACCGGCCGCGAGAACTCGTTCGAGTTCTTCGTCACAGCGGGAGATGGCCGGAGCCGGATCAAGACGGTGCGGTTTGTCGACCCGCCTGTCGTGCGGCTTGTCCAGGCGCGCGTCAACTATCCCGCCTACACCGGGATTGCGGCGCAGGTGACCGAGAACCGCGATGTGGTGGCGGTCGAGGGCAGTACGGTGGAATTCCGCTTCGAACTGAACCACGCGCTGCGGCGCGGGCGGTTGCGCCTGGGCGACGACAACATTCCGGTCGAACTGTCGGGTGCCGCGGCGCTGGCCACCTGGAGGGTCGTATCCGGTGACCGTGAGTTCTACCTTGACGGCGCGGACGCGGACGGGCTGCTCCTCGGCAAGCTCGCCTACACCGTCCGCGGCCTGGAGGACAGAGTGCCGCGCGTCGAGATCATCGAGCCGCCGGAGGACGTTGAGACGACCCGCAACGGTGTCGTCCTGGTGCGGGTCCGGGCGCGCGACGATTTCGGCCTGGCGCAGATCGGGGTCGTGCTGCGCGTGGACGGCACGGAGTTTCAGCTTGGCGACCGCCGGTTTGATGGCGAACTGACGTTCTCAGCGGAGCAGACGGTCACGTTGCGGCTGGAAGGGTACCCGGTCAGCGAGACCACGGTCAACCAGGTCTACGCGTATGCTCGCGATCGTGGGCCGGACACGGCGCGGCGTGGGGTGAGCGAGTTCCGCAACATTTTCATCCGCAGTTCAAAACCTCCGGCGCGGTCGGCCCCGACCGGTGAGGTGAAGGTGGACGAAGAGATGGTCCGGAAACAGTTGGAGAACCTGCGGAAACTCGACGAGGTTATTAAGGAACAGCGCCGCGCGGTGTCAACGGCGTTCCGGATGCAGGCGGAGAAGGCGCGCGACCCGGCCGCGACAAAGGCCGAAGCACAGCGTGAGGCGGAGTTGTCGAAAAGAGTGGAGGACGTGCGCGAGGACCTGCCGGAGTTGGCGGCAGCCGAAGCCAAGACGGCGTTGACACGGGCCGCGGAGCAGATGCAGTCGGCATCAGAAGATTTGCAGAGCCAGAAAGTTACGCCGGCGCTGAAGAACGAGGAGGCGGCGTTGGCATCCACGCTCGAGGCGCAACGCGAACTGCAACGGCAGGTGAATGCAGCGGCGCAGCAACAGCAGCAACAAGAGCAGCAACAGAGCGCGCAGGCCGAGGCGAAGAACGCCAAGTCCGCGGCGCGCCAGGAGGACCTGGACGCGTTGGCCAAGGAGGCGGCGCGCCTGGCACAGGAGGAACAGCAGATTGGCAGCGAGGTAGCAGCGGCAAGCCCGCAGCCGCCAAGGCGCGGGCAGGACGCTCCGGCGGCAACGCCACAAGCGCCCCCCGCCGCAGCCCCGTCGCTTTCCCAAAATCTCGAAGATCCCGAAGATCCCGACAGTCTCGCCAAGACCGACAAGACCAGCGACTCGCGCCTGCCAGAGGCGGCGGCGGAGCGTGCCGCAGCCCAAGCCCTGACCCCGCGCCAGGAACAGGCGGTGTCCGACGCGGCCGAGTTGCAGAAGGGTGTGGATGCGGCTGCGGCGGCGACGCCGCTGGCGCGCAGCCGGATGCAGGACGCGGCTAAGGCGATGCAGGACGCGGCGTCGGACCTGGCGGCGCAACGGATGCCCGAGGCGAGCGGTGCACTCGATGCCGCCGAGCAGAAGCTCGCGCAGGTGGCGGAGCACCTGCGCGGCCTGGCGGAAAGCAGCCCCGTTGCAGTGCTGGAGCAGGCGCGGGCCCAAGCGGAGCGTGCGGCATCGGAACTGCAGCCGCAGGGCAAGGGTGAGGAGATGGCGTCCGGGAGTGCCCCAAGTCCGGTGCCGGCGGGGGAACCGTCAGGTCAGAAGGGGAGCAAACCGTCACCGTCGGGCACGCCGTCGGAGGTGCGGAGTCCGCCATCGATGGAACGGGCCGCGCAGGGCGCGGAAACGATCGCCGACTGGCTGGACCGGCTGCAGTCCCGGAGCGACAAAGGACTTGAGGCGCTTCAGAACCATCTGGCCAAGGCTCGGGCGGAGACGGGCCTGGAGCAGCTCCCGGCGGACGTGCGCAGTTCGCAGTCCCTGCGCGGCGAGGGCCAGACTGAGCAGGCGGTCCTGGCGCAGAAGAGCGCCGCCGAGCGGTTTGAGCGTTTGGCCACGGCGCTCGACAAGGCGAAGCAGCGTCTGGTGCAGGGCCAGGTCGAGCGGCTGGCCGCGGCCGAAGCGGAAGCGCGCCAGCTCAAGCAGCAGCTCGACAGCGGGCAACAGCAGGCCGCCGTGAAGAGCCCGGCCAGCAAGGCGGCGGCCGCGCCGGCGTCGGGGCAGGGCGCCCAGAAAGAAACGACCGCGCGGTTGCAGGACCTGGCGGAGGAACTCAAGGACCTGAACGATGCCGAACTTGCACAGCTCGGTAACCGGCTCATGGAACAGGTGGGGCCCCAGAACCAGCGCGGCAAGTCCGCCGCCGGCAAGGTGATCCCGAAAGAGGTGAGCACCAAAACACTCACGCCGGCCGTGCAGCGCCTGCAGACCATGATCGACGAGATCGTGCAGCGCGAAATGCTCCTGAACCGCGACGAACGCGTGCCCGACAAGTACACGCGGCTCGTGGACAGCTACTTCAAAGCCTTGTCCGACGACATCCGGGAGTGAGAGGGGATGGTGGTGCTCCCGGTATCCGGGACGTTCCTCACCGCGCCAGCTTCAGGCTTGCCAGGCGGTTGAGGCTGACCCCCGCTTCCGCTGCCTTCAGTGCCAGGTCGCGGTGGACCTCAGGGAGAACACGGACCACGAACTTGCCGCTGAACGAACGGGAGGCGAGGGGTTGCGGAACGGCCTCGGCATTCGCTTCCATGTCAGAGATGACCTCGGCAACCAGTCGCCGGACGCCCCTGAGCGCGCCTTCGGGCGTCGGTGCAAGCCAACTCAGACTGGGGAACTCCGCGCACAGACCGACGTGCTCCCCGTCTTCTTCGGACCAAGTCACCCGGTACGTGTAGTGGTCATTGTTCACGGTCGGTCTCGTTTCTCAAGCGGTCGATGGCCCTGAGGACTTGGCGAACCTGGTAGGCCTTGGCCATCCCTTTGGCGTTCTGGATGTTGACTCGCGGATCTCCCTGCCACGGGGTTTTGTACACCCGATGGCTTGAACTGCATTGACGCGCGAGTCCGAAGAACCGATCGCAGACGCGGCACAGTTCCTCGAACCGGGTTCCTTGCGGTTTCCGACGCATCCGCTCCAGGATTTCATCAACTCTCGGCATAGTTATGATACTACTATTGATATCATCCGTCAAGTGGGCGCTGTGATCTACAACGACACGGTCCGTGGCCAACACCGGGAGTTCCGAAGCCCTGGCGGCTATTCGGCATGCGACGCTCGCCATGGACTCGGCCGTTTCCGCGGGCCCTGCTGGCGATGATTGTACTGTGCTGCACCGTGGCTGTCAAGACGCGTTGGACGCCCGATGCCGGGTTCGCCGGTCCCGCACGGTTGGTTCCTGCATGCGGCCTTGGCGGTAGGCGGTCGGGGGGACACCCATGCTGCGCCGGTCGCCGTCGAGGATCGCGAGGAGGTCGAAGTCAGTCAGCCCGGGCCGTGTATCCCAGTGCCAGTCGACGGCGGACGTCAACGTGGCCGACCGCTCCGTCCGGAGGCACATGCGCGACCACGTGCGGAAGAACCACATGTGCGGCTTCAAGCTGTTCCCGTCGAAGTGTCGGTGCTACCCGGACGACAAGCGGATGTTCCCGATCTACGAGACGGCCGTCGAACTCGACGTTCCGCTGGTGGTTCACGCCGGGCGCGTGCCGGCCGACTTCGTCGGGTATGGTCTGAATCGGCTGGGTGCAGAACACGGAGGTAACGCCACACTCGCGGGCGAGGCGGATCAGCGTGCCGACGTTGTCGCGGAACTCGGGGAGTTGCGGCAGCAGCGTGCGGAGGTCGTCCGGGAGCGGGTCCAGCCCGGCCCCCAGTGCGCAACCGCACCCGCGGCCACGACGAGGGCAAGGCCGAGAACCGAGTAGCGGTCAAGAGTCAGTTTCCGCATGGCAAAGTCGTCCGATGCCGGCGAACGCAGAGGCAATGTAGCGCACCGGCGGCTCTGGCGCACAGTGGCTCGGCGCGTTTCGCGCTGAGGCGGGGTGCTCGGGCCGGTCCCTGGCCGAGAGCCTGGGTCCGGGACGGACCCGAGCACTCTGCCGCGGTCCCGGAGGTCCCGCGCCACTGCCGCTCCGCAGCCGACGCAGTACCGCGGCTGGATCCCGACGTTCGCCGCCGTGGCGGGCGCACGGTTGGACTGCCTGCCGTGTCATGGTAGATTGGGGGGACATGGTGGCCGACAAATCCCGTGCCGAACGGACGACTGATGCCATTCAGTTTTGGCTCACACACGTTTCTCTACGCCACGCTGGTCGGGGCATGCGTGTTGCTGCTCGCGTTCCTGGTGTTGCGCAGCAGCCAGGTTCGCGACTGGCGAATGCGCCTCCTGCTGTTGCTGCTGCGCGGCGCTGGTCTGGCGATCCTGCTGTGGATCCTCAGCGAGCCGGTGCATGTCGAGAGAATGACGCCGAAACACGTGCGGGATCACACCCTGTTGCTGGTCGACAGTTCGGCGAGCATGGGCATTGGCACGCCCCAGGCGCGGTTGGGCGAGGTCCGCAAGCTCATTCAGGCAGTGGCCGGGAACGCCGGGAACGATCCGCGCATGGGTCTGTACCAGTTCGACTCGGCGTTGAGTCTGCCGGCTGTCCACACCGACGCCCTGCCGGTCGTGCCTGCCGGCACCGCGACCAACCTAGGCCAGGCCATGGTGAGCCTGCTCCAGGCCACGGACGCGGTGGGCGTGGCCCATCTCGTGGTCTTCAGTGACGGCCGCATTCACGACCGCGAGCAACTGGGCGACGCCATCCGTCTGGCGCGGCAGCGCGGCGTGCTGGTCTCGACGTACGCGGCCGGCGCGGGGCAACGGATCGTGAATGTGTCCATACAGAACTGTCTGGTCGAACGGCATGCGCCGCCCGGCAGCCGTGTGCCCCTGCGGGTGCTGATCCGGGTGCAGAATGCCGCCGGCGCGAACCTGGCGCTGACGCTGAAGAGCAAGTCGGGGCGGGCCTTGGGCGAGGTGCGGTTCGAGGCCGTTGAGGGGCTTGCCGAGCAGGAGTTGATTCTTGAACTCGGCAACCGGACCGACGAGTACGTGCTGTCCCTGAGCCCGGTCGCGAACGAGACGACGCTGGCCGACAACACGTTCGAGTTCAAGGTCGAGGTGGTGGACCCGAAAATCCGCGTGCTCTACATGGAAGGCTCGAACCACAAGGACGTGGTGTGGGGCAAGATGGAGTACGAGTACATTCCCGCGGCGCTGCTGGAAACGGGCAACATCGAGGTGGAGGTGCTGACCGTGGATCAGCAGGTGGTCAGCGGTGGAAAACTCTTCCGGGTTCAGGATCCGACGCGGGGTTACCCCGTGTCGCGGGACGAGCTGTTCCAGTACGACCTGGTCATCTGCAGCGACATCAATCGTTCGCTGTTCTCGGCCGACCAACTCCAGTGGACCGCGGAACTGGTCTCGGACCGCGGCGGCGGATTCTGCATGATCGGCGGCTACACGGCGTTTGGCGCCGGCGGCTGGGACCGCACGAGCTGGGAGCAGATGATCCCCATGGACATGAAGACGCAGAGCGAGGGTTACGTCACGGAGGAGTTCACGCCGCAGATTCCGGAGGCGGTGCGGAACCACGCCATCTGGCAGATCGACACGGACACGGACAAGAACGCGCGGATTCTGGACGCGCATCCGCCGTTCAAGGGCACCAACCTGGTTAACCGTGCGAAGCCGGGCGCGGTCGTGCTGGCACTGCACCCGAAGCGGGACATGCCGATCATCAGTGTGCAGGCGTACGGCCGGGGCCGAACCCTGGCGTTCACGTCCGATGCCGCGGGCGGTTGGGGCGACTACTACCAGACGCGCTGGGGCGAGGGGGACCACGACAACCGGTACTACCGCAAGTTCTGGATCAACGCGGTGCGGTGGCTGACGCAGAACAGCGCGGCGCATCGGCGCACTGAAGTGCTGGGCAATACCGAGGCGGTGACGTACCACGCGGGGGAAGCCGTCAAGGTCCGGGCGCGAATCCTCAACCCCGCGGCGCAGGAGACGATGGAGGCGTGCCAGGTCACGGCGCAGTTCGACGAACTCAACACGCCCAGCGTGCCGTTGCGGTTTGACCGTGACAAGGGCGAGTTCTGCGGCGAACTCAAGCTGCCCTCCGAGTTGACGCGCAAGGAGATCGCGGTGGTCTTCGTCGCGGCGGATGCGCAGGGCAAGTCGCTGGGCGAGGATCGTATTCTGATCCATATTCCGCAAGGCGCGAAGGAGTTCGCCGATATGAACCCGGACCCCGAGTTGCTGGCGCAACTGGCGCGGACGACCGGAGGCAAGGTCATTCAGGGTCAGGGCGACTTGGATGCGCTGTTGCGGGTTACGGCACGGGAGCAGGAGGAGAAGACGCGCTACACGGCGGTGCCGCGGTGGGATCGCGCCTGGCTCTGGGGGGTGGTCGTGCTGCTGTTCGGCGCGGAATGGTTCATCCGCAAGCGTCTGCGGATGGGGTAGCACGGAGCACGGAGCACGGAGCGCGGAGCAGGGAGCAGGGAGCAGGGAGCAGGGAGGAGGGAGCAGGGAGGAGGGAGCGCAAGTGTTGTTCCCCCCGACCCCCGCCCCCCCGACACCGGTCCCACCTGAACCCAGGGCCTGACCGGTTGCGTTTCGCCTCTGCGCGGGTTACTGTACGGTATAATCCCAACCATAGAGTTGGAATATTGTCAGGGCGGGGCGAAACGGATTGCCGGTGTGACGGCGGATGGAGGCAGTGCCATGCAGACCGAACCGAAGCGTGCATTCACGTTGATCGAGTTGCTGGTGGTGATTGCGATCATCGCGATCTTGGCGTCGTTGCTGCTGCCGGCGCTGAACCAGGCCAAGGAGAAGGGGCGTCAGGCGACCTGCTCCAGTCAGATCAAGCAGCTCGCCCTGGGCATGCTGCTGTACACGGACGATTACGAAGAGCGCATGTGTCCGTCGTATATCTGGGGTGAGCCTTGGGCATACTGGGCGGCCCGGATCACCTCGTACGTGAACAACCGCGAGGTCTACAAATGTCCGAGCGCCACGGACATGACCGAGTTTCTCAGCTACGGAGTGAACTACCAGTACCTGACCGTCAATTGGCCCGGGCACCCCAGTCCGAACTCGCAGCCCGGGTGCTACCAGTTCGGCGGTTGCCCGATGGCCAAGATCACGAAGCCGTCCGAGACGATCCTGAACGGTGACAGCGGCACGCACTGGATCACCACGACCGGCGCGGCCAGCCAGCAGATGGCGTACGTGATCAACTGGACGGCCCCGGGGCTGCCGCCGCCCGACAGCAACTACTGCGTCTACATCCGGCACATCTCGCAGGCGAACATCGGCTTCTGCGACGGGCACGTCGAGGCGCAGAACCTCGGGTTCGTCACCACCGAGAAGAACTTTAAGGTCACGAAGTAGTCCCACGGTCGGCGCCGATCCGCCGGCCGGTGATGCGGCTCATGGCATCGCCTTCCGTCTTACCCCTGCCTCCTACTGGTTTGGGCGCCACTTCAGTACGCCCCGCGCGGGCGCAAAGCGTCGCTCTTTCGCGCCCGTCCTTGATATGAACACCGGCTGCGTGTAAACTGCAGGCCGCGTAACTTGTCGGGTGCTTTCGGCCTCGGCGCATCGGCAAGGCGGAGTGCTTGCATGTCTACAGCCAGACGGAGTGTGTCGATGTCCCATCCCGCGCGTTGGCCAGCATGGTGGGTTTTTCGGCCTGGTCTGACCGTTCCTCTTGTCGCAGCCTTCCTGTCCGTTTTTGTGCCGCGCGCCTGGAGCGTGCCGGCGGACGGGCATTGCCGGACGGTCACGCAGCCGGACGGCACGCAGATCGTCGTGCGCCAGCAAGGGGACGAGTTCTTTCACTGGCATGAGACGGACGACGGCTATGTCGTGGAAAAGGATCAAGCCGACAACTGGTGGAAGCATGCGGTGCCGCGCGCCGACCGGGCCGGGTTCGACAAGCTCGAGGCCAGAGTCGGCAAGGTCAATCCGCGGTCGCTGGGGTTGAACAAGCACGACCTGCCCGCGCGGCACCTGCTGCGCCAGGCAAGGGTGAAGCAGGCGGCCGTGCCGGCAGCGGCGCGGTTGCCTGCGCCCGGCCCGATTGCACCGGACTCGCAGAGCGCTCCCGCCGACGGGCCGACGCAGTCCCCTGCCCGCATCCCGGCGGAAGGGGGGGGAGTCCGCAACATCGTCATTCTGGCTTGTTTCAACAATCATTGGGATGGGGTTGGAGGCACCGCGTTGGCGACCAAGGGCCGGTCTCCCAGCGAGTACGACAGTCTGTTCAACGACGTCGGTTACAGTGACGACGGGGCGGCGGGGTCGGTCAAGGACTACTACAACGAGGTGTCGTACGGGAAACTCACCATTCAGAGCATTGTCACTGATTGGGTACACTTACCGGGCAACGAGGCGGACTACGGCGCCAATGACGCGTGGGGGAACGATGTGGACCTCGACCAGATGGTTCTCGATGCCATCAGCGCTGCCGACGCGGCAGGGCTTGACTTTTCCCAGGGAGACAGCGACGGCGACGGCTGGGTGGATGTTCTGACGATTGTCCATTCCGGGCTGGACGAGTCGTGGGGGAGCAACTCGGTGAACTGCATCTGGTCGCACCAGGGCTCGGTGTCGGAGCAGACGAAGGACAGTGTCAGGACGGCCAGATACCACACAGCGCCGGCCATGCGTTTTTCCAGTACGACTGGGATTACGCGGATCGGCGTGATCTGTCACGAGATGGGGCATTTCTTCGGACTGCCGGACCTGTATGACTACAGCAGCACCTTCAACGGCGCGGGCAATTGGTGCATCATGGCCGGGGGGAGCTGGGGTGCAACCTACTCGGGCGGCTTTCCCACGGCCGAGCGGCCGGTGCACATGAGCGCGTGGTGCAAGTACTCGCTCGGATTCGTCAAGCCCACCGAAGTCCACTCTCTCGACTCAGTCAGTCTCGCCCTCGTGGAAGACAACGCTGCCGTGCATATGCTTCGCGACGGCATGTCGAATGGCGAGTATTTCCTGATCGAGAACCGGCAGGCGACCGGGTTCGACGCGGACATCGCGTCGGCCGGTTCGCCGGGCATCCTAATCTGGCATGTCGACAGCCAGAGCGCCAACAACGACCTTGGCTCGTGGGACCACCCGCTCGTGAAGCTCGAAGAGGCGGACGGCGACGATTCGCTGGGGACATCGTTTGCGTCGGACATCGAACCCGGTGACTCCTGGCGTAGCACCAACGGGCTGGCTGGGGGATTCCGCGACGGGACTGGCAATGCGACCTCGAACAGCATGCTTTACCAGGCCGGGTACTACAGTCGTGCGAACAACACCTCGTACCACACCTACAACAATTTCTCGAACTTCTCTGCGTCTGGCGCCACTATGACCTACGACGCTCAGACCCTGTGCCCGACGCTGGTGGACCAGGTGGTCGGCAGCGGTGATTTCACCGTGACTTGGCCGGCATGCACGAACGCGACCAAGTACGAGATTCAGGAGGGTTCCTCGACCACGCTGACCAGCCTTTCCGACGGTGCCGAGGTTGAAGACGACATGTACGCGAACTGGTACATCCTGGGCGATGCGCATCGCTCGAACGGTGGTTTTCAGGCCGGGAGCTACTCGTATGTGTTCCAAGTCTACGACAACAGTACCGGTCGATGGTACTCAAACGTTCAGCAACTCGTGCAGAAGACTCCGTTCAAGGTAACTGACGCGACGGCTATCTCATTCTACCGTCAGTCCCGGATAGGCGCAACGGTGGGCTACCTGAAGCTGCAAATTTCCACCGATAGCGGACTGACGTGGTCCACGCTCGGCACGTACAATGGCAACGCCACCTGGTCGCAGATCACGATCAACAACGCGGCACTCGTGGCGGCAGCGGGGTTGGACAGCACCTGCATTGTGCGGTTCGTCTACAACGCGGAGCGCGCTTCGGGCTCGACGTCGTGGCCGTCGTACGGCGTGGCTATTGACGATTTCCAGATCAGCAACACGGAGATTGCCGGGTACGGCGGCTGGACAACGGTCGATAACAACGTGGTGGGGACGTCAAAGGCCATCACCGGCAAGAGTCGCGGCCAGTACGCGTACCAGGTACGGGCGTATGCGAACAGTGCCTGGCAGAAGTACGGCCCGCCGGGGGTGACCACGGTGAACAGCGTCAGCTTCACGTCTGCCAGCCAGAGTGCCCTGGAGAGCGTCGGGACCCTGACAGTCACCGCGCAGTTGGCGGCGCGTTCGACAATGGATGTGACCGTGCCGTTCACGCTCGGCGGTACGGCGACGGAGGGCGGTGGCGCGGACTACACGATCACCGCGAGCCCGATCACCATCACGGCCGGGAACCTGAGTGCGGACATCACGATCACGGTGAATGACGACGCCATGAGCGAGGACGACGAGACGGTGATCGTAACCATGGGCAGCCCCACCAACGCGCTGCAGGGCGCCACCACGGTGCACACGGCCACGATCCTGAACGACGACATTTCACCGGGCGTGTCGTCGGTTGTCGTGCAGACGGGCCGGACCGTGGACGTGACGTTCAGCAAAGCAATGGGTGCCGGCGTGTCAACGGCCGGCTACTACACCATTTCGGGCGCCGGCAGCGGTTCGCTTACCGCGAACCCGGACAGTGTTGTGCTGAAAGGCGGCAACACCTACACGCTGACGTGGGATGCGGGCGAGATGGTCAACGCCGGCGACGTGACCATCACGGTGACCAGCGACGTCAAGGACGTGGTGGGCAATGGGATTGGCGCCGTGAACAGCGCGACACACACGGCCGGCGGCATCGGGACCGTGCCGACCGTGTCCAGCGTCAACCGTCAGACGCCGGGCTCGATTCTCACTAACGCCAGCAGCATCACCTGGCGCGTCACGTTCAGCGAAGACATGGCCAGCGGCACGGTGGCGACCGGCGACTTCACACTCGTGGATGTGTCGAGTTCACTCACCGGCGAGTCGATCACCGGCGTGGCAGAGGTGAACGGGACGACCTTTGACGTGACGGCCAGTACCGGGGCAGGGAATGGCACGCTGCGACTGGACGTGCTCGGTGCGACCGCGGCCATCACGGATGTGGCGGGTAACGACATCACGGCAGACTACACCAGCGGCCAGACGTATGCCATCGACAAGACCGCGCCGACGGTGACCAACGTGACCTCGCCCAGGCCCGACGGTTCGTACAAGGCGGGCGCGGTGATGGATGTGACGGTGACGTTCACCGAGGCGGTGACGGTGGGCGGCACGCCACGGTTGGCGCTGGCGACCGGCGGTGCGGGCTCTGCGTTGGACTGTTCGGGCGGCAGCGGCACCACGACGCTGACGTTCCAGTACACGGTGCTGGCAGGGCACAACAGCGTTGACCTGGACTACACGGCAACGTCGGCGCTGGCGTTGAACGGCGGCACGATCAAGGACGCGGCCGGGAACAATGCTGAGCTGACGCTGGCGTCCCCGGGCGCGGTCGGGTCGCTGGGCGCGAACAAGGCGTTGGTGATCGACACGACGGCGCCGACGGTCACGATCACCTCGGCCACTGCAAACCCGACGAACGTGTCTCCGATCCCGGTGACCGTCACGTTCAGTGAAGCGGTGAGCGGGTTCGTAGTGGGCGACATCACGGTCGGAAACGGCGCAGCCGGGGACTTTGCCGGGGGGCCGAGCGAGTACACGGCGAACATCACGCCAACAGGGCAAGGCGCCGTAACGGCCGACGTGGCCGGCGGTGTGGCCCAGGACGGGGCCGGCAATGCGAACACCGCCGCCACGCAACTGAGCCGAACCTACGACACCGCAGGTCCGACCGTCGTCAGCGTGGCGCGCCATTCGCCCCCATCCAATTCGACCAACGCGGCCAGTGTCACGTGGCGCGTCACGTTCAATGAGGCGGTGGATGGCGGGACTGTGCAGACGAGTGACTTTGCCCTGGTGGACGTGGGGAACTTGCTCACCGGCGAGTCTCCTGCAAGTGTTGGTTTCGTGAATGCGACAACCGTAGTGGTGACCGCCAATTGCGGCACCGGTGAGGGAACGTTGCGGCTGGATGTCCTGGGCGAGACCGCAACGATCACCGACCCGCTCGGAAACGACATTGTCGCGGATTACACCGCCGGCGAGACATACGCCGTCGACCGCACCGCTCCGACGGTCGTCAGCATTGTCCGTCAGACGCCCACGTCGACTCCGACCAACGCGGCTACCGTTACGTGGCGTGTCACGTTCAGCGAAGCGATGGACAGCGGCACGGTCGAGGCGGGTGACTTCACGCTCGTGGATGTGTCCTCCACGCTCAGCGGCGAGTCCATCACGGGGGTCACGCCGGTCAACGCGTTGACCTATGACGTCACTGCGGGTACGGGGACAGGCGACGGCACGTTGCGGTTGGATGTGTTGGGCGCCACCGCCGCGGTTACGGACGTAGCAGGAAACGATATTACCGCGGATTACACCGGCGGCGCGACGTACGTCATCGACAAAACGCCGGCCACGGTTGCGAGCGTGACGCGCCAGACGCCCCTCTCGAATCCGACCAACGCTGACAGTGTTACGTGGCGTGTGGTGTTCAGCGAAGCGGTGAACCTCAGTACGGTCCAGGCTGGCGATTTCACGCTGGTGGACGTGTCCGAGTCGCTTACCGGCGAGTCGCTCACGGGTGTCAGCCAGGTGGATGATCTGACGTTTGACGTGACGGCGGCGCCCGGTTCAGGCGAGGGGACGTTGCGACTGGACGTGAGCGGCGCCAGTGCCGCCGTGACCGACATTGCAGGCAACGACATCACGGCGGATCATGCGGGTGATGAGACGTTCGCCATTGACCGCGCGCCGCCGACGGTTCTCAGTGTCAACCGCCGCGGGCCGGCATCGAGTCCGACCAACACTGCCGAGGTCACCTGGCGTATCACGTTCAGCGAGGCGGTGGACGCCGGCACGGTTGAGGCGGGCGATTTCACCCTTGTGGATGTCGGCGGCACGATCAGTGCCGAGTCGATCACGGGGCTGGTTCAGGTTGACGCATCGACCTACGACGTCACGGCGAGCACCGGGACCGGGGACGGGACGCTGCGGCTCGACGTGCTGGGCGCCACGGCGTCCATCAACGACACCATTGGCAACGACCTGACGTCGGACTACACCGCCGATGGCGAAACGTACGTGCTGGACCGGACCGCCCCGACCGTGAGCAGCGTGGTTCGGCTGGATCCGGCATCGAGCCCGACCAACGCGGATAGCGTGACCTGGTGCGTGACGTTCAGCGAAGCCGTGGAACCGGGCACGGTCGCGGCGGCAGACTTCACGCTCGTTGATGAGTCCGGCACGCTCTCGGACGAGTCGGTCGCGGACGCAGTCCAGGTTGACGCGTCGAACTACGACGTCACGGCCCTCACGGGCACTGGCGATGGGACGCTGCGGCTGGACGTGCTCGGCGGCACGGCTGCCATTACGGACGTTGCGGGCAACGACATCGTCGCGGACTACGGCGCTGGACAGTCCTACGCGTTGGATCGCACCGCGCCAGTGGTGCTGGACATGGAGCCTGCGGATGGGGCCACGCAGGTGGCACTGGATGCCGAGCTCGAGTTGGTGTTCTCGGAGAACATGGCGAAAGGCGTAGGAACCATATCGATCCGGCGGTCGTCCGGCGATGGATGGGTTGAATCCATCGACGTGACGGACGCGGCGGTCACTGTGGCGGGCGCCAGCGTGGTCGTGGTGCCGGCTGCCCTCCTGGCCGGGCACACCGAATTCTACGTCCAGATATCCGCGACCGCGCTGGTGGACCTGGCGGGGAACAAGTATGCCGGGATAGCGACGACCACAGCGTGGAATTTCACGACGGCCAACTCGAATCCGATCATCACGGAAGGTGGCAGTGTGAATGTCGAGATGGACGAGGACTCGGTCCCGACCACGTTCGGCCTGACGCTGAACGCCACCGACGCGGAGAACGACACGCGGACGTGGAGCGTGGGGACCCCGGCGGGACACGGTACGGCCATGACTGACGGGACCGGTGCGAGCAAGGCGATCGCGTACACGCCGTCCGCGAACTGGAACGGGAGCGACAGTTTCGCCGTCCAAGTCGATGACGGCCAGGGCGGTACGGATACGATCACCGTGAACGTGGTGGTGAACGCACGCAATGACGCACCGGCCAACTCCGTTGCGCCGAGCGTGAGCGGGACGCATCACTTTGGTCAGGTGCTGACGGCGGCGCCGGGAACGTGGAACGACACCACGGACACGTCGGTGAGCGGGACCTCGACGTTGACCTGTGCGTACCAGTGGCGGCGTGCGGATTCCGCGGGCGGCGCGAACGCGGCGGACATCGACGGTGCGACGGCTTCGACCTACACGCTGACCGGCACGGACAACGGCACGTACGTGTGCGTGGCGGTGACGGCGACGGACGACGGTGTGGGCGAACCGGCATCGCAGAGCACGTCATTGGCGACCGTCTGGACGCTGGTGGCGAACGCCGTGCCGGTGATTTCCCAAGGGGATGACGTCGGGGTAACGATGGACGAGGATAGTGCTCCGACGGCCTGGAGCGCACCGACCGTTTTGGCAACCGATTCAGACAGTGACACACTGGCTTGGTCGGTCGCTTCTCCGGCCGGGCACGGCACCGCGACGGTGGGTGGCACGGGTGCATCGCCCGCGACGTTCGGCTACACGCCGGACGCGGACTGGAACGGGGATGACGCGTTTGTGGCGCAAGTGTCCGATGGCCTGGGCGGCACCGATACGATCACGGTGAGGGTGACGGTCCGTCCGCGGAACGATCCGCCCACCAACACGGCCGTGCCCACGTGGAGTGGGACGCATCTGTTGACGGCTACAACGGGAACGTGGAACGACAATGCAGACCGGGCGCCGGGCGCGCTTGCTTACGCCTACCAGTGGCGGCGTGCGGACTCCGCAGGCGGCGCAAACGCCGCCGATATTGCCGATGCTACGGCCGCAAGCTATGCAGCTCAGGCCGCGGATGTGGGCAAGTTCGTCGGCGTGCGGGTGACGGCCTCGGACGATGGCGAGGGGTTGCCGTTGTCGCAGAGCGCGTCGGCTACCTCGGGTTGGACACTGATCGGGAACGTTGCGCCGGTGATCGGGCAGGGCAGTGTGTCGCGGATCATGGACGAGGATGGCAGTCCGACCGCATGGAGTGTGCCGACGGTGTCGGCGACCGACACGGACGACGACACGCTGACCTGGTCGCGGTTGAGCGGGCCGGGACACGGCACGGCGACGGTTGAGGGCGAGGGCGCCGAACCGACGACGTTCATCTACACGCCGGACGCAAACTGGAACGGCATCGATAGTTTCGTGGTGCAGGTGTCGGATGGGTTGGGCGGCACAGACACGATCACGGTCAACGTGACGGTGAACCCGCGTCCGGACCCGCCGGTCTTGGCAGAGTCCGACCCGCAGGCGGTGACGATGGATGAGGACTCGAGCCCGACCGCGTTCAGCGTGGTGTTGCACGTGGTCGATCCGGACGTCGGGGACACGCTGACGTGGAGCGTCACGGTTCCGGCCGCGCATGGCGCAACCACGGCTGTGGGCACGGGTGCGAGCAAGTCTGTCGGTTACACACCGGCGGCCGATTGGAGCGGGAGCGACAGCTTTGTGGTGCAGGTATCGGACGCGCTGGGTGCCACGGACTCGCTCACGGTGAATGTGACGGTGAGGGCGCAGAACGACCCGCCGGTCAACACGCAGGCCCCTGGGGTGACGGGCGCGCACCGGTTGTACGGCGCATTGAACGCGGTGCCGGGTGTGTGGTACGACGCGAAGGACGGGAACGCGGCGCCTGGATTGACGTACCAGTGGCGGCGTGCCACTGACGACCAAGGTTCTGACGCGCTGGATATTCCGGGGGCAACCGAGAGCACGTACAACCTGGTCGCGGACGACGCGGGCCGGTACGTGCGCGTGGTGGAGACGGCCACGGACGTCGGCACGCCGGGCGTGGCCAGCGCAGCGGTGGCCACGGCGTGGGTGTACGTCGAGGAGGTGCTCTTTACGTTCACGGTCAGCAATTCCGCCGTGTCGGAACTGTATTTTGGGAACCGTACTGCGGCCACGGACGAGGTCGATGAGGGGCTCGATGTCGTGGTGCCGGAACCGACGGCCGGAGCCATGGGTTACGCCTGCTTCGTGAATGCGGCGGCCACGGGGCCGGGAGACCGGTGCCTGACCTCCGACTTCCGTTCGAGTGCCGACGCCATGACGCGTTGGCGGCTGGTCGTCGCGGTGCCGGTGGGCGGACGGGGCACGTGCGAGCTGGGCTGGACCTTGCAGACCGTCCAGCCTGGCAGGGCGATGTACCTGCAGCGGCTCGAGGATGAGCAGCCGGTCGGCGCTCCTGTTGACATGGCGACAACGTCCTCTGTGACTGTGACCGCAGACTCGGTGTTCGAGGTGGCATACGCGGTGCCGGAAGAGACGAAACTGAATCTCGCCGCGGGCTGGAACCTCACGGGTACCCCGTTGATGAGCCTGAGCAGCATCGCGGCAGTGCTCAGCGATGGTCAGGGTGGTTCGATAAAGTTGGGGCCGGTGTGGGTTTTGGATGGAGACCGCGAACGCGTGGCGTCGGGCACGGAGACGCTGGGCGCGGAGCGCGGCTACTGGGTCTACGCGCCGGCGCCAGCCGACTCACGGCCCGTGCGAGGTTTGCCGGCGGACGGTCGGGTACTGCTCCATACGGGCTGGAACCTGATCTCCCCGGTTCGTGACACGCTCTTGCCGTACGCTGCGGAGTTCCTCTGTCCGGCATGGCGCTGGGACGCGACACAGCACGTCTACGTTGCCGTCTGGCCAGGGGAGTGGCTATGGGCTGGCGATGCCTACTGGCTGAACCTCAAGAACGGGCCCGTGTATCTGTCCACGGGCGACTGATGCCGTACGGGGGTTGCGATGGTGCAGCGGGTGTTCCGCGTGGCGTTGGTGCTGGATCCTGCACACCAGTACTGCCGCAGTGTCGGGCAGGGCGTGGGTGACTATGCCCGGGACAGCGGCGGCCTTCTGCTGCCGTTCCTGCCCGATATCCGTCCCACACGCCGGTCACGGCCGCCAGCTGACGGCGTGCTGTTGGTGTCCGGTTCGGCGGCGGAGTGGGCGGCGGACATACGGCGCTGGCGCGTTCCTGCCGTCGCCTTCGGGGGTACGGCGGCGCCTGGGCTGCCATGTGTGGAGATTGACAACGCCGCGATCGGGCGGCTGGCGGCGGAGTATCTCGGGCGGTGCGGCGCCGAGCACTTCGCGTTCTACACGGGAACGGAAGTGGTGCGTAAGTACCCGTACGTTCCGGAGCGGCTCGCCGTGTTTGCCTCACGCCTTGCCGAACTTGGGAAAGGTTGCTTTCCGCCGCCGCCGATCGATCCGGACCACACGGATTGGGGCGTTTTGCGACGCTGGGTCGGGGGACTCCCCAAGCCGGTCGGCATTCTCACCTTCAACGACCGGATGGCGCTGGAACTGCTGGCGGTATGTCGTGCGGTCGGGGTCGTCGTGCCCGAGGCGGTGGCGGTGTTGGGAGTCGATAACGACGAACTGCTGTGTGCGCTGGCCTTGCCGACGCTGTCGAGTGTGATCGCGTCGCACCGCCGCTGCGGGTATCTGGCGGCCGAGATGCTGCACCGGCGCCTGCGAGGCGAGCCGTGCGGTGACGGGTCGCCTCCGTTGCTGGTGCCGCCCGAGGGTATTGCCGAGCGCGAGTCGACGGCCACGGCCCTGGCGCGCACCCCGGAGTTGGGTGCGGCGGTGCGCATCATCCGTGAGCGGTTCGCCGAACGTCTGACGGTGCGCGATGTGGCCGAGGCCGTGGCGGTGTCACGGCGCCGGCTCGAGGGACTGTTTCGCGAGAAGCTCGGGCGCTCACCCGCCGAAGAGATGCGGCGGGTGCGCGTCGAGCAAGCCAAGACATTGCTGCGCGACCCACGCGTGCCGTTGAAGGCGGTTGCTGTCGAGTGCGGGTTTTCGAGTGCGTACCGCCTGCGGCACGTGTTTGAGGCGGAAACGGGGTTGATCCCGGAGAAATGGCGCCGGCAGAAACGGCGCATCAGCGCCCCATGAGCTTCAGCTTCAGTTCGATGTAGTACATGTAGTCGGCGTAGGGGATGTCCGGCTGCGCGGTGTGGTCCAGGTGCGGGATGTACCCGCCCTGATCGAGTAGCGGCGGCAGTCTTGAGTACAGCTCCTTCTCGATCGCGACCGTTTGCCCCCAGCACCCGAGTTCATAGTTGGGGACCCAGTCGGTTCTCTCGCCGGCGAGGATCTTCTGCAGGTATTGGCGGTGGGTGAATTGCATGGGGTGTGGCTCCTGGGTTGGGGGAACGGGCCAAACGGGCCAAACGGACCGATTGCGGGGGTTGGGGCGGTCCGCTTGGCTGGCAGCTACACCTCTGCGCGTGCCTTGAGTACCGCGAGTTTCCGGTTGGCGACCAGGTCGGCGAGGCGGTCAGCGTAGCGGCTGAGGGTCTGGCGTTCGTACTGCAGCGCGAATTCCTCGTGCATGTCGGGCGAGACCTCGCAGAGCGTCCGGCAATTGCGCTCGGTTGCCTCGTGGTCAAACCAGACCTTGGGCGTCTGGATCTGGTCGGCATCGGCTTCGGTGTGAATGACCGGGACGTAGCCCACGTCGCGGCCGTCTGTGGCCTGATGCAACTGCTCCTTGACGCCGTAATCCCCATAGCTGCTGGTCGGTCTCCCTCGACATGGAGCGGGTGGGTTAGTGACCTCGGGCGAAAATTGCGGCCGCGGTCACTAGTTGGCGTTGTCCGAAACAGCCGAAACCATAGCGCTGGAAGGCGGAAGAGGAAAGCGGCTGACGTCTGCAGCAGCTTGCGCCGTCGCGGGCCACGGTTGCATTTACTGAACCGCGGCCTATCTTCGCGCATTTCGCGGGTTGGCGCGCAGATACGCCCGAGCAGCGGAATCCCGGGCACTCCGTTCGGTGCGGGGAGAGACACAGAGGAGTTGACCTCATGAGCGAGACGAACGCGTTTCAGTGGCCGGCCGGGAAGCGGATGGCGGTGAGTCTGTCGTTCGATGATGCCCGCATCTCCCAGGTTGACGTTGGGATCCCGGTCCTGGACCGGCATGGCGCGAAGGGCACGTTCTACGTGGCCTTCTCCCGGCTGGAGGAACGGCTCGCGGGCTGGCGTGCGGCGGCCGCGGCGGGCCATGAGATCGCGAACCACAGCCTGCGCCATGCGTGCAGCGCCAACTTCGTGTGGGGTGCGCGCAACGTCCTGGAGAACTACACTCTGGAGCAGATGGAATCGGAACTGGTTGAGGCCAGCCGTCAGATCGAGAGTCTGTTCGGCGTCGCGCCCCGGACGTTTGCCTATCCGTGCGGCCAGGATTTCGTCGGGCGCGGCCTCGAACGGCGTAGTTACGTGCCGGTCGTTGCGAAGCACTTCCTGGCCGGCCGCGGGTTTCGCGATGAATACCTCAATGCCCCGACCATCTGCGACCTGGCCAAGGTGGGTGGTACCGAGATGGACGGACTGGATTTTGACGGGCTTCTGGGTATCCTGAACCGGGCCATGGACAAGGGGTTTTGGGTGGTCTTGGCCGGGCACGAGGTCGGGGACCGGGGAAGCCAGTGCACACGCGTTGATGCTCTTGACCGTTTGTGTGCCTATTGTGCGGACCCCGCAAACGGCATTTGGCTCGACACGGTTGCCAACATCGCGGCCTACGTGAAGGCGAATCGATCGGAGCCGTGACGGCGCACGAGGGGGAAAGGGTGCCAATAGCGTTGTCCTCCCGCATTGGGGGGGGGCCTTGCCTTCCGGCGCAATCGAGCCTTGACAAGCGCGCGGAGCGCGTGCATATTCCCTGTGGTTGATGTGGTTAACCAGGTGAACCATGGTGGGCTATGTCATTGGGAGTGCGGGAGGCGGGGACAAGTCAAGGGAGTACTTCAGATGCGAACGTTGACACATGCGTTGGTGTGTGCGGGGCTGGGTGCTGTGGAGGACGACGGGCGCTGGGTGCACCCGCTGTGCCAGCCGTTGGCCGCCACCCGACACGGGCCGTTTGTGGAACTGTCCGACGGGAGTCTGGGAACTATTGATGAGCAGGGGCTGCGCAGCAGCCGCGACGAAGGCGCCACGTGGACGGACGCCACGCCTGTGTGCGCGGGGGTGCCTCCGACGGAACCGGCAGCGCACTACGTCGTCAGGACGCGTGCCGGTGTGTTGGTGATGTTGTACCTTGACATGGGGAATTGGAAGTTCAGCTGGGACGATGCGGTGGGTGAACCGAAGGACGACTGCCGCCTGGAACTGTGGGTGGTTCGCAGCGAGGACGGCGGCAAAACGTGGGTAGACCGGCAGCGAGTCCTCGACGGATACAACGCCAACTTTTTTGGGTTCATCGAGACGCGCACGGGCCGGTTGGTGGCGTGTGTCGAGCACCTGGTCACGAACCCCGGACACTGGGTGGCGTTGTCGCTGTTTTCGGAGGATGCGGGCAAGACCTGGAAGCGCAGCAACCTGATCGATGTGGGCGGGCACGGGCACCACGATGGCGCCACGGAACCGACCCTTGCCGAATTGAGTGACGGGCGGTTGCTGATGTTGATTCGTACCAATCTCGACCGGTTCTGGCAAGCCTTCTCGGAAGATGGCGGGCGTTACTGGCGCACGATCGAGCCCACGCAGATCGACGCCAGCAGTTCACCCGGGCATCTGCTGCGGTTGCGCAGCGGGCGTCTGGCCCTGGCCTGGAATCGGGTCCGAGCCGCGGGCAGTGACCCGGGCCGGCCGCTGTGCCGGGCGCTCTCCGCGCTGGAGATGAAACCAACCCCGGCCTCGGAGGTCGTTGCGTCGTGGTTCCGGGAGGAGCTTTCGTTGGCGTTTTCGACTGACGATGGCCGGACGTGGACGGAGCCCTTGGTCATTGCCCGGCAGAAAGGGGGGCAGCTCAGCTACCCGTATCTGTTCGAGCGCCGCCCGGGTGAACTGTGGGCTCTGGCGGGGTTTGCCTTCAAGGCTGGCTGGAAGGAGCCGCTGCCGCTGCGGCTCAAGATCAATGAAACCGAACTGGTGCGCACGATGGGTGCGAGTCAGAAGTGAGGTCGAGAAGCCCCGTCTGTCCCGGGAGAACCGCTTGATATGACCGGGCGGTCGCCGCCCGGGAATGGCTGACGCGTCAGCAATGCGTCAGCGCCCCCCGGGCGGCAGACCGCCCGGTCATACCAAGGTGAAACTGGCAACGACGCTCCCAGAGCCCGCGAGGACGCGGGCGTTCCAAAGTCAGACCTCGTGCCAGACCGTGGAGCGCCCGCGTCCTCGCGGGCTCTGGGAGCCTTCAGTTTCATGGGAGTCGCGGGTGGAACGACTGCGTGCTGGCCCATGCGTGAGACCCCCGTGGCCTTGTGCCACGGGTGAATCGGGTTTG